>CAZOCL010000283.1:0-8770 GCA_964578245.1 uncultured Klebsiella sp. | reverse complement strand
CCTTGCCGCCGCCGCGGGCGTTGTCGGGCTTGCCGCCGCCTTTGCCGCCGACGATGGGCGCGATCTGCTGGATGATCTTCCCGGCCTGCACCTTCGCCGTGAAGTCCGCCGAGACGGACGCGATGAGCGTCACGGCCCCGCCTGCGCCGCCGCCGAGGACGATCACGCCCTTGAACCGGCTCTTCAGCGCGTCCACCACGGCCTGCAGGAACTCGCCGTCCGCGTCGCCGAGGTTGTGCGTGATGAGCGGCGTGCCGTTCACCGTCTGCGCGCGGCCGATCAGCTCGCTCGCGGCGTTCGAGGCGTTGCGCGCCACGGCCAGCTTGAGCTGCTTCTCCAGTTCCTTCTGCTGCGCGAGCACCAGCTCGATCTTCTTCTCCAGCTCGTGGATGGGGGAATTCACCTTGCCCGCCACGATGCGGATCAACTCACGATCCAGGCGCATCGCGTCGAAGGCGGTGAGGCCAGCGACGGCTTCGATGCGGCGCACGCCGGCGGCAATCGCGTTCTCACCGACGATGCGGAAGAGGCCGATCTCGCCGGTCGCGCGCGTGTGCGTGCCGCCGCAGAGTTCCATGGAATAACCGTCCAGCTTGTTCGCTGCGCCGCCGATCTGCACCACGCGCACGAGATCGCCGTATTTGTCGCCGAAGAACTGCATCACGTCTTTGCGGCCCTTCACGTCGGCGTGCGGGACTTCGGTCCACGAGACGCCGGCGTTCTCGACGATGCGCTCGTTGACGAGTTTCTCGATGTCCGCGACCTGCGCGGGCGTGAGCGCGGCGCTGTTGAAGTCGAAGGTCAGCTTGTCCGGGCCGACGAAGGAGCCTTTCTGCGAGGCTTCCCGGCTCACGACTTCGTGCAAGGCCCAGTGCAGCAAATGCGTGACGGTGTGGTGGCGCTGGATGGCGTCACGGCGGGCCTTCTCGACGGTGAGCGTCACGGTCGCGCCGACGGCGGGCGCATCGCCGCCCTCGACGAAGTGCAGCCAGGTGTTGCCGGACTTCTGGGTGTTGACCACGCGCCAGAGCTGGCCGCTGCCGGTGAGTTCGCCGGTGTCGCCGAGCTGGCCGCCCATCTCGGCGTAGCAGGTGGAGGTGTCGAGCACCACGGCGGTCTTGTCCTTGAGGCCGACGACTTCGAGCACGCGCGCGGGCGTCTCCAGCGCGTCGTAGCCGAGGAAGCGCGTGGGCGTCTTGGTCTCGATTTGGGACAGCTCGATGACGGTCTTCTTCTGCGCGGCGCGGGCGCGGGCTTTCTGCTCCTCCATCAAAGCGTTGAAGCCGGCCACGTCCACGGTCAGGCCGCGTTCACGGGCCATCAGCTCGGTGAGGTCGAGGGGGAAGCCGTAGGTGTCGTAGAGTTTGAAAGCAATCTCCCCTCCGAAGGGACGGACTTTCGCGGGGGTCCAAGTTGGGTCCTTTTCTTTTGCAGCACGAGCTACGTCGGCAAAATCCTCCGGGTTGGCCTCGAAGGTGGTGAGCTTCTCCATGACTTCGATAAACCCCGGTTTTTGGGGAAGCAAGCTTTGAGCGACGAGCAGGTGACATTCGGAATTGAACATCTCGATCCCCCGATCCAGCGTTTTATTAAACGCCTCTTCCTCCACCTTCAGCACGTCCTTCACATGCTGCTTGCGGGTGCGAATTTCGGGGAAGACATCGCCCATCGTCGCGGCGAGCACGTCCACGAGCTTGTAGAAGAACGGCTCGTGGAAGCCGAGCGTTCGGCCGTAGCGCACCGCGCGGCGCAGGATGCGGCGCAGGACGTAGTTGCGGTCGTTGTTGCCCGGCTGGATGCCATCCGCGATGGCGAAGCTCAACGTGCGGATATGGTCGCCGATGACGCGGAAGGCCACGTCCTTTGCCTCCTCGTCGTTCGCAGCGGCTGGAACCTGTTTCTCCGAATCACCGTCTTTGACGGTGCGTGTTCCAGTGGGAAGGGTGCAGCCATATTTCATCCCGCTCATCTTTTCGAGCTCGTCAAAGATCGGTCGGAAGATGTCGGTCTCGTAGTTGGAAATCTTCGCATTGGCAAAGTCCGTGAAGTTCTTCGTGCCTTGGATGATGCTGGTGACACGCTCGAAGCCCATGCCGGTGTCCACATGCTTGGCGGGCAGCGGCACGAAACGCTGACGCCAGGTCTCCCCGGCTTTCGCATTCGGCAATCCCATCTTGGCAGCCTCTTCAGGGCCGTCTGGTTCCGCATTGAACTGGATGAAGACGTTGTTCCAGATCTCGATGCAGCGCGCGTCGCCCTTGTTGACGAGTGATCCCTTGGTGTCACCCGCCGGCGTGAGGTCCACATGGAGTTCGGAGCACGGGCCGCAGGGGCCGGTGTCGCCCATCATCCAGAAATTGTCCTTCTTGTTGCCGTTGACGATATGGACGGCGGGGTCCAGGCCGACGCTGCGGAACTTCGCGGCCCAGATGTCCCACGCCTCCTGGTCGAACTCGCTGGGGTCGCCCTTGGACTTGTCAGGGTTGTAAACGGTCGCGTAGAGCCGCTGCGGGGGGAACTTCCAGACTTCGATGACCAGCTCCCACGCCCAACTGATGGCCTCCTGCTTGAAGTAGTCGCCGAAGGACCAGTTGCCGAGCATCTCGAAGAACGTGTGGTGGTAGGTGTCCAGGCCCACGTCATCGAGGTCGTTGTGCTTGCCGCCGGCGCGGATGCACTTCTGGGTGTCGGCGGCGCGGCCGGGAGAGTAGGGGCACTTCGTCTCGTTGAGGAAGATGGGCACGAACTGGTTCATGCCGGCGTTGGTGAAGAGCAGGTTCGGGCTGTCCGGCAGGAGGCTGGACGAGGGGACGATGGTGTGCTGCTTCGACCGGAAGAAGTCGAGGAACGACTGGCGGATTTGCGTGCTGGTCATCATGCGCTTCGAGAAAAAGTAATCAGTATTCAGTGTTCAGTAATCAGCCGGCGCGTGTCCGGCAGCTCACTGAACACGGGACACTGATTACTTAATACTTTTCGGTAAACCGAGCGGGGAAGCTAGCGGCATTGCACGGCCCAAGGCGAGTGGAAGTTTTCGGTGGCAGGAGGGGCGCGCGGCCTTCAGGCCGCTTCACCGTTCGAGCCCGCCAGCGTGTCCGAAGCTTGGCCGTGGCCGGTCGTTGAAGCGGCGTGAACGCCGCGCGCCGGGAGAAACAGCGCCAGAAACTGCTTGCGTGTTTCGCCGGGCGGGTGTTTCTCCCGGCAAAGCTTTTCCATGAAAACGACCTTGCCCATCAATTCCTTCAAGCAAGCCCTCCGCGAGGGCCGTCCCCAGATTGGCCTCTGGAGCAGCCTGTGCAGCAATCTCACGATGGAGATCATCGCCGGCTCGGGCTTCGACTGGCTGCTCATTGACACCGAGCACGCGCCGAACGAGCTGCCGGCGGTCTTCAACCATCTGCAGTCATGCGTCGGCGGCACGGCGGCCCCGGTGGTGCGCATCGCGTGGAACGACGCCATCCTCTTCAAGCGCTTCCTCGACATCGGCACGCAGAACTTCCTCGTGCCCTGGGTGCAGAACGCCGACGAGGCCCGGGCCGCCGCCCGCGCCGTGCGTTACCCGCCGCAAGGCATCCGCGGCGTCGCGGTCACGCATCGCGCGAACAAGTGGGGCCGCGTAACGGATTACTACCAGCGCGCCAATGACGAGGTCTGCGTGCTGGTGCAGCTCGAGACGCGCGCAGCGCTGAGTCAGATCGAGGCCATCGGTGCGGTGGACGGTGTGGACGGCCTCTTCATCGGCCCGAGCGATCTCGCGGCCGACATGGGCCACCTGGGCAACAACCGGCATCCCGACGTGAAGGCGCTGATCGAGGAGGCGTTGCCGCGCATCCTCAAGACCGGCAAGGCCGCCGGCATCCTCGCGCCCGTGGAGGAGGACGCGAAGCACTGGCTCAAGCTGGGCTTTAGTTATGTAGCGGTGGGTTCGGACCTGGGGATTCTCGCGCGCGGAACCGAGGCGCTGGCGGCGAAGTTCAAGTCGTGAACGGTTTTGAAATAAACGCATCGAAGTCCCAGCGCTTCTTCTCCCTCTCCCCCAGTGGGGGAGAGGGTTGGGGTGAGGGGGAAGGCCGCACGGAGTTCTGCGTGCGACTCGCTTTGCGCCCACCGCAACCGAATCCCCGCGAGGCCACTCCCTCTCCTCCATGGAATGGAGGAGAGTGCCGGGGAGAGGAGGTGCGTAACTTCGCAGCACCGTCGCCGCACGCTTCTCCGCATTCGCCAAGTTCGGAGTCCCGCCTTCAGGCGGCGGGGCGTTCGATGCTCAGTGGGCGTTCTGCGCAGCGTCATGAGCGTAGGCGCGTTCCGCCGGCTGAAGCCGGGACTCCAAACGCGGTGCTGGGGAGGAAGGTGCGGGACGTCGCAGCATCATCGAAGCGCCCCTCTCCCCAACCCTCTCCCCGCTCGTGCCTCGCGGAGCGAGGGGGTTCGGTTTTCGTGGGCAGAGTGGCTGACGGCATTCGGTTGAGATGGCCCGGGTGTGGATTGGTTTCTTGCGCAAGCAGTCGGTCTGTAGTTCGCACGCCGCCCCCTCACCCTGGCCCTCTCCCCCGATGGGGGAGAGGGGATTTGATTTCGGAGCTTCGAATGCGATGTCTTGCAAACAGCCATGCGGGGACAGGGCTGCTTCCGAACACGCTGAAGCGCGGACACCGAACGCATCGTTCTCCCCTCGGCGGCGGCTTGGACTCTATAGCTTAACCACCCATGCGCTTTCCCGCTGAACAACTCGCCCGCCAAGCCGCCGCCATCCTTCGCGCCTGGGGCCTCGACGACGACAGCATCGCCGCGACGGTCGAGGTGATGCTTTACGCGGACTTGCGCGGCATCGAGTCGCACGGCGTCTCGACGATGACGCTGTATGACGAATATCGCCGCTCGAATAAGCTCACGTTCCGTCCGCAGGTGCGCGTGGTGCGCGAGACGCCGGTCACGGCCTTGGTGGACGGCGATGGCGGCCTTGGCCACCTGCCCTCACAGCGCGCCATGCGGCTGGCGATGGACAAGGCGGCCAAGTGCGGCGTCGGCGTCGTGTCGGTGCGGAACTCGAATCACTTCGGTGCCGCCGGTGCCTACGCGTCGATGGCTCCCGAGCGCGGTTTGATCGGTTTCGTCACCAGCGCGACGTGGCGGCCGGGCATCGTGCCGACGTTTGGCGCGGAGGCGATGCTGGGCACGAATCCGATCGCGCTGGCCGCTCCAGGCAAGCATGGCCCGCCGTTCTGCCTGGACATGGCGACGAGCACGGTGGCCTTCAACAAGGTGAAGATGGCTGCGTGGCACGGGAAGGAACTGCGCCCCGGCTGGGCGATGGATGCCCAGGGCCAGCCGCTCACCGACGCGGCGGCAGCGGTGAAGAGCATCCGGCTCACGCCCCTCGGCGGTCTGCCGGAGATGAGCAGCCACAAGGGCTACGGCCTGGCCACCATGGTGGAAATTCTTTCCACCACGCTCGGTGGCTCCTTCTTCGCCGCGACCCGGCCCAAGGATCATCCCGACGCGCCGCGTCACAACGTCGGGCACTTCTTCCTCGCGCTGGACCCGAAGGCCTTCACGGAGGAAGGCGAGTTCGAGACGGGGCTGGACGACATGATGGGCGCGCTGCGTGCCACCCGCCGCGCTGATGAGAACCAGCCCGTGCTCGTGGCCGGCGATCCCGAGCGGGAGCAACTGGCCGCCCGCACCCGCGAGGGCATCCCCCTCTCGGACGAGCTGTGCAAGACCCTGCGCGGGCTGGGCGAGGCCGTCGGCGCGCCATGGCTGCTGGGAGCCTGAGGATGGAACTCGCGAAGCGTCTGGAGTGCGGTGGCGTTCAGCACCGCTTTCTTTGCGCGCACTTTTCCCGTCGCGGCCATCTGCGGGCGTAAACGCCGTGCTCCTTCGGGTTAAATGCCACGGACCAGCCGGTGGTCGAAGTCGGGATGGAAACGTCCGAACTAAACCGGCTGCTGGCCCTCGTGGAGTTCCGGCCGGTCGGGAATTACGTCGAGGGACTGGACGCCTTTCGGGACCTGCTGGAGCAGGACGAAGCCGGCCTAGTCCTGAAGTTCCTAACCCGGGCTCTGAGAAAACTGGAGGGCCGGAAACGCAGCGGCATCGCGTTCATCGTTGCGGAACACTTTGCCAAGGACGGCGACCTGAAAAACTTGCAGCGGCTGTTCGGCACCGACGATTCCGGCGTCAAGCAGTCCGTGCTCAGCGCGCTCTGGGGCGACCCGCGTGCGTTTCCCAAGCTGGGGCCTGGCATCGTGGCGCTGGCCCTGGCGGCCACCCAGCATCCGGCCCCGGAGGTGCGGGCAGGCGCATGCTCGGTTTTGCAAAACCAATGCGCGTGGGGAATGGATGTCTCCGGTGCCCTCGCTCCGCTGCAATCCTTGCTCGAGGACTCCAGCCCCCGGGTGCGCCGCTATGCCGCCGCTGCGGTGGGCAACCTGGCCAAGGACGGCCACGACCTCTCCGGCCACGTCGCCCGGTTGCGGCAGAATGTGAAGCACCCGGACATGTATGTCCGTGAATCCAGCGCGTGGGCGCTGTGGCAGTTGTCACGCGCCAAGCACGACATCGGATCCGCTGTTCCAGAACTCGTCTGGCTGCTGAATGATCCCGAGGAATACGATGAGCAACGGAAGAAGGCGGCGGGTGCCTTGCTGCATCACGCCCGGAAATCGGCGGCGAACCGCCAGCAGGTGAAGGAGGCGGTGCGCGCGGCTCGGCTCGGTGGTTCACCCCGCAGGCACGTCCGGAGCTTCCTCGATCAACTGGGCGAACGGAAATAGGTGTTCACCACACCTTCACCCTTACGAAAAGCTTACAACTATCGCACCATGGGGTGACAAGCCGGCTGTCCGCTCGGCGTAACTTGAACCCATGAAACTGCTTCGCCACCTCAGCCTGTTCGTAGCCCTCCTCCTTGCTGCCGCCCTGCACGGAGCCGAGCGACCGCCTGGGGAAACGACGGGCTCGGCCAAACCGTCGGCGCAGATTACGGCCCCCAGCCCGGAGCACATGGAACTCGTGAAGGGTCTCGTCGTGGCCGGAACGCTGAAGCAGGTCATCGGCACCTTCAGCTCCTATGGCACCCCCAGCGTCGGCAACACCTTCGAGCTGGACCTGTCGAAGCTGCCCGGGGAGAAGCTCGTCTTCACCCGCATTCCAGATGCTTCATCGAACCGTTCAGGCCCCTCCTACATACCCTTCTCGGCTCCCATGGCCATTGAGGAGGTGCGTCGCGGCAGCTCGGTGACGGGACCCACCCGCACGGCGATCCATCTTTCCGCTCGTGACGCCCATGGCAAGTTTCTCATCCAGATCATCACTGACGGTCTGGAAAAGGGCAGCAAGGTCCGGATCGGGTTTTACAAGGAAGGCGGCTTTCTCGGCAGCATGGCCGAAGGCGAAGGGGTGCTCAAATGAGCAGCCTTTCCTGACGCCGCCCGCTTGGTGCTGCCGTTTAGCCCAGGCAGACCTCGATCGGCGCGGCTTCGGACTATTCCAGCCTTAGATGAACTTCGTGCGACCAGGCATGGCCGTCGGCGGGACTTCCACCTTGCCGTTCCAGTCGCGGAGGTTCTGGGGCGCGATTTCTTCCTTCGAGTTCATCGCCATCTCCCAGGTGACTTCCTGGCCGGTGTAGCCCGCCATGCGGCCCATGATGCCGGCCATGGTGCTGGTCACCATGCGGTCGCCGTTGTTGATCGGCTTGCCGGCGCGGATGGAGGCGAAGAGTTCGTCATGCTCCACCTGATACATGTCGGGCGTCGCGCCTTCGTATTTCCAGGTGCGCTCGCCGCCGAGATCCGTGGTGAAGGCGCCGCGTGAGATGTAGGCGTTGCCCTTGGTGCCCATGGCGTAGAAGGAGTTCTCGCCATAGCAGCCGGTGATCTGCCGCTGCTGGATGAAGCCGCGCACGCCCTTCTCCCACTCGTAGCTGACGGCGATGTGGTCGAAGATGTTGCCGCCGTTGGCCGGAATCTGACGGCCGCCGACGGCGGTGCACTTGATGGGGGGCTTGTCGTTCATGGCCCACATCATCCAGTCCACGGTGTGGATGGCCTGCTCAACGAGGCCGTCACCGGAGAGCCAGGTGAAGTTATACCAGTTGCGGGTCATCCACTCGAGGTCGCTCATGCCGGCGGGGCGGGTCTCGGCCTTGGGCATGGGCTTCACCGGGCCGGTGAGGTAGGTGCCATAGACGGCGCGGATGTCGCCGATGGAGCCGTCGAGCATCTTGCCGAAGACGGCGCGCTTGGCGTAGTCGTAGCGCCAGCAGAAGCCGGCGACCATCGCGAGGTTCTTCTGCTTGGCAATCTTGACTGACTCGATGACCGAGCGCACACCGGGCGCGTCCGTGGCCATGGGCTTCTCGGTGAAGACGTGCTTGCCGGCCTCGACGGCGGCGCGCAGGTGCGCCGGACGGAAGCCCGGCGGCGAGGTGAGGATGACGAGGTCCACGCCGCTCCTGATGACCTTCTCGAAGGCGTCCAGGCCCACGAACTTGCGGTCCGAGTTCACGTTGAACTTCGCCTCCTCTTTCACCGAGGCCTTGAGGGCGCTCAGGCTGCGGTCAAGGGGTTCGGGGAAGGCATCGCCCATCGCCCACAGCTCGACATTGCTGTCCGCCTTGAGCGCCTGGGAGGCGGCGCCGGTGCCACGGCCACCGCCCCCATGTTCGACGCTCTGGACACGGACATCGAGGACCTGCAGCCGCATGACGACCAGGTCACCATCGACGGCGGCACCACCTTCGTGGTGCGCGACATCCAGGCGCTCG
>CAZOCL010000282.1:0-8834 GCA_964578245.1 uncultured Klebsiella sp. | reverse complement strand
CGCCGGGCGGGGGTGATTCCAGCAGCATCACGCCGCGAAGCAACCGCAATTCCGCGAGCGCCGCCGCCAAATCCAGGTCCGGCAGCGCCCGGGCCAGGTCCCGGAGCGAGACCCGGCTGGCGTGGCAATGCAGCTCGAAGAGCACCCGCGCGCTGCGCTCGAAGTCCATCCTCCGCCAGCCTCGGACCCGCCGCCCTGCCGCCACCCCGGCCAGCAGCAGCCGCGGCCCCGAGTAAAGCACCTCGGCGAAGACCCCGGCCACCGCCCGCAGCACCTGGCCCACGTTCAGGCTGTCCCGCCAGTCCAGCTCGCCGAGCGAGAGGAACGCCTCGTGGTCGCTGCGCGAATTTCCCGCAAACAGCAGCAAAATCACCCCTGCGGTCAGCAGGGAGAAGAGCGGCGCGTTGAACTCGACCTCCAGGCCGCGCCCCAGCACGGCGCTGGCGCTTTCGGCGAACTGCACCGCCCCGGCCATCAACACCGCCCCCAGCCCGCCGCCAGACAGCAGCAGGATCGCGCCACCGGCCAGACCTCCGCCCAGCGCCAGCCACCGCTCGCGCCGCCGCTCCCGGTGGGCGCGGCGGCGCAGCCAGAGTTCCAGTGCCCGCGCTTCCATGGGTGGGTGAACGCAGATTCCGTGCCGTGAGGCGGCCCCGGAGTGCGGCGGCGCCTGGCCGGGGCGTTGGGAAATTCCAACCTGACCTGGCTTTCTGACGTGGCGTCTTCGCTCCATTTGTTCGCCCCTCCGCCAGTTTTTTCTGGTCGCAATGGGAGCAGGGTGCTTGCATGGCCCCGGCATCTATCAACCCCGTTCAGCCATGGAACAGATGGAAGAAATCCTGAAGGACTTCCTCGTTGAGGCGGGGGAGAATCTTGACCGGCTCGATCAGGACCTCGTGCGGCTCGAGCAGGCTCCGGGCGACAAAAAGATCATCGGCAACGTCTTCCGCGCGCTCCACACCATCAAGGGCAGCAGCGGCTTCTTCGCTTTCAAGCGGCTGGAAAAGGTCGCCCACGCCGGGGAATCCCTCCTCGGCAAGATCCGCGATGGCAAGCTCACGCTCAATGCCGACATGGTCACCACCTTGCTGGCCACGCTCGACCGGCTGCGTGAGATCGTGCGCGCGGTGGAAAGCAGCGGCAGCGAGGCGGCGGGCGAGGATTCCGAACTTATCGGCGCGCTGCATGCCCTCGGGGACGGCAAGTCCGTGACGGTCATCCGCCGTGGCACGCCCGTGCCGACGGCGGCTCCGGTGGCCGCTCCGCCAGTTCCCCTGGCTCCGGCTCCCGCCCCGCCCCGCCCGGCGGTTCCGGCGGCACCCCCTCCGCCCCCGCCCCGGGCCGCTGCGCCGGCCCCAACGGGCGTGGCCATTGACAGTTTTCTGCGGGACTTCCTCGCGGAGTCGCACGAGAATCTCGACGCGCTGGACCGTGCCTTCGTCTCGCTGGAGCAGACGCCGCACGACCGCAACCTGCTCTCCGGCGTCTTCCGCACGCTGCACACGCTCAAGGGCAGCAGCGGCTTTTTCGGCTTCTCCCGGCTGGAGAAAGTTTCCCATGCGGCCGAGGCCTTGCTCGGCAAGCTGCGCAGTGGCGAGCTGTTCCTGAACGATGCGATGACCGCCGCGCTGCTCGGCACCGTGGATGACATCCGCGAGACCCTGCGGCAGATCGAGGCGACCGGCCAGGAGAGCACCAAGGATTTCGCGACGCACATCGAGACGCTCCGCCAGCTCATGGAAGGCAAGCCCGGCGCGATGCCTGCTGCGGAGCCGCGCCCGCCTGCGCCGCCCTCCACGACCCTTACTTCCCGGGCGAGCGAGGGAGAAAAACCTCCGCCCGCATCGTCGCCGGCCCCTGCGGCCAAGCCGGCCGCCGAGCCCGCTGACACCCGGACCGCGGCGGATTCCACCGTGCGCGTGGACGTGGGCCTGCTCGACAAGCTGATGAACCTCGTCGGCGAGCTGGTGCTGGCGCGGAACCGCCTGCTGCCCTTCGCGGTGAACCACGAGAACGCGGCCTTCACCTCCGCCACCCAGCGGCTCGACGGCATCACCACCGAGCTGCAGGAGCGCGTGATGAAGACGCGGATGCAGCCCATCAACCACGTCTGGAGCAAGTTCCCGCGGCTGGTGCGCGACCTCTCTGCGCAGTGCGGCAAGCAGGTCGGCCTGATCATGGAGGGCACCGAGACCGAGCTGGATCGCACGCTGCTGGACGCCATCAAGGACCCGCTCACGCACATGGTGCGCAACTGCGTGGACCACGGCATCGAGCCGCCGGAGGCACGCGTCGCCGCCGGCAAATCACCCACTGGCCGCCTGCTCCTCCGCGCGTATCACGAGAGCGGGCTGGTGGTCATTGAAATCTCCGACGACGGCGCGGGCATCAATCTCGCGCGCGTGCGGCAGAAGGCCGTGGAAAAGGGCTTCCTCAAGCCCGCCGATGCCGCTCGCCTCACCGACCGCCAGGCCACCGACCTGATCTTCCTCCCCGGCTTCTCCACTGCCGAGACCACCACCAGCGTCTCCGGGCGCGGCGTGGGCATGGACGTGGTGAAGACGAACATCGAGAACATCGGCGGCTCGCTGGAACTGCACAGTGTGAGCGGCCAGGGCACGACGTTGCGGCTCAAGATCCCGCTCACGCTGGCCATCGTCCCGGCGCTCTTCGTCGGCTGCGGCGGCGAGCGGTTTGCCATCGCCCAGACCAGCCTGCTTGAACTCGTGCGGATCGACCCGACGCGCGAGGAGACGCGGGTGGAGGAAGTGTATGGCGCGCCGGTCTGCCGGCTGCGCGGCAAGCTGCTCCCGCTGGTGTTCCTCAAGCGCGAACTCCAACTTGATCAGAACGGCGAGGGCCAGTCGCCGATCCCGGATCGGCCCGTCACCATCGTGGTGCTTCAGTCCGAGGGCCATCGCTTTGGCCTCGTCGTGGACGAGGTGCATGACACGGAGGAAATCGTCGTGAAGCCCGTCGGCGCACTGCTCAAGGGCATCCCGGCCTTCGCCGGCGCAACCATCCTGGGCGATGGCAGCGTGGCCTTGATTCTGGACGTGGCCGGGCTGGCGGTGATGTCCGGTGTGGCGGCCAAGCTGCGCGAGCGGCAGCCGGCCGAGGATGCCCCCGCGCCGCGCGCGACGAACCCGGACGAGAAATCCCTGCTCCTCTTCCACATGGGCGGGTCTGAGCACATGGCCATCCTGCTGGACCTGGTCACGCGGCTGGAGAAGTTCCCGCGCAGCCGGGTGGAGCGCAGCGGCGGACGCGAGGTGGTGCAATACGACGGCGGCATCATGCCCCTCGTGCGCGTCGCGGAATTTGTCGAGGGCTGCCCGGCGGCGACCGATTCCTCCGACACGGTGGACGTGGTGGTGCACCACTCGAAGCAGCAGCCGGTCGGGCTCATCGTGGGCCAGATCAAGGACATCGTCATCGCGCCCTTCCGCGTGCAGGAGGTGACGCGCCAGCGCGGCCTGCTCGGCTCGGCCGTGGTAAACCGCCAGATCACCGGTGTGCTGGACGTGCCCGCCATCCTGAAAGCCGCGCGTCCCGAAGAAACCACGCCGAAACTCATGCCGATAATCCCCATTAAGAACTGAAGCGGATGAAGCAACCTGCCAATCTGAAACCAGTCTGGGAACCACGCTCCGGGAGCGGCGAAATCCCAAGTTCCAAGCTCCAAAATCCAAATAAATTCCAAGCTCCAAATCTCAAACCGGCGGCATTCGGTGTCGCTGATTGGAGTTTGGATTTTGGAACTTCTTTGGATTTTGGAGTTTGGATTTTGGAGCTTCCAGTGCCCGTGCGCCAAAGTTCACCTTTCACCAACCGCATGTCACCCGCTGCCCATGCCACCGCCTAACAACTGCATCACCTTCCTCGTGGACGGCCTGCTGTTTGGCATGCCGGCAACGCAGGTGATGGAGCTGACGCGGTTCCATGAGCTGACGCGCGTGCCGCTCGCGCCGCCGACGGTGGCGGGGCTGATGAATTTGCGCGGCCAGGTCGTGACCGCCGTGGACATGCGCCGCCGCCTGGAACTCCGCCCCCGCCCAGCCGGCCAGCAGCCGATGAACGTCGTCCTCCGCCGCGAGGACGTGCTGGTGAGCCTGCTGGTGGACCAGGTGGGCGAAGTCATCGAGCTGGATGAAGCCAATTTCGAGCCCCCGCCCGACACGCTGCGCGGCGTGGCGCGTGAACTCGTGCGCGGCGTCCACAAGCTGCCGGGCAAGCTCCTGCTGCTGCTCGACCCGAACAAAGTCATCGCCGGCCTTGCGGTCGTCCCCCGTCGTCCGTCCCTTGCCACTCCTGCTGTATGAAGTTCCTCCTTAGTTTGATCACCAACCGCCGCATCGGAACCAAGCTGTTCCTGATCGCCCTGCTCTTCGTCATTCCGATGGGCGTGATGCTCTACCACATGGTGGACAACATCAACGACAGCGTCATTGAATTCGCCCGCCAGGAGCTGCGGGGCAATGAATACCAGCGCCCGCTTGAGGATGTCCTCGAAGCCGTGCAGCTCCATCAGCTTGCCGTGTCGCGGGTGGCGGATGGTGAAAGTTCCTTCTTGGGGCAGATTTCGCAGCACGCCGGGCGGGTGGACCGCGCCTTTGAGGCGCTTGAAGCCGTGGACGCGCGGCTCGGAACGGCGCTGGAGTTCACGGCCGACGCGTTGCGCAAGGTCAAGCGCGAGGACGCCAACGCGGCCGCGGTCCGCCGCAAATGGCAGGATTTGAAAGCCCGCGCCGCCACACTTCCGGCTGCCGAGTCGGCCCGGCAGCATGCCAGCCTGGTCAATGATGTGCGGGCCATGATCACCCACGCCGGGGACAAATCGAACCTCATCCTCGATCCCGACCTCGACAGCTACTACCTCATGGATGTCACGTTGGTGGCGCTGCCCCAGATGCAGGCGCGACTGGTCGACATTCTCCAGTTCGCCGACCCGTTGCTCAAGCGAAAGACGGTGACCGCCGACGAACGGGCGCAGCTCGCGGGCTTCCTGGCCCTGTTGCAGGAAGCGGATTTCGACCGCACCAAGGGGAGCATTGACTCCTCATTCAAGGAGGACCCCAACCCGAAGTATTACGGTCCCAGCCCGACGTTGCGCAGCGGACTGGAGGCTCCGTTGAAGGCCTTCAACGCCGACACCGAAGCCTTCATCACCCTGTTGCGCAAGCTGGGCACGGCGGAAGGCACGCTGCCGGATCGTGAAGCATTCTGGAAGGCCGGCCACGACGCGCGCGCCAGCAGCTTTGGCCTCTGGCGGGCCACCGCGACTGAATTGGACAATCTGCTCAAAATCCGCATTGATCAAAATGTCGCCAAGCGCACCCGCCAGCTTTGCGCCGTGGCCGGGGCACTTGCGCTGGCCCTCGCCTTCGTCTGGCTGATCACCCTGAGCATCACACGGCCCCTTGCCGACGCCGTGCATCTGGTCGAGGCGGTCTCCAACCGCGACCTCACCGTGCGCATGGAGACCAGCTCGAACGATGAGATCGGCCGCATCTGCCGCGCCTTCAACACCATGGTGGACCAGCTCCGGGCGAGCATGCAGTCCATCGGGGACAACGCGCAGTCCGTGGCCAGCTCCTCGCATGAGCTGAGCGCCGTCAGCGGCGAGGTGAGCGCCAACTCCGAGGAGACCGCCGCGCAGGGCCGCGTGGTGGCGGATGCCGCCACCCAGGTCAGCCGGAACATCCAGACCGTCGCCACCGCGTCCGAGGAGATGAGCGCGAGCATCAGCGAGATTGCGCGCAACGCCAGCCAGGCCTCGCGCGTCGCCACGCAGGCCGTCGGCGTGGCGGAGCGCACGAACGCCACCATGACCAAGCTCGGCGCGAGCAGCGCGGAGATCGGCAACGTGCTCAAGGTCATCTCCAGCATCGCCGACCAGACGAACCTGCTCGCGCTCAACGCCACCATCGAGGCCGCGCGCGCGGGCGAGCTGGGCAAGGGCTTCGCCGTCGTCGCCAACGAGGTGAAGGAACTGGCCCGCCAGACCGCCAAGGCCACCGACGAGATCACCCACAAGATCGGCAACATCCAGAGCGACGCGCAGGGGGCGATGCAGGCCATCCGCGAGATATCCACCATCATCAAGGAAATCAACGACATCCAGACCGTCATCGCGGGCGCGGTGGAGGAGCAGGCGGCGACCACCAACGAGATTTCCAACAACACCCACCAAGCCGCGCGCGCGAGCACGGAGATCGCCCGGAACATTGCCAGCGTGGCCGATGCCGCGAAGGGCACCACCGCCGGGGCCACCGAGACCGCCGCCGCCGCCGCCGAACTGGCCCGCCTCGCGAGCGACTTGCGCCGCGTGGTGGATCTGTTCAAGCTGGACGCGGGCGGGAGCAAGCCCCCTCCGGTGCCCGGCAATGGCCATGGGCCGGGTAACGGCCGGGAGTCCGCGCGCGAGTCCGCGCACCGGATGGCCCGCAGTTAAGGGTTAATGATCCGGGGCCGCGTGCCGAAGACAACAAGGACTGACTAGCATCTCGATGAACGAACTCGCCGCCCCCTCGGGCAAGATCCGCGTGCTGGTCGTGGATGACTCGGCCGTCATGCGCCGCGCGATCACCACCACGCTGGCGAAGGACCCGCGCATTGAGATCGCCGGCACCGCCAACAATGGCCGTGCCGCGCTCGAGGCCCTGCCCGTGCTGCGGCCGGACGTGGTCACGCTCGACATTGAGATGCCCGAGCTGGACGGGCTGGCCGCGCTGCGCGAGCTGCGCAAGACGCACCCGCGCCTGCCGGTCATCATGTTCAGCTCGCTTACCCAGCGCGGCGCGCAGGCCACCATCCTCGCGCTCACCGCCGGGGCCAGTGATTACGTGGGCAAGCCCGCCGACCTGGCGAATCTCACCGAGGCCTTCCGCTGCCTGGAGACGGAGCTGATTCCCAAGGTGAAGATGTTTGGCGAGCAGGTGCTGCAGCAGCGCGAGGCCGCCGCCAGCCAGCTTGCTTCCGCCACGCCCGTTGAGCCAGTCATCGTGCGGCCCGGCCGCATCCGGCGTGGGACCATCGAGGCCGTGTGCCTGGGCGTCTCCACGGGCGGACCCATGGCGCTGGTCCAGCTTTTCGCGGCGTGGGCCGAGCCCCTGTCGGTGCCGCTGCTGATTGTGCAGCACATGCCGCCCACCTTCACCGCGCTGCTGGCCCAGCGCCTCACCAGCGCGGGCGTGATGGATGTGCAGGAGGCGCAGGATGGCGACCTCGTCGAGCCGGGCCGCGCGTATCTCGCGCCCGGCGGACGCCACATGGAAGTGGTGCGCACCGAGCCGGTGGCCCGCCTGCGCATCACGGATGAAGCGCCGGAGAATTCCTGCCGTCCCTCGGCGGACGTGCTCTTCCGCAGCGCCGCCAGCGTCTATGGCGGGGGCCTGCTCGGCGTGGTGCTGACCGGCATGGGCAGCGACAGCTTGAAGGGCTGCCAGGCCATCCGGGCGCGCGGCGGAAATATTTTGGCGCAGGACGAGGCGACCAGCGTGGTCTGGGGCATGCCCGGTGCGGTGGTGAAGGCCGGGCTGGCGGACACGGTCCTGCCCCTGGCGGAAATCCCGGCGGAAATCGTCCGCGTAACGCGGCCCAAGCTTACTTTTTGATGCACGTGACCCAGGACGAATTTCAGTTTTTCACTTCGCTGCTCGAGAAGCACGCCGGCATCGTGCTGGAGGCGGGCAAGGAGTATCTCGTCGAGGCCCGGCTGGCTCCGGTGGCTCGCGACAACGGCTTCGGCTCGGTCAGTGCGCTGCTGCAGGACTTGCGGATGAACACGATGGGCCGCGGGCACTGGCAGGCCATCGAGGCGCTCACGACGAACGAGACCTCGTTCTTCCGCGACGAGCATCCGTTCAACGCCTTGCGCGAGGTGATCCTCCCCGACCTCATCGCCCGCCGCGCGTCTTCCCGCTCCCTGAACATCTGGTGCGCCGCGGCCTCCACCGGGCAGGAGCCCTACAGCCTGGCGATGCTGATCCGTGACTCCTTTCCGCAACTGCTTGGCTGGAACCTCTCCTTCATCGCCACGGACCTCTCGGAGGCCGCGCTGGCGCGGGCCCGCGAAGGCCGGTTCAACGCCACGGAGATCGGACGCGGCCTGCCGCCGCTGTTCCGCCAGCGCTATTTCCATGTGGATGGCGACGGCCTGCGCGTGCGCGAGGAGATCCGCCGCATGGTGGCCTTCCGCGCGATGAACCTCGTCGGGCCCTGGCCGAACATGCCGGAGCTGGACCTGGTGATGCTGCGCAACGTGCTGATCTATTTCAACGTGGAGACCAAGCGGAACATCCTGCAGAAGGTGCAGCGCTACCTGCGACCGGACGGCTGCCTGCTGCTCGGCGCGGCGGAGTCCACGCTGCACATCGAGGAGTCCTACGAGGTGGTCCACCTGGAGCGCACCGCCTACTACCGCACCCGCCGCGCCGTCGTCAACCCGGCCAGCCTGGGCCTGAACTGGGCGGTGTAGGAATGGGTGCCAGGCACGAAGTGTTCGTCGCGTAGTTTTGAGGTTTGCGTCCCGGGAGTTTGCGCTGTTCCTTAGTTGGCATGCAGACCCGCTCGCTCATGGCCGCATTGCTGCTGGCCGCCGCCCTTGCGTCCGCCCAAGAACTTCCGTCCGTCACGTTTGACAAGTCCTTCGAGGGCGCGTCCCTGGCCAAGATCGAGAAGCTCGGGGATGCCGCGTTCCGCCTGCACGTCGAGGGGCAATACGATGAACGCGGGCGCAACCGGCAGACGACGTGGTTCTACTTCCGCATGGACAACATCGCCGGGCGCGAGCTGACGCTGACCTTCACGGACTGGGTGGGCGAATACAACGA
>CAZOCL010000281.1:0-8862 GCA_964578245.1 uncultured Klebsiella sp. | reverse complement strand
CGAGTGCAGCAAGGTGCCCGTCATCAAACATTACAACGGCGTGTGCCTCGTCTTCGTCCACGCCGACGCGGACCTCGCGATGGCCGAACGCATCGTGATGAACGCCAAAGTCCAGCGCCCCGCCGTCTGCAATGCCGCCGAGACGTTGCTCGTGGACCAGGCCGTGGCCGCCCAGTTCCTCCCCGTCATCGCCGCCCAGCTCGACGAGAAGAAGGTCGAACTGCGCACCGATGACGCGACTCGCGCGATTCTCCAATCGGCAATCGGCAATCGGCAATCGGCAATCAAGCCAGCCTCCGAGGCCGACTGGTCCACCGAATACAACGACTACATCCTGAATGTCCGCGTGGTGGACGGAGTCAAGGCTGCCATCACCCACATCAACCACTACGGTTCCGCGCACAGCGACAGCATTGTGACGCGTGACGAGGCTGCCGCCCGCCAGTTCCTCGCCGAGGTGGACAGCGCGGCGGTCTATTGGAACGCCTCGACGCGTTTCACCGATGGCGGCGAGTTCGGCATGGGCGCGGAGATCGGCATCAGCACCGACAAGATCGGCGCGCGCGGTCCCATGGGGCTGGACGAGCTGTGCACCTACAAGTGGCTCGGCTACGGCACCGGGCAAGTGCGCGGATGAATGAGACACCATGGAACTCATCATCGAGCTGCTCTTCAATTTCCTCGGCGAATTCCTCATCCAGTTCCTCGGTGAACTCCTGATTGATTACGGCCTCCGCTCGCTGGTGGATGGCCAGTCGGCGCGACGTCACCCCATCCTGAGCTTCGTCGCCAACGTCGTGCTCGGCCTGATCGTCGGCGGGCTTTCTCTGCTGGTCTTTGACCACCACTTGCTCCAGGCCACCTGGGCCCGCGTCGCGCTGCTGGTCATCCTCCCGCCGCTCGCCGGATGGATGATGTCCGCCTTCGGCCGCTGGCAGGAGCGGCATGGTGGGGAGCGGGCCAGCCTGGAGCGCTTCTGGAACGGCTTCGCCTTCGCGCTCGCCATGGGCCTGGTCCGTTTCTTCTGGGCGAAGTGAGCCGGAACGGCAGTCCGCCGGGTTGACCGTCTGGAGAACGTTCGTGCATGGTTCGTGCATGAGCTTCAAGACCATTACGATTGACGAAAAGGCGCATGCGCTGCTGGTCAGTCTCAAGCATCCCGGCGACTCCTTCAGCAAGGTCATCCACCGCCATGTCCGCAAGCCCGCGAACACCTGCGGCGAACTGTTGGATGAGATTTGGGCCGGCGAACCGCCGGACATTGACGAGAAGGTGCTGGCAACGGTTCTCAAAGGCCGGGGCCGTCGGAGCAATCGCAAATGATTACGGACCCCACCTTCCTCTCGATCTGATCAAGGAGCGGCGGCGAGGCCAGTTCGGCCCCGCTTCCCACTTCTTCTCTGCGCGCCGGCCCCAGCTCATCCGCATGACGATCATCACCGCCGGAGAGATCTCCGTGCTGTTTTCCACCACCGGTGACGCACGAGCCTGGCTGGCACGCTGGCCCATTTATCAAATGCACATGGGTATTGTGGACATGGCCCCGAACATTGATCGGGCACTGATCGCCACCGGGGACCGGCTGGGCGAGAACGACAACTGGATCGCCGGGTTCGCCGCCTACTATCGCGAGCCGTTGATCAGCCGGGACACCGCCTTTGACCGCGCGCCGGGGGTGCGACGACTGGCCTATTAGGAACGGTGACCTCATCTTGGGAGTCAACTCCCAGCAGGCCCGAACGACGTGCGCCCCTCGTTGTTTGTTCGAAATTGGGTGGTGGAGCCGACAGGGATCGAACCTGCGACCTTCTCATTGCGAACGAGACGCTCTACCAACTGAGCTACGACCCCGTCCCAATTGCCGGCGCATTATGCGAACGACCGGCGGGGCATCAAGACTTTAGTTCGCCAACCTCACTGCCGCAGTGGGTTCTCGACCTTCACTGGCGGCGGGATCGGCGTGACCGCGCTGCCCATGCTGGCCTTGAGCTGTTCCAGTTGCGGCTTCAATTCCTTCGGCACCCGCCACGCCGCCGCCTCCAGAATGCCGTTGCCCTCCGCCGGGACGCTCTGAATGGCCGCGCTGGCGATAAGGATGGTATTGGCCGGCGACGCCGTCATGGCGGCCGCAGCCACGGGCCGCGCCTGTTTGGGCGCGATCTTCAACGCCGCCTGCACCAGCGGGACCGCCTGCCCGGGCAGCAACTGCACGAGCTTGCCGATGGCGTCCGCCGCGTCGTCCGGCCACTTCTCCGCCACCACCGTGGCGAGCTTCAAGGCCAGTTGCACGCGGTTGGTCTCGGCGGCTTTCCCCATCAACTTCTCGATCTCCACCTGCAGTTTCTTCCCTTTGCCAAAGCCCTTGCGCGTGGCCTCCAGCGACTGCATCTGCTCCGGCGTCAGCTTGAACTCTTCCGCAGCGTGCAGCATCGGACCGGCGCTCCCCAGCAGCAAGACCACCAAGGCGAGAACGAGTCGGGCGCACAAGCGATGGGTGAAAGCAGGTGAACTCATGCCGCAGCTTCCCCCCGTCGCCATTTCCCCGCAAGCGTGATTCGCACTCATAACCGCAGCTTCAACAGGCCGACCTCCAGCGCCAGCGCCTCCTGCACATTGGTGCGGAGCAATCGTTGCGTCTGCTCCAGCACGCGCAGGTTTTCGAGCGCCTCGATCGCACTGACCCGCGCGCTCACGGTCTCGACTGCTCCGGCCAGTTCGGGAAAGGCCACCAGTTCCGCGTCCGTGCCCAGCTTCCGCAGCCACACGTCGCGGAGCCACCATTGCAGCGTGAGCAGCAGTTCCGCGCGCTGCCGGCGGTATTCCGCCTCGATCGCGGCGTCGAGTTCCTCCTCCCACTTTTCCGCCAGCTTCGGGTCCACGTCGTTGTAACGCTGGAGTGGCGAGCGCGCAGTGAGCGTCTCCTTGATCTCGTCCTTCAAGGCCGCGAGTCGCGCCAGCATCTGGCCCAGCACCCGGTAGCGGCCCAGCAAGTTTTGCTTTGGCTCCGCGAGCTGCGTGCCGAAGTCCCGCAGCCACGCGACATGCTCCGGCGCAAACTTCCGGCTGCCACCCTCCCCCGCAAAGTTCAGGCGCAGGCATCGTGAGAGAATGGTCTCCAAAAGCTGCTGCGGCTCGGCGGTCAGGAGAATAAGGATGCTGCGCGCCGGCGGTTCCTCCAGCGTCTTGAGAAACGCATTCGCTGCCTGCGTGTTCAAACGGTCGGCCGCCACAATCACCGCCACCTTCCAGTCGGCCTCCGTCGGCTTGAGGTTGACCGTATGGATCAGTTCGCGGATCTGATCCACGCTGATCTGCCGCGACTTCATCTCCGGCCGGACCCACTGCACGTCGGCGTGATTCGCGTGGTCAATCTTCCGGCAGACCAGGCATTCATCACACGAGTCCACCGCCGCGCGACCGGACCGGCGGGGCGACTGGCAGTTCAAGGTCTTGGCCAGCGTGCGGGCCATCCCTTCGAGTTCGTCGAGGTCATCGCCTGTGAACAGATACCCATGCGCCAGCCGTCCGCGCTCCAGGCTGCGCTGAAGCAACGCCACCGCCTGCTGCTGGGCTGGAAAATCCACAAACGCCATGCGCCAATTCGACTGCGGCCCAGGCCCTTTGGCGAGGCGAAAGTCATCCGCCCAAACCCCGTGGGGCGCTCTCCCATGATTCTGTGAACCTCCCTGCTCCCCATCTGTGGTCGCCCTGAATCTGCGGGAAATCCTCTGTCCGTCCCCCCTCCCGTCCCCCGCAAGAAACCCCTTTTCCGCCCTCCCCCACCCGCTACACTCGCCCCATGTCACATCGCCTGACGCTCGCCCTGCTCCTCCTCTGCTTCGCCGTCCTCGCCGCCCCGGCGCAAGACCCCGGCTTCAAGCGCACCGAGGACATCATCTACGGCCGCAAGTTCGGCACCGCCCTGACCTTCGATGTCCTCCAGCCCACGAAGACCAACGGCTACGCCGTCATCTTCATGGTGAGCGGCGGCTGGTTCTCCTCGAAGGAATCCATCAACCCCGGCTTCTACAAGGCCTTCCTCGATCGCGGCTACACCGTCTTCGCCGTCGTCCACGGTTCGCAGCCCAAATACACCATCCCGGAGGTCACCCAGGACATCCACCGCGCCATCCGCTACATCCGCACGAACGCCTCGCGCTGGGGCGTGAACCCGGACAAGTTCGGCATCTCCGGCGGCAGCGCGGGCGGCCACCTCTCCCTCACCATGGGCACCCAGGGCGGCCCTGGCAAACCCGACGCCAAGGACCCCGTGGACCGCGCCAGCAGCGCCGTGCAGGCCGTCGCCTGCTTCTTCCCGCCCACGGACTTCCTCAACTACGGCCAGCCCGGCGAGGACGGCACCGGCGTCGGGACGCTCAAGAATTTCAAGGCCGCCTTCGGCCCGCGCGCCGACGCCGACGAGAGCCGCAAGGTCCTGGGCCGCGAAGTCTCCCCCATCTACTTCATCACCCCCAAGCTCCCGCCCACCCTCATCATCCACGGCGACGCCGACAAACTCGTCCCCTACCAGCAGGCCGAAACCTTCGTGAAAAAAGCCACCGACGCCGGTGCCACCGCGAAGCTGATCAACCGCCCCGGCAAGGTCCACGGCTGGCCGGAGATGGGCGCCGACATGCAGCTCTTCGCCGACTGGTTCGACGAGCACCTGCGCGGGACAAAGGCGAAGCCCTGAACCACGAATGGACACGAATGCACACGAATCGGGCGTGAAGCAGCGATGCAAAGAACCAGGCGCTCGCCGAGCGTCAGTCACCTGCTAGGCGTCGTCAGCACATGCTCGACTCCACCACCAAGAAACGCTTCGAGGATGCGCTTGCTTCAGACATGCTGCGGGAGTTGGCGATGGAGTTCATAGCTGAGGGACACAGCCAGGTAGCGGTTTACCTCCTATTCGAAGCGTTCCACGAATTTGTTGACGATGCGAAGCGTGAGGCAGACGAGGCAGCGCTTTATAGTTCGTTGGGGTGCATCGTTGGTTGCTGTAGTCTGGGCAGCAAGTGGTTCGACCACTATCTGACGAATGAGGAGGTTTATGAGTATCGAAAGACGAACGCCGAACCAAGCGCTGCATCTAACGGCGGCTGAGCATCACGGTTGCAAGCGGTGCGCCTCGTGGCCGCCGTCGCTGAGCCTGGGTCGTTAGCCCACTTCGCGCTATGACTAGAACCGCACATTTCGGCATCTGCATCGGGCTTTGTGTGTTCTGCTACGCTTGGGGTGTAGTCGGTCAGATTCTTTACATGGCGGCTGCGGCTGGGAATGCGAGCGTTACCGACACTTCGTTCATCGCCACCTTTGTTTTTTGGGCCGGCGTGCTTTTCGGTGGGGTTTGGTTAGCATTTCGGAGTTTTCGGTGCGCATTGCGTCCACCAAAAAGAGTTGTGCCGACTGCAGCAGTGCCGTCACCTTCCGCTGACAAGCAACACAACCATGCGACACCGGACGAGAAGCTGGCACATCTCGTGAAGAAGCATTGAGGTGAGGACTTGGCTACCCACGGGCTGCCGATGGTTCCCTCTTCACACCAACGATTTTCCATCAGTTCCTCATTCGTGTCCCTTCGTGTTCATTCGTGGTTTCCCTCCTCCCCCGCATGACTACCGGTCCTAAGGTGCCGATGTGGTATTACCAGCTTTACCGGAAGCAGCGCGGGCCGGTGACCGAGTCGGCCTTGCACGAACAGGTCCGCTTGCACTGCCTGGCTCCCGACGCCTTGGTCCGCCAGATCAACGACAAGGAATGGATTCCCTACGAAAAGCATTTCCAGGTAGCCGCCCCGCCGCGGGCGGATGGAACGGAAGAAGTCTGTTGTTTCGTGTGCCGGAAAAGCTTCCCCCGGTCCGCTGTCAGCCACATGGAAGGCCGCTGGGTCTGTGACGCCTGCCGACCATCGCAAAGCGCGCCATCCCCAGCCTTCCGCGTGTGGCGGCAAGGCGGCCATGTCATCATGGTCCCCGACACCCTGCTGCCACCTCGCTGTGTGGTCTGCAACCATCCGGCGACCCATTGGGTTCAGGTGCGCATCCCCGGTCACGCGAGGGAGCGACACTCCTTTTTGGATGTCGGACAGCTTTGCAAACGAGTGCTGCTGCATCTGTTAATCGGGCACGCAGCCCTGGCGGTTGAAGCCTACGGGGATCACATGGACGTCGGTATGTGTGCTCAGCATTATGCGAAACGCCGTCGTCACGATTGGATCTCCATCGGCCTTGTCGCCGCCGGTTTGCCGGTCACTTTGGTGGGAATAATCTACAGCCAGCCAATCCTGCTCTGGTCGGGAGCCGTTGTCTGTCTGGCCGCAGGGATTCACGCCTTTATCAGCCATTTGGAGCTTCGCGTCGCATCCGATGCGGAAGGATTTCTGCGCGTTTATGGCCCCGGCCCCAAATTCCTCGCCTCCCTTGACCCCTTGCACCGGGGTGAATGACTCTCCCGCTGGAAGCGGGCCGGGGGAGAATTTCCCGAACGAAAGCCTCGTGCTGAGAACCCCTGAACCGCGTGCCGGTGGCTTGCAGCCACGGCGTTGCGGGTGGACAGCTTGAAGCCGGTTCGTGCTGCTGTGGCCCACCGACGGCGGCTGCAAGCCACCGGCACGGGTTCATGGTGAGGGAGAGCGGCTACGAAGTTCGGCACCCTGCAACTGACGCGGCGGACTCATTCGGCGCGCACCTGCCCGGGATCAAGGCGAATCAGCAATCCCCGCCCGGCGTCGAGTGATGAGCAAACATGATCATCACCGACGTCGAGGCCATCTACGTTTCCCAGAAAGTCGTCCGCGCCCAGTGTGACAGCGGCCAGGACGCGCTCATCGTCAAGGTCACCACCGACGCCGGCATCACCGGCATCGGCGAGGTGGACTCCGCGCCGCTCGCGGCCAAGGCCGTCATCGAGGGGCCCTTCAGCCACACCATCAGCACGGGCCTCAAGCACCTGCTCATCGGCCAGGACCCCTTCGAGACCGAGCGGCTCTGGCATCAGATGTATCACCGCACCATCTACTCGGGCCGGCGCGGCATCGGCCTGCACGCGATGAGCGGCATTGACCTCGCGCTTTGGGACATCAAGGGCAAGGCCCTCGGCCTCCCCGTCTGGAAACTCCTCGGCGGCGGCTTTCAAAAGAAAATCCGCTGCTACGCCAGCTCCCTCTTCGGTGCGACGCCCAAGGCCACCGGCGAACTCGCCAAACGCATCCGCGCGAAAGGCTTCTCCGCCGTCAAATTCGGCTGGGCACCCATGGGCCAGGACGCCAAGACCGACGTGGATCTCGTCCGCCAGGCGCGCAAAGGCTTCGGCGCGGATGCCGACGTGATGATTGACGCCGGCCTCGTCTGGGACGCGCGCACCGCCATCCAGCGCGCCAAGGCCTTCGCCGAGTTCGGCATCTTCTGGCTGGAGGAGCCGCTGCCGCCCGACGACTACGAAGGCTACGCCAAGCTCACCGCCGCCAGCCCCGTCCACATCGCCGCCGGCGAGCAGGAGAGCGGCCGCCAGTCTTTCCTCGATCTGATGGACAAGGGCCGTGTGGACATCACCCAAGTGGACCTCACCCGCTGCGGCGGCTTCACCGAGGCGATGAAGATCGCCAGCCTCGCCGCCGACCGCGGCCTCAAGGTGGCCAACCACGGCTTCAGCACCTACATCAACGTCCACGCCGCCCTGCACTGGCTCAACGCCATCCCCAACGCCCTCATCGCCGAGTTCGTCGTGCAGGAAAACACCAGCCTCCGCGAATTCCTGACCAAGGGCCACGTCCGCATGAAAGACGGCTTTCTCCCCGTCCCCGACGCCCCCGGCCTGGGCCTCGAACTCGATGAGGAACAAGTGCGCAAGCACCGCGTCGCGTGAAATCAAGCTCGCCAATCTGGAGTCGAAAGCGGCACGACGCTTGCACGACGCCTTCCCCCTCACCCCGGCCCTCTCCCCCAGGGAGAGGGAGGGTGCTCGACCGGTCTGGGTGCAAGGGTGCAGCGTCGGTTCCACCGCTGGCTGACTTTCTCCCTCTCCCCAAGGGAGAGGGCTGGGGTGAGGGGAAAGGGCGCGCACTAATTCACCGCCCCGCCTCCGAATACCTCCACCGAGTTCTGCTCACCGTCTGCGCCTTCAGTTTCGCTGGACTTCTCTCCGCCGCCGCCGCTGATGCCCCCGCCTTCTTCGAAGCCAAAATCCGCCCCCTTTTCATCGAGCATTGCCAGAAGTGCCACGGCGAGAAAAAGCAGGAAGGCGGCCTCCGCCTCGACACCAAGACCGGCTGGCAAAACGGCGGCGACCACGGCCCCGTCATCGTTCCCGGCAACCCCGACAAAAGCCGCCTCATCCAGGCCGTGCGCCGGAAGGACAAGGATTTGCAGATGCCCCCCAAGCGCGCGCTCGGCTCCGAAGAAATCGCCGCGCTCGAACAATGGGTGAAACTCGGCGCCCCCGACCCGCGCCAAGGCACCCCCACCCCCACCGTCACCGCCGGCGTGGACCCCGCCGCCGTGCGGAAACACTGGGCCTTCCAGCCCCTCACCCACCCCCAGCCGCCCACTCCGAAGTCCAACACCTGGAGCCAGCAGCCCCTCGACCGCTTCGTGCTCGCTCGCATGCAGCAGCAAGGCCTTGCGCCCAATCCCCCCGCCGACCCGCGCGCGCTCATCCGCCGCATGACCTTCGACCTCACCGGCCTCCCGCCGACACCCGAGGAAATCGAAGCATTCGAGCGCGAGTGTGGCGCTGGAAGTAAAGACTCCGCATTCCGCATTCCGCACTCCGCATTGTCTTCCCTCATCGACCGCCTCCTCGCCTCCCCCGCCTACGGCGAGCGCTGGGGTCGCCACTGGCTCGACGTCGCCCGCTACGCCG
>CAZOCL010000280.1:0-8879 GCA_964578245.1 uncultured Klebsiella sp. | reverse complement strand
TGCGCGGAGCCGGCGCGCTGCTGGCGCTGCCCTTCATGGAGTCGCTCGTGCCGCGCGCGGCGTTTGGGGCGGCCACGGCGGTCAAGCCGCCGCTGCGGATGGGCATCTTCACGGTGGCGGGCGGGACCGTATTGGAATCGTGGCGGCTCAAGGAATCGTGCGCGCTGGCGGACACCAAGCTGCCGTCCATCCTGCGGCCGCTGGAATTCGCGAAGAGCGAACTGCTGCTCGTCAGCGGCCTGTCGCACTCGGGCCGCAGCGAGAATCTCAACGGGCACGAGCACTGCGCTTACATGCACCTGACGGCGGCGGACGTGGCGAAGAAGGAGGGCGGCAAGCCCTTCGCGGGCGTTTCGGTGGATCAGGCGGCGGCCCGGCTCGTGGGCGATCAAACGCTGCTGCCCTCGATGGAATTCGGCCTGGCCGGGCACGAGAATGTCTATTCATTCCGCGATGCGAACACGCCGATGACCTTCGAGTCGGACCCCCGGCTGGTCTTCGAGCGGATGTTCCGGGGCCGCAAGCCAATCGCACCGAACTGGCAGCGCCGCGGGGCCACGCAGGCCGAGGTGGCGCGGACGCCAGCGAGCCGGGACTCGGTAGATCAGAGCGTGATTGACGTCGTGCTGGAGGAGGCGAAGAGCCTGCAGGGCAAGCTCGGCCGCGCGGACCAGCAGAAGCTCGACCAGTATCTCACCGCTGTCCGTTCGGTCGAGAAGCGCATCGAATTCATGGAGGCCCGCCGCCGGCTCGACCTGCTGGATGAGAAGAACCCGGGGCCATCGAAGGTGGTGATTGATGGCCGGTTCACGGAGGAGAAGACCCGATATCTGTGGAAGAACACCGAGGCCGTGCGGCGCGATCCCGAGCGCCACGGGGAATACATCAGCCTCCTCGCCGACCTCATGGTGCTGGCCTTCCAGACGGACACCACGCGGGTGGCGACGATTGCCGCGGGCAGCGACGAGGCGATGTTCCCCGGCGTGGTGACGGTGGGCTACGAAAAGCACTGCCACACGCTGGAGCATCAGGGCAACGCCGGCCGCGTGGAGGATGCCGACCCGATTGCGCGCGAGGCATGCCGGCAGATTCACGCGTGGTATACGAGCCTCTTCGCCGAGATGATCCGCAAAATGCAGGCGATTGACGAGGGCGGCTCGTCGCTGCTCGACAACAGCATGATCCTCTACACGAGCTACATGGCCGACGGCGGTCACGGCACGCGGGATTACCCGGCGCTGCTGTGCGGCCGCGCCGGTGGCACGCTCAAGACCGGCCAGCATCTGGCCTTCGACAAGAACACGCCGATGGCGAACCTGTATGTCGAGATGCTCGACCGCATGGGAGCCAAGGGCGGCGAGTTCGGCAACAGCCGGACCTCGAAGAACGCGGCGTTCAACGGACGGCTGCCGGGGCTGGTTTAGCGCCAGATGCGTATGTTACCAATTTTCCATGCAAGTCGGTAACATGCCGCCGGACGCCACCCCTCACCCCAACCCTCTCCCCTCCTCCGAGGAAGGGAGAGGGAGAAGATGGGCGTCCGGTCCTCCTCAGCTATTCCACGGATTGGCATTGGGAATTGGCATGAGTGCTGGCAGAACATGCATTGGTAATCGGACGGTGCCTTCCCGCTCATCTGGGCATGGAGTCCCGGCTTTAGCCGGTGGAACGCTGCCCCATTCCGGACGCTTCGCGCCAAGCGTTTTTGAGGGTCGGACGCCGCACCGGCTGAAGCCGGGACTCCATACGCGGTTAAGGCGCGCGGGCGAACGCGACGGTCGCTCGGTTCGATTTCGCCGGAATTTAGCCTGACGTTCCATGCCCGCGCTTTTCGTTGCCGTCGGCCAGAACGGCCAGAGACTCGTGTCGGAGAACGGCACGGAGTGGAAGCATGTTCAGGTGGGCAAGGAGGGGGAAACCTACCGCGCCGTGAGCGCCGGGCTGGGTCGTTTTGTGGCCGTTGGCAGCTATGGCGGAGACAATATTCTCGCGGTCACCGAGGATGGTGCGACGTGGAAGGCCGGCAAGCGCGAGGCCAAATATGTGAAGTATCTGCGCGGGCTCGGCTTCGGCAACGGCGCGTTCCTCGGCATCGGCGGCGATCCCGGCAGCGTGGGCAGCTCGAAGCCGTTTGTGAGCACCTCGACGGACGGGCTGACGTGGAGCGAGTTCACCGAGATCGGCGGCAAGCATATCGTTCGTCGTATCGCATGGGGCAACGGCCGCTGGGTCGGCGTGGGCGACCGGGGGCGTCGCTCCACCTCGCCCGATGGCAAGGCGTGGCAGGACGCGCCGGATACCAAGGCGCTGGACACGCTCGTGGACGTGGCGTTTGGGAACGGCGTCTTTGTCGGCGTGGGCCTGCATGGGCTGCGCATGATGACCGAGGACGGCCTCAAGTGGAGCGCCCCGGCGCGCGGCGAGGAGGGCGAGCATCTCAATTCGGTTGTGTGGGCCGGGGGCCGTTTCGTGGCCGTGGGCGCGGGTGCGACGTGGTTCTCGCCGGATGGCACGAACTGGAAGCGCGAGCCGAACCGCAACGCGCCGGTGATCGTCGCCTCCGGCAATCAAGTCTTCGTCGGCGCGAACTGGAAAGGCCGGCTGTTGCGCTCCACCGACGGCGTGCAGTGGGAGCAGGTTCACCAGGCGGAGCATCACGTCGAGGCGGTGTGCTTTGGTGGGTGAGTTTCCGCTGCCACTGCCATGAAGCGTCCATTCACTCTCCACATCGCATTGGCCCTCCAGTTCGTGGTGCTCAGCTCCGGCCTGCTCGCTGCCACGCCGAAGGCCGTCCCGACCCACGCGGATCTTTCTTACGGGTCCAGTCCGCATCAGCTCCTGGACATCTATGTGCCAACCAATGGCACGGGATCGTTTCTGGTCCTGGTCTGGTTCGGCGGCCTCTGGGAACCGAGCAAGCATGTGCCGGATCTCAACCGCTTCCTGCCGAAACAGATCGCCGTGGTCGGCGTGGAAACGCGCACGCTCACCGACGGGATGAAGGAGCAGGCGAATCCGCCGGTGGCCTATGTGATGAAGGACGCGTTGCGCGCGGTGCAGTTTCTGCGCCTGCACGCGGCGAAGTGGGGGCTGGACCCGGAGCGCATCGCCGTGGGTGGTGGTTCGCAGGGGGCGTTGCCGGCGTTGTATGTGGGCTGTGCCGGGGAACGCGCTGAACCCAGTTCACCGGATGCGGTGGAGCGCGTGTCCACCAAGGTCCGATGCGTGGCGGCCTATCGCAGCCAGCCGAGCATTGATCCGCAGCGGATGCAGGCGTGGGTGCCGGGCGTGAAGTGGGGTGCGCCGGCGCTGGGCTGCAGTTTCGAGGAGTCGCTGAAGCGGCGCGCGGAACTGCTGCCCCACATCCAGCGGTGGTCACCGGAAGCGTTGCTGCACCGGGATGCGGCCCCGATCTATTTCGAGAACAACTGGGGGCTCACGCAGCCGGAAACGGTCACGGAGATGGATTACAAGGTTCACTCGCCCGCGTGGGCGCTGGGTTTCCAGCAGATTGCCCGGCAGGCTGGCGCGACCTGTCTGGTGAAGTATCCCGATCACCCGACGGAGGGGTATCAGGATATCTGGGATTTTTTGGTGAAGCAGTTGAAGGCCCGGTGAGGCGGGAGAGGGAAACCACGAATGAACACGAAGGGACACGAATGGGATGGGAGCGGGTGGGGCCGAAGAAGGGCCCGCGAAACACGCGAATAGGAGGCTGCGAGACGAAGGCGATGAGGACGAATTGGAAATCTCAGATGGCAGATTTCAGATGGCCAGGAACGGGGAGACCACGAAGGGACACCAATGAACACCAATAGGATGGGATGATGGGGTGGCAGAAAGAGAGCCCGCGAAATACGCGAAATACGCGAAATACGCGAATGAGGAGGCTGCGAAGCTAAGCCGATGAGGACACCACGAACCATGGACAGGAATCGAGTGCTGAACGGTTGAGGGTCGCCGACGCCCCCTCACCCCGGCCCTCTCCCCAGATGGGGGAGAGGGAGAAGAAGGTGCGGGTGGCCGAGGGGTCAGGCCCAGTAGTGGTAGTTGACCTGAGGGAAGAGGTTGTCGAGCCACTCGACGCGGGCGAGCCAGGGTTCGTCCACGTGGGTGAGGGTGAGCATCTCGTGGAGGGCGAGGAAGCGGAGGAGGTGGTCTTTGACGCGCTTGCGGGCGTAGTCGGGGCTGGTGCCGGTGCGGAGGATGAAGGGCCAGTCGCTGGATTGCGCGAGGAGGAGTTCGCGGGCGGCCTGGTTCAGCGCGCGCAGAGTGAGGCCGGCGGCCTCGGGGTGCGCGCGGGCCAGCGCGGTCATGCGCTCCTGCGCCACGGTGAGGTGCGGGAGAATCCACTCGTTGGTGTCGTTGAGCCAGAGCTTCCAGTAGCCTTCCTCGCCCCAGCTCGACGGGCTGGGCCGGACGACTTGCAGGGTGGCGTTTTCCTTCAGGTAGTCGCTGGGCGTGACGAGGGTGAAGTCCTTCTGGTCGTAGTAGGCCTTGCGCACGAAGAGGTCGAGGAAGTCGGGGCCTTCATACCACCAGTGGCCGAAGAGCTCGGCGTCGTAGGGCGCGACGATGAGCGGCGGGCGGTCCATGATCTCGCCGAGCTTGCGGGCCTGCTCGCGGCGGGCGTCGAGGAAGTGGCCGGCGTGCTCCTCCACCGCCTCGAGCGCGAGGGCGCGGTCATAGACTTCCTTGTCGGGCGTGGGGCCGGTGATGCGGCAATACTTGAGGCCGGTGAAGCCGCGGACGTCGGGGCTGGGGAGGTAGGGGCGGACGTAGTCGAGGTCGAGGTCGAAGCCGACGTCGCGGTAGAAATCGCGGTAGCGGGGGTCGCCGGGGTAGCCCTCGTTGCGGCTCCAGACCTGGCGGGCGGATTCGAGGTCGCGGGCGAAGGCGGCAATGCCGTTCGGCGTGAGGACGGGGGCGAAGACGCCGTAGCGGGGACGCGGGCGGGCGTGCAGGAGCCCGTGGGTGTCCATGATGAACCAGCGGATGTTCGCCTCCTGAAGGACGGCTTCGACGCCTTCGACATAGGCGCATTCCGGGAGCCAGATGCCGCGGGGGTCGCGGCCGAAGCAGCTCCGGTAGTGGTCGCGGGCGGTGAGGATCTGGGCGCGGACGGAGGGCGGGTGGTTGAGGAGCGGGAGGAGGGCGTGGGTGGCGGCGGTGGTGATGATCTCGAGGAGGCCGGCGTCCTGGAACTTGCGGAAGGCGCTGACGAGGTCGCGGGCGCAGGCGAAGTAGGTGGCGCGCAGGCTGGTGAGCCGGTGGTGATACATCCAGGCCAGCTCACGGAAGTCGCGGTCCCAGTGGGTGCGGTGGATTTCCTTGTCGGCGAGTTCGAGGAGGCCTTCGAGGTGGCGGACGTAGCGGTCCTGGAGGAGCGGGTCCAGGAGCATGGCGCAGAGCGTGGGCGAGAGCGTGAGGGTGAGGCGCGTCTCCATGCCGAGGGCGAGCCAGCCTTCCATGACCTGGACGAGGGGGAGGTAGGTCTCGGTGACGGCCTCGAACAGCCAGCTTTCCTCGAGGAAGCGGTCGTGCTCCGGGTGGCGCACGAAGGGCAGGTGCGCGTGGAGCACGAGGGCGAGGCGGCTTTGCATGGCGGGATTGAACCGGAACTCGGAGCGAGGGAAAAGGAATTTAGGCCGAACTCCGAAGTTGAACCACAGATGGACACAGAGGAACACGGATGGGAGAAAGGCCGAGCGGGGGCGCGTCGGGCTCCAGAGGGAGGCAGGGAGGGAATGCAGCTCCTGCCTGACCGACGAGGAGTTTATCCGTGGGCATCTGTGTCCATCCGTGGTGGTTTAACTCCGGTTTCGAAATTCGGGTTCAGACCGGAAGCGGGATGCGAGTTATTGCTGGAACAACTGCTTCACCGAGGGGCGGGAAAGGACGACGAGGGTGAAGACGCCGAGCACGGTGCCCCAAGGCATCATCAAGCAGGCCAGTGCGGCGACGATCTGGCAGAGGAGGAGATGCCGACGGCGGAGGAGGCTAAGGCCGCCCAGCACGAGGAGAAGCGCGAGGAACCAGCCGGCGAGGATGAACGCGCCGGCAAAGAGAATGAAGAACCACGCGAGGAAGGGAGGAGGCGGGCTGCGGTCGAAGGCTTCGGGCTTGAGCAGCATGAACAGGCCGACGCCCAGATGGATGAGCGGGAGGCAGGCGGCCAGGGCGGTGAAGCCGGCGAGGACGAAGTGGAACACGGCGAGGAGCTGGAGGTGCTCACGGTCGGGGTTGCCGGGGTTGGGCGGAGGGGTCACGACGAGCGTCATGATGCCCGAAGGCACGGCTGCTGGCGAGCGGGTTTCCAGAATTTGGCGGCAGGCCGGACTTGCAGTTCTGCCCGGCTTGTCCGCACAGTAGCACCATGAAAGCCGCTTATCTGCTGACCAGCTTCGTGGCCCTGGCATTATTGACCGGGCTGACTTCCGGCTGCCGCAAACGCAAGCCGGCGACGGAAGCGGTGCCCGAACCCGCGCCGGCCGCACCGGCCACGCCCGCCGCGCCTGCCCAGGCTCCGGCGCCGGTCAGCCTGCCCACCGGCGAGGGCAGCAAGCTCGCGCCGAATGCCAAAGGGGAGCCCGCCAAGGAAGCGGCGAAGACACAGGACCGGTTCAACCGGAACACGGGCTGGATTTCGAAGCTCAGCGGGAACAATCCCCAGTTGCGCGCCCAGGCGCTGGCGGAGATTCAGAAGGCCGGGCTGTCCCCGGCGGAGATGCAGGAACTGCGCAAGCAGGCGCAGATGTATGGGGTCAAGCTTTGAAGCTCCTTGCCACAGCCGACCGCTTGCGCTTAATTACGCCTATGTCCGCCCGCCCCGCAGCCCAGTCCGCCCGTCGGCTTGCCTTTACCCTGATCGAACTGCTGGTCGTCATTGCGATCATCGCCATCTTGGCTGGCATGCTGCTGCCCGCCTTGGGCAACGCCAAGAAGAAGGCTTCGCAGGCCGGCTGCATGAACGATCTCAAGCAGATCATTCTGGCCAGCCACATGTATGGCTCGGACTACGACGATGTGACGCCCTTCGCCAACTGGGGTCCGGTGGTCAACGTGGGGGCGGTGAACGTGGCGGGCTGGCTCTACACGAACAACTCAACGGCCGACGTTTACAGCACCGCGCCGCCGAGCACGACCATCTACAAGCCGCAGGGAAGCCTGCTGTTTGGCTACCTCGGCCAGAACGTGAACGTGTTCAAGTGCCCCTTCGACTTCAAGGGCAAGGAGGCCTTCAAGAAAGGGCCGGGCGCGCCGGGCAGCGCAGACTGGAACAACCGACCGAACCAGGTTTCCAGCTATGCCATGAACGGTGCGACCTGCTCCTACGGCAACGGCACCTACATGCCAGCCAACCGCAGCCAGCGCTTCGTGAAGTTCGGCCCCGATGATTACATGTATTGGGAAACCGGGGTGAACAGCGATTTCTGGTTCAACGACGGGGCCAATTATCCCAGCGAAGGCATTGCGGAACGGCACGGCTCCGGGGCGATCATCGGGGCCTTTGGGGGACACATCCAGTTCATCAAGATCGACGACTACTACACGCTCCAGGCGGATCCGAACAAGAACTCGCTGTGGTGCAATCCCGAGACGTCCAACGGGAGATAGTGCTTCGTCGAAGTCGCACGCCCGTGGCGGCTGCGTGGCCCCGCTCGCAAGCTCCGCTACTTCCGCGCCGCGCGCACGAGGAGGACCGGGATCATCGCACGATGCCGCACTTCCTCGATGGTGCTGCCGTGGATCAAGTCGCCAATCAGCCGGTGGCCGTGCGTGGTCATGGCGATGAGATCGCACTGTTCGCGCTCGGCGGTCTTGAGGATCTCGGTGGGCGGGTCGCCCAGCGCAAGGTGGGTTTCGACGGTCAGCCCGGCGGCGCGCATTTGCGTGGCGGTCGTGTCGAGATAGGCCTGATCCACCCGCATCTCCTCGGACTCGGCGAGCTTGAGCTGGTTGAAGTTCCGCGCGACCCAGCCATCCGCCACGTGGACGAGCAGCAGCTCTGACTGGTGCAGGCACGCCAGCTCCGTGATGTGCGGGATGAGGCTTTCATCCGCCCGGCTGTTTTCGAGGGCGACGAGGATTTTGTGATACATGGGCGTGATCCGTGGGGCGTGGGCGTGACTAGCTGCGGCCGGCCGCGAGGTCGTTCCATCCGCCCCAAGGCTGCGTCCAGCCGTGCGTCTGCCAGCGGTAGAGGAAATGCACCGTCAGGGCGACTGCGAGCAGGACCCCGATGACTGGCCAGAACCATGCGCGGTCATGACAGGCACTGACGAAAGCGATGAGGACCGTCCATTTGATAATGCGGAGCCACAGCGGCTGGGCCTTGAGCGAGCAGGCCACGCGCGCTTCACGGCGCAACAAACGGGCGAGGGGGATCATCGGGAATGCGGCTTAACCACCAAGCATTTCGGAGAAGGTGTCCCAGAGCATCTTCGTGTTCAGCGCGATGATGATGGCGGCGGTGGTCCAGGCGAGGGTCTTCACCCAGGTGGGGCTGGCGAATTCGCCCATCTTCTTCCGGTCGCTGGTGAAGAGGATCAGCGGCACCACGGCGAAGGGCAGTTGCAGGCTCAGCACCACCTGGCTGAGCACGAGCAACTTGCCCGTGCCGCTCTCGCCGTAGATCGCGATGCAGATCACGGCGGGCACAATGGCGATGAGCCGCGTGATGAGCCGGCGCAGCCACGGGCGCAGGCGGAGGTTGATGAAGCCTTCCATCACGATCTGCCCGGCGAGCGTGCCGGTGAGCGTGGAGTTCTGCCCGCTGGCCAGCAGCGCGATGGCGAAGAGCGTGCTCGCCACCGTCACTCCGAGGACGGGCGAGAGGAGCTGATGCGCGTCCTGGATTTCCGCGACCTTGTGCTCGG
>CAZOCL010000279.1:0-8908 GCA_964578245.1 uncultured Klebsiella sp. | reverse complement strand
GGCAGAGCACCTTCATGGTGGAGATGAGCGAGACTGCGAACATTCTGAACAACGCGAGCGCCCGCAGCCTCATCATCCTCGACGAGATCGGGCGCGGCACGAGCACCTTTGACGGCCTCTCGCTCGCGTGGAGCATCGTCGAGCACCTGCACAACCAGGTGGGTGCCAAGACGCTCTTCGCCACGCATTACCACGAGCTCACCGAGCTGGCCGGACGGATGCCTCGCCTGCGCAACTACAACGTCGCGGTGCGCGAGTGGCACGACCAGATCATCTTCCTGCGGAAGATCGTGGAGGGCGGCACGGACAAGAGCTACGGCATCCAGGTCGCGCGCCTGGCTGGCGTGCCGAAGGAAGTCATCGAGCGCGCCAAGGTGATCCTGAGCAACCTCGAGGACAGCGAACTCACGCCCGAAGGCACCGTCCGCCAGACCTCCCGCCGCCAGCAGGACCGCGAGAAGCTCAAGCAAGTCGAAGCGAACCCGCAGATGGATTTGTTTGGGTGAAATCCCGACGCCGTCCGGGGTGGGGTTGAGTTGGACCACAGCCGGTGAAAAGGTGGAATTCGCCGCTCGCTCTGCGGGCTTCCGGCTGGCAGGCTGCTGGTTAACAGATGCAAAAACCAAATTATCAGTTCGAGAAGCGCCGCAAGGAGATGGACAAGAAGGCCAAGAAGGATGAGAAGCGCCGCCTGAAACTCGAAGCCGGTCGCTCCCCCGCCGCCGACGGCACCGCCGCCCCGGCTGCGCCGACCGAGCCCGCGTGACCTGCCCTTCCCCGGTCACCGGCGCGCGGCGCGGGTGATGCGGACTTCGGGACGGTAGATGATCCGCACCAGCAGATCGCCACGTCCGCCGCGCGGCTTGGGCAGTCCCTCGCCCGGGAGGCTGATGATCTCGCCCCGTCCGACGCCACGAGGGATTGGCACGCGGAGCATTGATCCGGTCACGCCCCGGACCATTTCCGTCCCGCCTTGAGCCGCGCGCTCGGTCTTCAGCTTCAGATCGCAGCGCAGGTCCGAGCCGCGCACCTTGAAGCGGAAGTCCGGCTTCGCGCGCACTCTCACCAGGACCACGCCGCCCGCGAAGTGTCCCTGCCGTGCCACGCGGAAGCGGGTGCCAGGCGCGGTCTCGGGCGGGACGATCAACGAGTAAGTCTCGGGGCCGTCGGGATTGCCGGGATCCTTCACCAGCACGTCCAGCGTGACGCCACGCAGGAACTCTTCGAGGCGGAGGTGGATGTCCTGCGCCACGTTGCGTTCCGCCTTCGCTGGCCGGGGGGCGTGCGCTGTCTTGGTGGCCCCGCTGTTCAACTCGTGGTCGTAGGCGCGTCGGCTGTCGGGATCGCTCAGGACGGCATAGGCCGCGTTGAGTTCCTGGGTGCGGGCCACGGCGGCGGGTGAATTTGGATTGAGATCGGGATGGTGCTGCTTGGCCAGGACGCGGTAGGCCGTGCGGATTTGTTCCGGAGTGCAGCGGCGGTCCAGCCCGAGCGTGGCGTAGTGACTGGCGGGAGCGCGTTGCATGGCTGCGATCGTAACGGATGAGCCGCGGAACGTCAGCGTGGAATCCCTTGGAAATTCACCACCACGGAACACGCGAAAAGGCAGGCCCAAAGATTCAGGGAAGACAAAGATTTCAGATTCCCATCTTTGGGGCGTGCGTCAGGTTTTGAACAGCAAGCGGGAAGACCTGCGAGCGTCACGGCATGAAGGCGCATCCAGACGCGTCGCATCCACTCTCCCTCACCCCGGCCCTCTCCCGCTGGGAGAGGGGGACCCGCAGGCCGCACTGGTTGGCAAGGGAATGCACCATTCACGCAGAGCGGCGGCGAAGATTCTCCCTCTCCCAGCGGGAGAGGGCCGGGGGAAGGGAGAGCGGCCACCCATTGCGACAGGGATGCAAACCGCCGAGGAGCATTGTCTTCCCGGAATCTTTGGGGAAGTCCTTGGAAGCATTACTGGAAATCCACGGAGCCAGGGCACACCACCGGCCGACGGGGTAACCAACCAAACGGGGGAAGCAGACGAAACGGACGGGGGAAAGAATCTGTCTCTTCCGATTTCCAGGCCGGAAGAGACAGCCAGACAGCTTGCTTACTTCTTCTTGCCGGCGGGCTGCTGCTTCGCGGCGGCGGCCTGCTTCTTCTTCTGGTCGGCGCTGCTGACCTTGACCTGCTTCTGGGAGGACTTCTTCTGGGTGGCTTTAGGGGATTTATCGCCCATGATGTTTTGCTTTCTTATACCGATTGACTCACCTGCGGAATGTTTGTTTCTCCGAAGGTAGGCCCACCCTGCGCGCCGGAGCGGCGAATGTAAATGACGGACGCAGAATCATTGAGGAAAAGTGCGTTCAATTTGCCCGCGTTCACCTTCGGATTTGCCCCGCACCACGTTTGCCGGATACGTTTCCTACGTCACCCACATGCGTCGGCCCGGCAAACTCACCTCCCTCTCGTCACGCGAGCGCCAGTTGCGCGCGGCGGAACGCGAGCAGCCGGATGAGCGGCCCTCGCTGCTCGCGGAGTTGTTCGCGTTGCTCGAAGCGGATGGCCCGCTGCGAATCAGCTTCGACGATCTCTGCGGCCTCGCGGAGCAGATCCCCGATCTCCGGCTGCCGGTGGACCATCAATTGCACAACTGCGGCCTGTGCGTCCGCGCCAAGAGCAACCCGGCCTCGCTGCCCGACTGCGTCCGCAACAAGCACGCGGTGAACCGGCTCCTGCTCCGGCGGCGCGCAGGCTTCGCCGGGCAGTGTCATCTGGGATTGACGGACCTCGTGGAGCCGCTGGTGGTGAAGGGACGCGTGCTGGGCACGTTCTTCTTCGGCTCGGTCGTCGTGCGCGGCACGGAAGCCGCCGGACGCCGGCGCATCCGGAAGTATTGCCGCCGCCGGCAGCTTGACCCGCAGCCGCTGCTCAGTGAATTCGAGCGCACTCCGCAGGTGCCCGCCGCTCAGGTTCCAGTGCTTCGCGAACGTCTCGGTTTCGTAGCGCGACTGACGGCGCGGCTGGTGGAAGCCTGGGGCTTCCCTTCCGGCAGCGAACGGCCCGGACTGTCGGGCACGATCTGGCAGCCAGACTCGGCCAAGTCGCTGCCCGTATTGCTGCGACGTGCCATGCAGCACACGATGAACCATTTTGCGGAGTCGCTGGATTTGCAGCGTTGCGCCCAGGCGCTCAAGGTCAGCCCGGACCATCTCGGCGCGTTGTTCCGGACGCGCCTCGACTGCACGTTTGGTGACTATCTCGCCCGGGTCCGGGTGAACCACGCCCGTCGCCTGCTGGAGACCGGCCGCTTCCGCGCGGGTGAAGCCGCGCAGCGCACCGGCTTCGCGGACCAGGCCCATTTCGGCAAGGTGTTCAAGCGGGTCACCGGCCAGACCCCGACCGAATATGTGGCCAACCACCGGGTCTGAGCCGCCTCGTCATTAGACCAAATTTCACCTCGTCAACGCACCTCGCCGGACACGAATAAGCTGATAGTCTCGGCCCACCATATGAAACGAACCTTGCTCGCCACCCTCCTCGGCGCGGCCGTCCTCGGCCTGGCGCATGGACCGGCTGCCGCCGAGCCGCGCAGTGTCTCCGGCATCTACCCGCACCTTGCCATGTTCAACAACGAGGGCGAGTGCGGCACCGGTGCGGTGGTGCCGTGGGCGGGCGGGCTCTGGGTCGTGACCTACGCGCCCCACATGCCGCGCGGTTCCTCCGACAAGCTCTACGAAGTCACCCCTGTGCTGGAGCAGATCATCCGCCCCGAGAGCATCGGCGGCACGCCTGCGAACCGCATGATCCACCGCGAGTCGCAGCAGCTCTTTATCGGACCCTACGTGGTGGACGCGCAGGGCAAGGTGCGCGTCATCCCCTACTCGCAGATGTTCGGCCGCCACACCGGCAATGCCCGCCACCTGACGGACCCGGCGGGCAAGATTTACTGCGCCACGATGGAGGAGGGACTTTACGAGCTCGATGTGAAGACTCTGGCCGTGACCGAGCTGTGGGCGGATGAGCAGAGGAAGGAAGGCCGTCACGCGGACTTGCCCGGCTACCATGGCAAGGGCCTTTACTCCGGCTTCGGCCGCGTCATCTACGCGAACAACGGCGACCACGCACCCCAGGCCTTGTCCAATCCCACCATCCCCAGCGGCGTGCTCGCGGAGTGGGACGGCAAGGCCGCCGCGTGGACCGTCGTGCGCCGCAACCAGTTCACCGAGGTCACCGGCCCCGGCGGCATCTACGGCAACGAACAGCCGGACCGCGATCCGGTGTGGAGCATCGGCTGGGACCATCGCTCGCTCATCCTGCAGGTGCTCGATCGTGAGGGGGACACTCCTGTCCCCCAGCCTGCCGCCATAGCGGACAAGAGTGTCCGCGCCACCTGGCACAGCTACCGCCTGCCGAAAGGCTCGCACAGCTACGACGGCGCGCACGGCTGGAACACCGAGTGGCCGCGTATCCGCGAGATCGGCGGGGGCGAGTTCCTCATGACCATGCACGGCACGTTCTGGAAATTCCCCAAGACCTTCAGCGCCGGAAACTCCGCCGGCCTCGCGCCGCGCTCGAACTATCTGAAAGTCATCGGCGACTTCTGCCGTTGGAATGACCAGCTCGTCTTCGGCTGTGATGACACGGCAAAGAGCGAGTTCCTCAACAAGCGCAAGGCCAAGGGCGAACTCGTCGGCCCCGGCCGCTCGCAGTCAAACCTGTGGTTCACCGAACCCGCGCGGCTCGACCAGCTCGGCCCAGCCATCGGGCGCGGCGCGGTGTGGCTGGACGAGCCGGTGAAGGCTGGTGTGCCGAGCGATGCCTATCTCTTCTCCGGCTACGCGCACCGGACGCTGCACCTCGCCGCGCGTGGGGGGGACACTCCTGTCCCCCGTCCCGCTGCTGGAGCCACAGCGGACAAGGGTGTCCGCTTTACGCTCGAAGTGGACACCAAAGGCGACGGCCAGTGGACCAAGCTGCGCGATGTGGAAGTCCCCGCCAGTGGCTATGCGTGGACCGAATTCAGCGCGCAGGAACAGGGCGTCTGGGTGCGCGTGAAGGCCAGTCGTGACTGCGCGAAAGCCACGGCGTTCTTCCACTACCGCAGCGCAGACGAGCGGCCTGCCACGGCAGCTCCGCTGTTCGCCAGCCTGGCCAAGCCCGGTGAAACCGGAGCCAACGGCGGCCTGCTCTACGCGCGCGGCGCAGAGTTCAAAAACCTGCGCTTCGTCGCCAGCGATGCCTCCGGCGAACTTGGCTGCTACGACCTCGACAGCGAGCTGCGGCTGCGCAAGGCCGACGACGCGCCCGGCATCGCATGGATGCACAAGAACGTCGCCATCCCGCAGAACGTGCTGACCCTGGACGCCGCCTCTGTGCTCTATGTGGACAACAAGGGCCGCTGGCGTCTGCCCAAGGGTGATGCCTCCTTTGACCGCCCCGGCCTGCTCGGCGACGAGCGTATCTGCCGCGAGGTCTGCACCGAGCGCGACATGTTCAATGCCGCCGGCACCTTCTACGAACTGCCCGCCGACAACGCGGGTGGCTTCGCGAAGGTCCGCCCCATCACCACGCACAACCGCCGCATCAAGGACTACGCGAGCTATCGCGGCCTGCTCGTCCTCTCCGGCCTCGGTGCCGATGCGCCGGCGAGCGAGCACGTCATCCGCAGCGACGACGGCAAGTGCTCGCTTTGGGTGGGTGCAGTGGACGACCTGTGGCACTTCGGCAAGGCGCGCGGCACCGGCGGCCCGTGGCTCGACACCGCCGTGAAGGCCGGCCAGCCCAGCGACGCCTATCTGATGACCGGCTATGATCGCAAGCGCGTGACCCTTTCGCACACGTCGCAGGAACCGGTCAAAATCCGCCTCGAAGCGGACCTCGCCGGCACCGGGTTGTGGGTGACGTATCGGGAGTTCACCGTCGAGCCGGGCAAGCCGACGGAACACACCTTCCCCGCCGCCTACACCGCCTACTGGGTCCGCGCCGTCGCCGATCGTGAAACCACGGCCACGGTGACCTTCGTCTATGAGTGAAGTTCCAACTGCGCAATCGCAACGTGGCATCCAACGTTTGGTAGGGCGCGCTGTCCTCAGCGCGCCACCGAAGTCTTGTGGCAGCCGGGTAGTCGGCGACGTCTTGGACTGCGGCGGGAAGCGAAGCGCCACGCCGCTTTGGCTTCCCGCGGAGCGGTGTGACGACAATACGCGGTTCCGCTCCGCGGGAAGCCAAAGCGGTGTCGCCGCTGCGCTCTGCCACCGCAGTCCAAGATGCCCCAAGCGTTCGGCGCATCATGGTGCATGCTGGATAACAGTCCTCCTCGCATTGCTGCACTTGTCCACCGCCGTGTCCGCCGCCGAGCCGCCACTGCGCGAGCAGGCCATCACCGGCATGAAGCGCGCCGCCGAGTTCTACCGCGCGAAGGCCGCGGCGCACGGTGGCTATGTGTATTATTACTCGCTCGACTTCACGCAGCGCTGGGGCGAGGGCAAGGTCACGGAGGACCAGATTTTCATCCAGCCACCCGGCACACCCGCCGTCGGCATGGCGTTCCTGAAGGCGCACGCCGCCACCGGCGACAAGTTCTACCTCGACGCCGCGCAGGCTGCCGCCGAGGCGCTCGTGTATGGCCAGCTCGAGTCCGGCGGCTGGGCGCAGGTGATTGACTTCAACCCGCGCGGTGCCAAGGCCGGCCAGTATCGCAACGGCAAGGCGCGCGGGCGCAACTACTCCACCTTCGACGACGGCATCTCCCAGAGCGCGCTGCGCTTTCTCATGCACACGGACCAGGCGCTCGGCTTCAAGCACGCGGCGATTCACGAGGCCAGCGAGTTCGCCCGCAAGTCGGTCCTCGCCGCGCAGCATCCGAACGGCGCGTTCCCGCAAGTCTGGACCGGCGCGGCACCACAGTATCCGGCGGTGAAGGCCAGCTTCCCCGATTACGAGTGGCGCACCGAAAAACGCGTCAAAAACTATTGGGACATGCCCACGCTCAATGATGATCTCTGCACCTACATCGCCCGTCCGCTCGAAGACGGCTGGACGATTTACAAAGACGAGCGCTGCCGCACGGCGCTCACGAAACTCGGCGACTTTCTCCTGCTCGCGCAAATGCCGGAGCCGCAGCCGGGCTGGGCGCAGCAGTATGACTTCAAGACCCGGCCCATCTGGGCGCGCAAGTTCGAGCCGCCTGCGCTGGCGGGCCGCGAGTCGCAGGACGCCATCGAGACGCTGCTGCAGGTCCACCGCGTCACCGGCGATGCGAAGTATCTGGAGCCAATCCCCCGCGCGCTGGCCTGGCTCAAGCGCTCGCGCCTCCCCGACGGACGGCTCGCCCGTTACTACGAGCTGCGCACGAACAAGCCGCTCTACATGACGGCGGATTACCAGCTCACCAACAGTGATGCCGACGTGCCACAGCACTACGGCTGGAAAACCGAGGCGCACGTCGAGGAGTTGGAGCAGTCCCTCGCCGCCGCGCAGGCCGGAACGGCGAAGGCCCCTCAACCCAACCGCCCCACGGACGCCCAAGTCCGCCAAATCCTCAGCGACCTGGATGCCGAAGGCCGCTGGGTGAGCAGCTACGCCGGCGGCATGATGGTAGGCCAGCCCAAGTTTGCGACGGGCTTCAAATACCTGGCCAGCGAGGTTTTTAACCGGAACTTGGAAGTGTTGAGCGACTACGTCGCCGCCACGGCCAGGCCGTGACATCAGAGGGCTTTTGGTTGGAACAAAGGGTGACGGATGGCTGGCCCCGAGGCGCGCGGCATTCATGCCGCTTCAACGTGCCACAAACTTCGGCAGGTTCGGACACCACGATGCTCGGACGTTGAAGCGGCATAAATGCCGTGGGCCGTTCAAATTGGTGCGAAAACTCACTGTGGGCGGCGGGACAAATTCACCCGTTGCATGAGTCTGCGCGGAGCGTCTGGAGTGCGGTGGCTTTCAGCCCATTTTTATACCAATTGCGGGAATACACTGGTCGAATCCTTGCGGTGGGCGATTGAACGCGTTCTCCCTCACCCCGGCCCTCTCCGCTGGGAGAGGGGGCCACGTAGCCCGGTGCGGTTAGCAGAGGTGCATCGCTTGGACACGTTGCGGCCGAGGATTCTCCCTCTCCCAGCGGGAGAGGGCCGGGGTGAGGGAGAACGGCCGTGAAGTCAGGGGCGCGTTCGTTTTACCAAACTATTCTCGTAGTTGGTATTACCCGTGGGACCGATGGCAAGTCCGCAGCCTCCTTGTGCACCCCACCGAAAGCGGCGGTGAAACACGCCGCACTCCAGACACTTCGCGCCTTTCAACGGTTCGGCGAGGCGCACAGGCCTTGCGTAGCTCGGATGTCGAAGCGGCGTGAACGCCGCGCGCCACGCGCGTCGCCCCTCTCGAATCATGGCCGCCTCCGCCTCGTCTGAACTGCCGATGCCTGAGTCTCTTTCTCGACGTTCCACGCGCCGCGCTTTAGCCGGCTTCGTGGCCGTCGGGCTGTCCGTGTGGCTCGGCGTGGCGACTCATGCAGCCGCCCCACCGTTGCGGCAGGTCATTGATGCGCAGGTGCAGGCGGCCTGGCAGAAGGAGCAGCTCAAGCCCGCCCCACCCGCAGACGACGCCACATTTCTTCGACGCGTGCATCTCGATCTGCTCGGCACCATCCCCACGCACGACGAAGCCCGGCAGTTCCTCGACGATTCGGATACGCAGAAGCGCGACAAGCTGATCACGCGGCTGCTGGCGGACCCGCGCTTCGCCCGGCAGCAGGCCACGCTCTGGGACCTGACGGTGTTCGGTCGCAACCCGCCCAATCCTGACGCGACCCGGAACCGCACGCTCTTCAAAAACTGGCTGGCCGAAAAGTTTGAGCGCAACGAGCCGTTCGACCGCTGGGTGCGCGCGCTGTTGCTGGCGGAGGAGGAGGGTTCGGAGCTGT
>CAZOCL010000278.1:0-8940 GCA_964578245.1 uncultured Klebsiella sp. | reverse complement strand
CGGGCCGTAGCGCTCGATGATGTGCTTGGGCTCCTTCTTCAAGTCCACCAGCTCGGGCACGCTGGTCTGCATGCGGAAGGCCATTTCATACTGGGCGATGCGCGTGACGGTTTCGGGATCGCCGAAGCGCTCGTGGTTCATCGCGTTGAGCTTGCCCAGGCCGTCGAGCATCGAGCGGCGGTTGTCGGCCTCGACGCCCGGCGGGTTCTGGATGTAGAGCACCGGGTCCGCGCCGCTGCGGAGGGCCACGCCGTTGTGCCGCGTGGCGAGGAAGCCGCTCTGCCACATGCGCGTGAAGAGCGCCTGCGCGGCCGAGGTGCTGGACCAGCTCGGCGTGAGCACGACGAAGCTGGGCAGGTCGTTGTTCTCGCTGCCCAGGCCGTAGCTGAGCCACGAGCCGAGGCTCGCGCGGCCGGGCACCTCGCTGCCCGTCATGACGAACGTGCAGGCCGGGTCGTGGTTGATGGCCTCGGTGTGGATGCTGCGGATGACGGCGAGTTCGTCCGTCATCTTCGCGGTCCACGGCATCAGTTCGCTGACCCAGGTGCCGGCCTTGCCGTGCTGGGCGAACTTGAACATCGAAGGCGCGACCGGCAGGCGCGCCTGGCCGCTGGTCATCGTGGTGATGCGCTGGCCTTTGCGGACGGATTCGGGCAGGTCCTTGTCGAAGTGCGCCTCGAGCTGGGGCTTGTAATCCCAGGTGTCAATCTGCGACGGCCCGCCGTTCATGTGCAGGTAGATGAGGCGTTTGGCCTTGGGCGCATGGTGCGGCAGGCCGGCGAGCGCGGGATGGACGCGCGCCCCGCCGGACTTCGTGGGCGCGCCAAGGGCCTCGCGCGACATCGCGGCCAGCGCGAGCGAACCGGCGCTCAGGCCGGCGGCACGGAAGAACTGGCGGCGGGTCTGGTGGAGGGCGAATTCGTAGAGCGGGTTCATAAACTATGATCGTTATGCGTGTGCTTGCGGGATTGAAAATGCAAGAAGCATGAAAACTTTTGGAACAGCACGCTGCCAATGGCAGCACCGAAAACGTAGCCACTAACCGATGCGGCAATTGCCTCTTGCTGTTTTGAATCGCAAAGAGAACCACGCATAGCTCCATTGAAATAAAACATTTGCGGCCAGCTATGCAGTAAAGACTGCCAAACTGAGGGCAGGACAAAAAGTGGTCCTAACAGGAAAAATGCAAACGAAGCGGCAGACCAAAGAAGTAGCTTGTTTCTTGAACTGGCACGTTCACGTGCGTGTTCCAAAAAAGCGGCAGCACCAAAGCTCGACACGAAATTGGCAGCTAGGAATGTGACTGAATCCGCCCATTCGGCGACCCACACCAGTAGAAAGGCCCCAAACACAGCACTCAAGAGTGCAGGCAGCTTGGAAGAAATATGGTGCTTGGTGTCGGCCATCGTTGAATTGGTGTTCAATGGTTCACATGACTTCATTGAGGTGCCGAAGCAAGCTGGCCATCGTCGTGTTGAAGACAAGCTTGCCAAGACGACTTCGCAACCTGAACGCCACCGGGGATGTGGCCCAGATACCAAATACGTAAGCTGCAATCCCGTTGGGATTCGCCCGCCTTCGGATCTGAATACTGAACACTGGTCACTGAATACTCCTTCAATTCTTCGTCACCACTTCATCGAGGTTCAAAATCAAGTTCGCCACCATCGCATAAGCCGCCAGCTCGCTCGGATCGAGCGACGCATCAGGCTTCGATTCACCGAACGAGATGGCCTTCTTTGCCGCCTCGGTGCGGCCCTGGTATTTGGCCCATTGCGTGAAGAGCGTTTCGGAGAGGACGGCGGCCTCGGCCTTGGTAGGCGGGCGGGCGGTGGCGAGACGGAAACCGTAGGCCAGGCGGGCCTCGGCGTGGTCGCCGCCTTCCTTCAACATGCGTTGCGCAAAGGCGCGCGCGGCCTCGAAATGCTGGATGTCATTCATCAGCACGAGCGCCTGGAGCGGTGTGTTGCTCCGCTCGCGACGCACGCAGAACTGCTCGCGGCTCGGGGCGTCGAAGGTGGTCATGCTCGGTGCGGGAGCCGTGCGCTTGATGAAGGTGTAGAGGCTGCGGCGCCAGAGGGAGTCACCGGCATCGCGCTTGTAGGTCTTCGTGTTGCTACCGGAGTAGGCCACCGGTTCCCAGATGTTGTCCGGCTGGTAGGTGCGCACGCCTTTGCCGCCGATGGTCGGAACGAGCAGGCCGCTCACCGCGAGGGCGTTGTCGCGGACCATTTCGGCGTCCAGGCGGAAGCGGGGGCCGCGCGCGTAGAAGCGGTTGTCCGGGTCGGCGGCGATCTTCTGCGGCGTGGCCTTCGAGTCCTGCCGGTAAGTGGCGGAGGTGACCAGCAGTTTGACGAACTGCTTAATATCCCAGCCCTGCTCGCGGAAGGTCACGGAGAGCCAGTCGAGCAGTTCGGGGTGCGATGGCGTCTCGCCCTGCGCGCCGAAGTCGGAGGCGGATTTCACGAGGCCGGTGCCGAAGAACTGCTGCCAGTAGCGGTTCACGGCGACGCGCGCAGTGAGCGGGTGCTGCGGGCTGACGAGCCACTTGGCGAAGGCGAGGCGGTTCGTGGTCTCGCCCTTGGGCAGCGGCGGGAGCACGGCGGGGACATTCGGCCAGACCTGCTGGCCGGGCTTGTTGTATTGGCCACGCACCATCACGAAGGTGTCGCGCGGCTTCTCGAGGTCCTTCCAGATGAAGGTGGCGGGGATGGCCTTGTCGAAGTCGTCCCGGGCCTTCACCAGCGGGTCCTTCTCCGCATGGATCTTGTCGAAGTCCGGCCGGGTGGTGTTGCAGACGAATTCGTAGAAATACTCGTGCAGCCGCTTCGTCTCCTCCGGCTTGCGGTCCTCCGGCTTCACGGAGCGGAAGAGGCGCTTCACGTCGTCCGGGAAGGTCGCCACGGCCTTGCCCTGGTTTTCCTTGAGCCAGACGGCGAGCGACTCGTTCGGATCCTTCGAGGGATTGCTCTCACCGGTCACGCCGACTTTGTCCCAATACACCGTGCCGCCGGCGAGCGTGAAGGCGAGGCCCTTGATCTTGTCGCCCGCCTTGAAGCCGAGCTGCGAGGCGGCGAACTCCAGCTTCACCCACTCGCCGGTCTTGGGCAGGTCGCCGATGCGCTTGCGCTCGTTGGTGTCCTTCTTGCCGTAGTCAATCGCATCAATGTCGCCCCACACCGCGCGGTGGGACCACTCGCCGGTGTTGAACTGGAGCATCACCGACTTGGGCGTCGCCTTCGGGTCGAGGTAAACGTGGAGGAAGACCTTGCCATTGGGCGGGATGGTGAAGGGCGTCTTCAGGTCCGCGAAGAAGTCCTGGGCCACGCCCTTGTCGCTGCGCTTGAGCGCGCGCTTGCCCGCGAAGACCTGGCCGTCCTTTTCCGTGACCCACTGGGCGGGCGGCGTGTTGGCGTTGTTCTCGGCCTTCACGCCGGCCGGGAAGTCATCATCCACCCAGGTGGTGTCGAATTTCTTGAGCGGCGGGGGTGGATTGAGCGTGGCGGGATCGGTGTATTGCACCTTGGCGAGTTGGGCTTTGACGTGCTTGTCCACCGCGGCGATCTGCACGTTGTAGTCATCGAGCTTCTTCTGCTGCTCGGCGGTCGTGAGCTTCAGGATGGGCGCGGTGAGCAGCGAATTACCGTCCATGGCCGGGTCAGCGTTGCTGTAGAAGAAGGCATACATCGAGTAAAAATCCTTTGAGGAGATGGGGTCGTATTTGTGGTCATGGCAGACGGCACAGCCGGCAGTCAGGCCCATCCACACGGCGGCGATGGTCTCGGTGCGGTCCACGGCGTAACGGAAGATGAACTCCTCGTTGATGCTGCCGCCCTCGCCGGTGGTGACGTTGCAGCGGTTGAAGCCGGTGGCGATGAGCTGGTCCTGTGTGGGGCTGGGCAGGAGATCGCCCGCAAGCTGCTCGATGGTGAACTGGTCGAAGGGCAGGTTGCGGTTGAAGGCGCGCACCACCCAGTCGCGGTAGGGCCACATGGAACGCTCGTTGTCCAGGTGCATGCCGTGGGTGTCCCCGTAGCGCGCGGCGTCGAGCCAGTGTCGGCCCATGTGCTCCCCGTAGTGCGGGGACTTCAGCAGGCGATCCACCACTTTCTCATAGGCGGTCGGCGAACTGTCCGCGAGGAAGGCGTCCACCTCGGCGGGCGTGGGCGGGAGGCCGGTGAGGTCAAAGGTCACACGGCGGATGAGGACCTCGCGCGAAGCCTCGGGGTTGGGCGTGAGCTTGCGCTCTGCGAGCTTGGCGGCGATGAAGGCGTCGATGGGATTGGGGAGGGCGGAGTGCTGGAGTGCTGGAGTGCTGGAGGCTCGTTTTCCATTACTCCAAGACTCCAATGCTCCATCACTCCGTTTGGCCACCGGTGGCGCAGTCTTCACCGGTGCGACGAACGACCAGTGCCCCTGATAATTCGCGCCTTCCTCGATCCACTGCTTGAGCAGCGCGACCTGCTCGGGTTTGAGCGGCTTCTTGTTGGATTCCGGCGGGGGCATCAGGTCCTTGGTGTCCTTCGTGGTGATGCGGGACCACAGCTCGGACTTCTTCAAGTCCTTGGGCACGATGGCGTGCTTGGCGAGGGCGCTTTCAGGCACATCCAACCGGAGCTTGGCCTTGCGCTGCTTTTCGTCCGGGCCGTGGCAGGCGTAGCAGTTGTCCGAGAGGATGGGCCGGATGTCGCGATTGAAGTCCACTTTGCGCGTGGCGGCGGCAACGGGGGCGGGCGCGGACAGGCAGGTCGCGAGCGCCAGGCATCCCCAGGCCAAGTTTTTAAGTGTCATAGGCTGAGTCTTCGACTGGCGGCGGGAAAAGGCCATTCAGAAAGTGGGGAAACCACGAATGGGCACGACTGAACACGAATCAGGCCGGGAAGGGCAGGGGGCGGCACCGCGGAGACGGGCCGAGGGGCCAAGGCGGCTTGGTCCCCAATGGCTTCGTTTGGCAAAATGCGTCCCATAACCCCCTCTGTCCCGTCTCCCACCCTCCGCGCCCGTCCCGCCTGCTGCGGGCAGTAGAATCTGTTTTCACCACAGCGACGGGACGGGTGCGAAGGTGCATGTGGCAGGGCCGGCTTGGCACCCTCAATGGCTTCGTTCCGTAAAACCTCACTGCGCCTTATCTCCCATTCGTGTCTATGGGTGTCCATTCGTGGTTTCCCCCTTTCTTTGTTTGAAATTTGAAATCTCCCATCTGAAATCGCCCCCATCCGCAGCCCCCATCCCAATGGCTTCGTTTTGTAAAAAAGCATCCCTCCTTCCGCCCCTCTGCGCCCGGCCCGAGATGCAGTGGAATCGACGTTCATCGCAGAGACCGGACAGCCGTAGAGGGGCCAGCAACGGCGGCCCAGCCTTCCAATGGCTTCGTTTGGCAAAATGGAACGCCTCGCCCATCCAGCAGTCCTTGCCATTTTTCAAGTGCATCCACCGCATAATCAATTAGTTAAGACTGACCAGCCGATTGCTAGAGGACTTTCGAAATGGCTTCGTTTGGCAAAATCTCTCCCCTCCCATTTGTGTCTGTGGGTGTCCATTCGTGATTTCCATTTCCCCGTTTGCAATTTGAAAATCTCCCATCTGAAATCGCTCATCACCCTGAGCCTGCCACCCCTTCACTTCACCCCCAATGGCGTGACGCAAATAAACCGCCTGCCCCGGAGCCGAGCCACAGGGACGCCTCGCCACATAGCGCCGGCCTCCGGCCGGCCGTGCCGCAAGCGTCCTCGCTTGCCTCCGGCTTGAGACCGTGGCAGTGCGCCGATGCGGGTATTGGGTGTCCGCCGTCACCTCCCGGCTTGTCTCCCCGCATTGGCGGCTTAATGTCCACTCACGCCTCGTCGCGCTCAAATGGCCACGCCGTTCAAATTCGCCCGCCCCGGATGGCTGCCGACCTTTCACCCTATGAGACTCCTGCTCCACCTCCTGTCCCTCGCCGCGCTGCCGCTCTTCGCGGCGGATTCGCCCGCTGACCCCGTCGCCCCCTGGACCAAGGACGTCCGGCTCACCCCGGTGTCCAACGTCCCGGGCCGCCACACCATCCATAGCTACTACGTCGCAAACCCGGAAAGTCCGGACGGCAAACGCGTCCTGTTTTTCACCTCCAAGCACCCCGCTGGCTACGTCGGCGAAGTGCGGATCATGGACCGGGACACCGGCATGGAAACCGTGCTCGCCGAGAACGTCCACACCGAGGACGCCCACCGGGCCGCGTGCCAGCAATGGCTTTCTGGCGGGAAGCGCGTCGCGTTTCACGAGGTGATCGACAAGAAGTGGCGCGTGGTCGTCGTGGACGTGGCGACCCTCGCCAAGACAGTCGTCGCCGAGGACCATCAGGTCGGCTTCGGCCGGCCCGCCGGCGACCTCCTGCCGCTCTACGGCTGCCATTGGAATCCAGGTCAGTTCCGCGACCTCGAACTCTGGGATGCGAAGACCGGCAAGCTCAGCCGCAGCGCGACCATAGCTGAAGTAGAGTCCAAATACGGCGACTGGCTCACCAAGGAATTCGAAGGCAAACCCTGTTCGATCTTCTTCCCGGTCCTGAGCCCCGATCTCAAGCGGGTGTTCTTCAAAATCTCCGCCGGCAACGGCGGGGACAACTTCATGGCCAAGAACGCCAGCCACCGGCAGGGCATCGTCTGCTACGACTTCACCCGGAGCCAGTGCATCTGGCAGCGCGGCCAATGGGGCCACCCCGGCTGGGCTCCGGACTCCCGGCACATCTTTGAAGTGGGCAACATCAACATCGACACCGACAGCCCGGGGCTCCAATACACCAAGCTCAAAGACGTGCCCAACCTCCGCGGCTCCCATCCCTCGGTGAGCCCTGACGGCAAGCTCATGGTCACCGACGGCTACAGCGAGGCGGCCGGCGGACCCCCGCTGGAATGGGGCGTCATGGTGGCGGACATGAACGGCGGGAAGTGGGTGCTCCTGCACAGCTTCGTGCAAAGCAAAGGCGCTCTCTCCTGGCGACGCAATGACCCCCACCCCGCCTTCAGCACAGACAACCGGCGCATCTACTACAATGTCAGCGATGGGGAATTCACCCGGTTGTTTGTGGCGGAAAGTGCCAAGCCCTGAGCAACTGCCCGGTCGGGATGTGGTATTGCCCCAGTTCGACTCAAGGGTTTCGAAATGAGCACCACGACTTTAGACACGTTGATGTCGCATTTGACAGATTGCTTGGATGCTGCGTCGCTCCGAGCCTTGGTTGAATTGCGTGCGACGCCGGCCGTGGCAGAGCGCATGGAGTCGCTCGCCATGCGCGCCAGTGAAGGGTTGCTCACCCCGGTCGAACGCACGGAATACGAGAGCTGTATTCTGTTCGCCAATTTCCTTGGCGTCATGCAGTCCAAAGCCCGCCGCAAACTCGGTGTAATCTGAATTGCACCACGCAATTGTGGTAGGCGAATCCAGTGCCGCAACAATAGTCCACTTTATGCCCGAACCCTTCAAACTCACCCGCCTCCCCTCGCTCAAGACCGTCGCTGACTTCCGCGCGCACTGCGCCGGCCTGGGCATTGACCTGCCGTGCGAGGACACCATTGCCGCGGGCAATTCACCGCTCGCCGAGCCGGTGCCGAATCTCACCGTCAATGGCAAGCGCATCGGCAACCGCGTGGCCATCCACCCGATGGAGGGCTGGGACGGCACGACCACCGGCGGCTTGAGCGACGAGATGCGCCGGCGCTGGCAGCGGTTCGGCGAGAGCGGGGCGAAACTCATCTGCGGTGCGGAGGCCATGGCCGTGCGTCCCGACGGTCGCGCGAATCCGAATCAGCTCATCATCATCGAGCAGAACAAGGCCGGGCTGGCGGAGCTGATGGGGCTGCTGAAGCAGGCGCACCTTGAGCGCTATGGCACCACGGACGATCTGGTCATCGGCTTCCAGCTCACGCACTCGGGTCGGTTCTGCAAGCCGAACGGGAAGACGGTCTATGAGCCGCGCGTCGCCTTCCGGCATCCCATCCTCGACCCAAAGTTCAAGGTCACCAGCGATGCGCAGGTCTTCACCGACGACGAGATCGAGCGGCTGATCCAGGACTACATCCGGGCCGCGCAGATCGCATCGGATGTGGGTGCGGACTTCGTGGATCTCAAGCACTGCCACGGCTACCTGCTCCACGAATTCCTCGGCGCACACACGCGGCCTGGCAAGTTCGGCGGCAGCTTTGAGAATCGCACGCGCATCCTGCGGGACATCATCGCGGGCATCCGCGCGAGCGGGAACCCGATTGAGTTCGCGGTGCGCCTCAGCACGTTCGACAAGGTGCCGCATCGCCCCGACCCCGCGCTGTCCGTCCCCGGCAAGCTCGGCCCCGGCATCCCCGAGGATTTCAGTCGGTGTCTGCCCTACCGCTATGGCTTCGGCGTGAACCAGGGCGACCCGACCCAGATTGACCTCACCGAGACCTTCCAGTTCGTCGAACTGTGCGCGCAGCTCGGCGTAAAGATTCTCAACACCACCGCCGGCTCGCCCTACTACACCCCGCACCTCCAGCGCCCCGCCGCCTACCCGCCCAGCGACGGCTACCAGCCCGCCTATGACCCGCTCATTGATTTGGAACGGCAGGTGCAGGTCGTGCGGAAATTGAAGCAAAAGGTTGAAGGGTTGAAGAGTGGAAGAGTTGAAGAGGTGAAGGGCCAGCACCCTTCAACCCTTCAACCTTTTAACCCTTCAACTTCCACCCCCGGCCCCCTCCTGGTCGCCTCCGGCCTCAGCTACTTGCAAGAATACCTCCCCCACGTCTCGCAATACCTCCTCCGCCACGGCTGGGCGGACATGGTGGGCATCGGCCGCGCGGTCCTGAGCTACCCGAACATGCTCGCGGACGCCGCGCAGAAGGGGGAGATCGAGAAGCGCCTCATCTGCCGCACCTTCAGCGACTGCACCACCGCCCCGCGCAACGGCCTCATCTCCGGCTGCTACCCGCT
>CAZOCL010000277.1:0-8945 GCA_964578245.1 uncultured Klebsiella sp. | reverse complement strand
AGCTGGCTGGCGAAGACGTCCGCGTAGGAGTAGTCGTTGCCCAGCGCGGTGAGCCAGCTCACGTTGTCGTTGAGCGAGAGCACGCGAAAGCGCTTGCCCAGCTTGTCGGACGCGCCCTTGCCCAGGTCAGTGGCGAAGTGCGACGCATTGGCCGCGCTGCCGCCATTGCCAAACACGAAGACCTGCCGGTCCTCGCGGTGCGCCTGCCGGAGCGTTTCAATGAGCCGCGCGACCGCGTCCGCCGGAATCGAATCCAGCACGGCCTTCTGCTTCGCCACGTAATCGGAAATCCAGTCGTTCATCGCGTCCACTCTGGCAAGGGCGGGGCCGGTAGCGCAAGCCTCCGGCTTCGAACGAAAGTGAGGGGGACACTCATGTCCCCTACTAGCTCCCCAGCGGCACCTCCCCAGACGGTGGGGCAAAGGGGACAGGAGTGTCCCCTTCACGGCTGTTCGCCTAAATCTTCCACCCCTCGCGATACTTGTGCTGGATATACTGATCGGCCTCCGGACACCCCATGGCGCGCAGCGTGCGGGCGTCCCAGTTCAGCTTCTTGCCCACGCGGAACGCCACGTTGCCCAGCAGGCCCGCCTCGGAGAGCGGACCACCATAAGCGAAGTCGCACTCCGCCTTGGCCCCTGTCTTGATCGCCTGGATCCACTGTTCGTGGTGCCAGTTGTTGCCCTTGGCATCCGGCACGAACGGCGCGGGGGCCTGGAAGTCCTTAAAGCTGTCCTCCGGCAGCAGCACGCGGTTCGTGTAGTTCGCCAGCAGCCGGCCCTTCTCGCCGACGAAGAGCACGCCGCCGCCCTTCCACTTTTCCAGCAGCGGGCCGAGCTCCTCCGTGGGCCGATACTTCCCCTGATACCAGGTGAGCTTCACCGGCGGCTTCTGACCGCGCGCCGGGTATTCGTAACGCACCTTGAGGTCCACCGGCACCAGTTCCGGGTCCACCGCCGGGCCTTCCGCCTCGACCGTCAGCGGATACTTCAAGTCCAGCGCCCAGTGCGCGAGGTCCGCGAAGTGGCACCAGAAATCCGCGAGCGTGCCGCCCCCGAAGTTCCAGAAATGCCGCCAGTGGAAGGGCACATACTCCGGGCGATAGCTGACGTATTGCACGGGACCGAGCCAGAGATCGTAATCGAGGCTGGTGGGCGGCGGCGGCGGATTCGCCACGACCACCTTGTTCCCGTAAATCGCGCCGGCCCAGACGTGCACTTCCTTCACCGCGCCGATCGCCCCGCTCTGCACCAGTTCCACGCAGCGCCGGTAATTGTTGCCCGGGTGCGAGTGTATCTGGTTGCCCATCTGCGTCACGCGCTTGGTCTTCACCGCCGTGTCCGTCATGATGCGCACCTCGGAGATGGTGCGCGCCAACGGCTTCTCGCAATATACATGGCGGCCACTGCGCATCGCCGCCACCGCGCAGACGGCGTGGGTGTGGTCCGGCGTGCCGACCACCACGGCATCAATGTCCTTTTGCTCGAGCATCTTGCGGAAGTCCCGATACTTGGTCGCGCCGGGGAACTTCTCGCCCGCCTTGTTCAGGTTCGTCTCGTCCACATCGCACAACGCCACGATATTCTCGCCCTTCACCCCTTCGATGTCGCCCGCCGCCCGGCCCGCCGTGCCGATGCACCCGATGTTGAGCTTGTTGTTCGGCGAGCCCTGGCTGCGGAGGAAATACGGCGCGGCCAGGACGGCGGACGTGGTGGTGAGAAAGCGGCGGCGGTTCAGAGGTGAATTCATGCGTGGAGAGTTGGAGTGTGGCAGACGGGCGGGTTATTCAGGGCAACCACCGGAAGCAGTAATTAGTGTTTAGTGATTAGTCAGCCGCGTCCCGCGACCAATCCCAAATTACTCACGCTTCCCCTCCCCCTTCGCCGCCACCCACCGCACCGCCTTGGGGATGAAATGCTCCAGCCCGTCCGTCTGCTCCGGGTGCGGGCTGCTCACGATCACGTGGCCCTTTCCGCACGTGCCGCTCACGATGGCCGGCGAGTTCACCATCAGCCCGACCGGCGTGTCATTCTTCGCCAGTTCGGTGCGGAAGAAAGCCAGCGGCTCGAAGTCGGGCAGCGACTCCAAATTCGCGGGCGCGAGAATCGGTCCGTTGGCGTAGCGCACCTCGAACTGCTCCGTGGGTTTGCCAAACAACTCACGCCCCTTCGCCGTCAGTTCCAGCTTCACCGTGCCTTCACCCCGCCGCCACATCGGCGACGCCGTCTTAGCATCGAGCACCTTCACGCCCCACGAGAAGCCGCTGCACGCCAGATATGCTCCGGCGCAGATGCCGATGTAGCCCCCGCCGCCCTCGACAAATTCCTTCACCTTGGCGCGGCCGGTCTCGCCCAGCGCATTCCCCTGCTTGCTGCCTGACCCGCCCGTGAAGATGACCACGTCGAAGCCCGTGAGCTTGCCCGCCGCGATCTCCTCCGCCTTCACGATGACCAGCTCCACGTCCTTCTCCTGCTTCAATTGTGCGGTCACGCGCGGCACGCCCTTCCCGAAGCTGCCATCCGCATCATACAGCGCCACCCGCACGGCGGCAGACATGTCGGGCGCGGCGGCAATCCAAAAACAGGAGAGAAAGCTGACGAGGCAACGCATTTGCATGCCACTGAACATGCCAAAGCGGGTCACCCAGCGCAACCCTGTCAGACGCGTCCACGCTTCTCCAGGCTGCGCCTTGGGCTCAGCACCTCCAACCCTTTTCGCGCCGTCGGTTCCACAGCCGGGCTCCATACGCATGTCGCCCAGTGATACGTGATGTCGCCCGGTGATAGCTCATTTCCCTTGTTGGCTCGCAGGACACGTTCGAAAAATGGGGCGTTCGCTCGAACCATCATTCCATTAGCAACATCGTTCTTAACCACCGCTTGGGAGGCAGCCCCTGCACCGCCAGCTGCCGCGCATCGACCAAGCATCGAAACAGGCCTTTGCTGCCAAGCCCCTCCAAACCATTCATCGCCATCGGCGGAAAGTGACTCATGGCCAGCCCAAAAGACAGCAGTGATTCAGCCCTCCCGATCATTCTGGTGGTCTCCGCCCTGGTCGGGACCTTGATGATGCCGTCAGGTTCGTTGCAAACCTTCCGCCCCAAAGCGGAGGACGCACCCCCGGCACCAGCCACCGGCAAACAGGACGTGGAAGCACGGCTCTGGCAAGATCCCTTTGGCATTCTCAAAGATGTAATAGCGAAGCGGTGCAGCAGTTCCGGACCGGCTTCATCCCATGGGCTCCCAGATGATCCACATGGTCCGTCCGCCCTCGCCAGCCAAATCAAAGATGCGATGGCACAGCATGGCAAGGTGCTCATCATGCCCGTCATGGTGGCAGCTGGGAACTATGCCGAAGATCAGGAGTTCCGGCGGCGGACCCGCAACGCAATCATCGGCGGCCTCGGCCGCTGCGGTTATGCGCCAGAAGATGCGGCCCACCTGGGCTATATCGAAATAGAGTGGCCACAACGCTTGGACAATTACCCCGGCTCGAGCAATCACACTAACAGCATCCGGGCCTATTCCACCTATGAGTGGTTTCGCCTCCGTGAAAATACCCCCAAGAAGGACCGCGCATCCGCGGCCAAACGAGTCCTGGTGCTCTGGCTGCAAGAGGAGCTGTTTCAGGATACTCCACTGGCGCGGCTGGCCTTTCTACAAAGCCAGGTCGCCCCACTCACCTTCGCCAAGACCACCGAGCATTGGACCAACCAATGGACGGTCATTGGCCCCTATAGTTCCACGACGCTCCGCAAGATGTATGAGGAGACCTGCAAATGGAAACATGATCCTGTGGGGACGAGCGGAGCCCAGGATTGCGCGTCTGCCTCGCGGCCTCCCCAGTTCCCGGCAGCGAACCACACGCAGATCATCTCCGGCACCGCCTCGACGGTGGACGAACTGCTTGAACCCGGAACCCAGCGCTCCAAACCCCGTGAAGTCTTGATCGAACGTCTGCGCCACCAGCACATCGAGTTCGCCACCACGGCCTGCACTCAGGATATTCTGTCTGCCGCTCTGCTCAGGGAATTGAAGCTGCGCGGCGTGGATTTGGCAGCTGGCTCCAAAGATCACGTCGCCATGATTTCCGAATGGGACACCTTTTTTGGCCGCATGCTGCCCGTGACTTTCGCCTCAGAGATGCTCCTCGCCCAGAAGCCTGGTTGGGAACGCACCGCGGCTTCCCTGACCACTGCCATCCATGACCTGCGCGTGAATGAAAATCTGTGGCCGGCGAATTTCCACGACTACACCTATTTGCGCGGCCTGGACGGCAAACTGAATCTGGAAAAGGGCGACCGGCGGGAGGCACGCGAAACGCCACCGCGCCAGGACCCCGCCAAGTCCGGCGGCCGGGAATCAACGGAACGACCGGAAGGGAACACGCAGGTGGACTACTTCCGGCGACTGGGCGACCACCTCGTCCACCTGGACCATGAACTCCGCCGGCAGGGCAAGGGCAGCCTCCGCGCAGTGGGGGTGATTGGCAGCGACGTCTATGACACGCTGCTGATTGTCCAGGCGATGCGCCAGCGACTGCCCGATGTCCTGGTCTTCACCACTGAACTGGATGCACGCCTCTGGCACGCGGAGGAACTGCCCTGGAGCCGGAACCTGCTCGTGGCCGCCGGCTTCGGCATACGCCTGAGCGATGACCTCCAGCGGCAAATCCCTCCGTTTCGCGAGAGCCAGCAAACCGCGCAATTCCTGGCAGTCATGCTGGCGCTGGGCGAAGTGGCACCAGAACGACTGGCAACGATTTCGCCGCGCGTTTTCGAGATCGGCCGCTCCGGGCCGGTGGACCTGAGCATCGAAACCAATGCCTACGTCACCGCAAACAATCCGGGGCTGAATCCTCCCTCGCGCACGTTGCCACCCGCCAGCTGGGTGGCCAGAAACACAATCCTGGGCCTGATCATCATTTCCACCGGGTTGTTGCTGCTGCTGCAATTCAGCGCTGGATTTCGGCAACTCGTGTTCAACCGGTATGCCTTGCGGCGCAAAATCCTCATGCTGCAGCAGGATGATCTCCTCAACGAGCGGGTGTTTGTCAACCTGCTGCGCCTCCCCCTCCCAACCGATGACCCCTCCGCCGTCACCTTCACCCCCCCGGACAATTCGCGGAAGAGCGACCCGTTTCTTGACGGACTCGCCAAGCATATCGATTCCAGGGTCGATGGAAAGTTCCGGCGTGCCCTGGCGAAAGTGGTGGCATCACCGCAAACTGAGGAGACCGCAAACCCCGCTTTCATGGAAGACAAAGTCCGGGCGCAGCTGTTGGACCTGGTGAACGATTTCATCCTCTACTCCAAGGGATTCTCGCTGACCGTGCATCAAGTCAAGCTGCCCCCCGCCATACCCAAACCGTCCGGCTTGGAAAATGCCTACCGAAACCGGCTCGCGCTGGAAGCATCCCTGAGTGAAACCTGGGCCGAATTCAGACAAAGGCAGCCGGGCGGGTCGGCGGATGAGGCTCAATCAAAAACTTCGGACCCGCCCCGCAAGATCCATTGCATCCGTTCCTGTCTGCCGCTTCTGGCCGTGCTGCAGGCAGATTACCGACATTTTGACATGGCCATGGTCAAGAGCCTGGCGCTCGGGGCGCTGCTGGTGGCCGCAATCGTATGGGATCATTGTGTCTCCCCATCGGGCGAACCCTTCGCCGTGCTCGAGGGCATCAGCATCTGGCCTAGCGAAATCATCCGGTTCATTGCCTTGTGCTTCGGGCTGCATGCGCTGCATCGAGCGCGGTTCGATCTCGAATACACCCGGCATGGCATCGCCAGCGAGTTCGCCTTCAAGCAGTGGGCCTACCCGGGCCGGACTCGTTTCCGGTTCCTGCGGCATTGGCAGCGCATGCGTTGTGCCGGCATGCTCCGGATCTGTCGGCGCTTCTACCACCGTGCTGAACTCCACCGCTGGCGTCCTTTGCGCACGTCAGTCCATGCGGAGGACTTGTGGAACCAGCACACGCGCAGAGCAGGCATGTCCATCCGGCGCTGGCGTTTTGTCCCGCACATGATCCTCTTCGCCGTGCTGGCCTTTGCCGTCATGGCTGCGTTCGGTTTCCCCAACCGGCCCGTTCGAGGTGAACTGGCTTCCGCGGTGGACATCGTCCTGCTGGCCTTGTGTGTCACCGTGCTCCTCTATCTGACCTTCTTCATCGTGGATACCACGCGCCTCTGCCGCGTTTTTGTCAGCAATCTGGACGAATCCCGCTCCGAATGGCCGCCCTCAACCCTGGTGCGCTTCCAGCGGCTGCGGGGTGACACGGAGTGTGCGGATTTGAATGAGTGGCTCGATGTCCAGATCATCGCCCGCTACACGAACACCGCCAACCGGCTGGTCTATTACCCCTTCATCATGATCTTCCTCATGATTCTGGCCCGGAACCGGTGGATCGACTGCTGGAACTGGAGCTGGGGGCTGCAGATTGTGCTGGCGGCCGTATTTGCCTACGCCGCCTACAGTGCCTTCACGCTCCGCGCGGTCGCCCATCGGGCACGACGCCACGCGCTGGATCGATTGCACGGCAACCTGGCGATGGCGACCAACCAGGGAACCGCTGAAAAACGGGTCAAGGGCATCGAACAGCTCGTCAAGGAGATCGAAAGCATTCGCACTGGCGCGTTCGCGCCCTTCAGCGAACTGCCCGTCATTCGCGCCATGCTGATCCCCTCCGGCGGCATCGGGCTGCTGAGCCTCCTCGACTATCTCGCCACCCGATAAACTGGTCACACCTATGAACCCAAACCATCCGTATCACCCGATCATCTACGTCCGCGGCTTTGCCGCCACTCAGGATGAAATCGAGGAAACCTGCGCCGACCCCTACATGGGGTTCAACCTGGGCTCGTCCAAGGCCCGCCAGATTTGGTCTGGCGAACTGAAAAAGTTCTTCTTCGAATCGCCCATGGTCCGGCTCCAGACGGATCACGACTACCACGATGTGTTCTTCGAAGGCGAGGATCTCGTCGCCTCGGAACGGACCGATGAACCCATCCCTTATCGTTCCGTGATCATTTACCGGTATTACGACGAGGCCTCCGAGGCTTTTAGCGATGGAAAGACTCCGCCCATGGAACACTTCGGCAGAAAACTCGGGGAACTCATTCTTCGGCTACGCGACAAAATCTGTGCGAATCCCAGCAATGCGGTGAAGCCAGACGAATTCCGGGTCTATCTCATTGCCCATTCCATGGGCGGGCTGGTCTGCCGCTGCCTCCTTCAAATCCCCCAGAAGCAGCCGGGCAAACCGCCGATTCCCAGCGCCGAATACGCCGGGTTGGAGAAGGCCCGAAAACTGGTCGACAAGGTGTTCACCTACGCCACGCCACATAACGGAATCGACCTCCGCATTGTGCGAAATGTGCCGGCCTGGGCGAGCTTTGGCGACGTGAATAACTTCAACCGCGATCGGATGGCGGACTATCTGGGTCTCCCTCCTGGTGCGGAAGACGTGTCAGACCTCGGCTCCTTTTCGCCGGATCGCTTCTTCAATCTGGTCGGCACCAATCCCAACGACTATCTGGTGATGAAAGGGCTCTCCTCCTGGGCCGCCGGTGAAGCCAGTGACGGGCTCGTCCGCATTGAGAACGCCACTACCCGCGGGCACCTGAACGGCGGCGAGACCCCCTCTCCCTGCGCATTCGTCCATCGCAGCCATTCTGGCCATTACGGCATCGTGAACTCGGAGGAAGGCTATCAGAACATGACGCGCTTCTTCTTCGGCAACATCCGCGTGGACGGGTTTCTGGACATCGATGAACTCTTCCTCCCGAGAGAAGTAGATGAGAAGCTGGCGGAATTGAAGGACCAAGACCGGAAGCGCTTCAAGGCCTCCTATCAGTTCGAAGTAGCCGTCAGCGTGCGCGGATGCCAATGGCAGATGCACCGCCGCAACGTCCGCGAGAACTCCGCCATCTTTCGCACCTATGACGAGCTGTTCCCCGGCGAGGACGGCGGTCGTCTGCCGGACCGGTCGAGGAGCCCCCACTTGTTCTCCTTGTTTCTCGATGGCAAAAAGAGCACCAAGCGGACCAAGTCTGTCAGCTTCGCCTTCGATATCGCTGTCCTCGTGCCGGACTACACGTTTGATGGCATCTTCTTCTTCAAGCGCCATTACGAGGGCGGCTACATCTATCGCGATCAAATCATCGTGGAAGCCACGCCGGACGAGACTGCTTTGGGCGGTTGGAGGATCAATTACGGCTACCAGAGCGAAACTCCGAATCTCGCCCGCAGACAGGCTAAGACGGAAGCCACGCCCGGCCGCCCGGGCATCCGTTTCAGCATCGAAGTGGATCAACTGACGCGCCCGGGCATTAATGCCACGCTTCGGTTGGAGGCGCGCGACTGGAATCAGGCAGCGCCGGCCTAAGCTGCCTCCGCCGCGGATTGAATTTGGTGCCCATCCTTGAAGTCGAGACGGCACGTCCATGCTGTATTTCCGCCTGACTCACACTCCACGGAGCCTGCTCCGCCTCGGCGGCTTGCTCGGGTCCATCGTGTCCGCCGTCACGCTGGCAGCCGCGAGTGCTCCACTCAAATCAGAGTCATTTGATCGCGACCCGCAGTGGGATGGCTTTAACAACCGCATCGAGCCCAAGCGCACGCCCACCGTGACGCAGGACTTTGGCTACAGCACCACGGCCTTCGCCAGCCAGACGCCGGGCGAAGTCGGCGGGCGCGTCACGCGTTCCACGCAGCCAGCCTCCTACGGCGACCGGATCAGCAAGACCCTCAACGACAAGCTCACCGCCTCAGGCACCTTCGCCCTGACCGCCTGCTCGCCGGGCGCGGGCATGTTTTTCGGCTGGTTCAATGCGAACCAGCCCGGCGGCGGCGGTCGCCCCATGAACTCGCTCGGCCTGGACTTCGACACCGAAGGCAAGGGCGGCCGGCTCGCCGTGCGGCTCATCACCAGCGCGAACCGGAGCTGCG
>CAZOCL010000276.1:0-8984 GCA_964578245.1 uncultured Klebsiella sp. | reverse complement strand
AGTCGGTGTCCTCGGCGGTGCACCAGGTCTGGATGGCGTAGTTCCACTCGCCCTTCGGGCTGTTACGCATGTAGGAGCCCTGCGACATGACGATGGGGCCGATCTTGCCGGACTGGATGAGGCGCGCGGCCTCGTGCCACTTCATGTCCGAGCAGCCCTGCGAGCCGACCTGGAGGATCTTGCCCGTCTTCTTGACGGTGTCGTAAATCTCGAAGGCCTCGCCGAGGTAGCGGGTCATCGGCTTCTCGACATACACATGCTTGCCGGACTGGAGCGCGGCGACGGAGACCTTCGTGTGCCAGTGGTCCACCGTGGCGCAGACAATGGCGTCAATGTCCTTCCGTTCGAGCAGCTTCCGGTAATCGCCGAAGGTCTCGACCTTCGCGTCGGCATTGCCGTCGGTGATCTTGTTCTTGGCGAAGTCCTGGCGGTATTTCGAGACGTCGCAGACGGCGATGGAGGCGGTGTTGTTGTCGCCGTGCTTGGGCTTCATCTGGCTGACGTGCGCCATGCCCTGGCCACCGACGCCGATGTGACCGAGATTGATGCGGTTGTTCGCGCCAATGACATTCGCGGACGGGGCCTGATTCTGGCCATAGACCGGCGTCTTGAGGATGCCGGTGGCGGCGACCGCAGCCGTGGCGGCGGAGGCAGATTTGAGGAACTCACGACGCGACGCGCCGGAGCCAAGGGAGTTGTTTTCAGTGCTCATAAATTCGTCGGGTTGACGGAGAGAAGCTAACGGACGGAAAGGAAGGGTCAAGATGCGTTTTGACTGAAGCAACGAGCCGCTTAACGCCGACCAGACACTGCTTTGATTAGTGTCAGGCATCATGCGATTCAGTCCCGCCTCGCACCGCGTGATTTCAGGAATGCCTCCAATTTCTCACGTTCTGCACCAAAGATGCCGAAGATGAGTTCCATCGGGCGCTTTTCGCGTTGGTCGCATTCATTCAAGTCAACCCTTGCGTCGGCAAGATACCGGGCCAATTCCCAGTGCCGGTGGAGAAAGGCTTGGTGGATGGCGCAGGACGGGTTGGCCCCGCGTTCGAGGCTGGCCTTCACCAACTGCAAGTTGCCGACTCTGGCGGCACACTGCATCAACGTCAGGCCTTGGGAACTCATCTCGTTCAGAGTATTCCCCTGTGCCAGAAAAACGTCCAAATCCTCAGGCTTTCCGGTTTTGGCAAGTGACATCACTCGATCCTGTGTCCGCTGTTCCTCCGCCAAGCGATCTTCCTCAGTCTGGAAAAGGGAATTCAAGAACTCATCAAACGAGCCGGAAAGACGACGCACGGCAACTGGCTCGCGAGTGTCCTCCACGGCCCCATCCACTCCGTAGATGCATCCGAATTCACCGCTTTTGTCCAAGCACAGGCAAATCGGCTCGGCACCGATGTCTTTGCCTATGGGCAGCAATCCTTCCGGGAGAACTTCCCGGTTTTCTGCATACTTCTCCTCCAACCCTTGGCTGTGTCCAATCGCCAGAGGGTAAAACAACAGCACTTGATTCACGAAACGAACCCCAATCACCGGGTCGTTGAAGAAGCTCGGTGCGGGGACGCCACCGTTAGTTCGCCTGAGGAATTTACGATACTCCGGGGGAAGCCTTTGGCCAATTGCGGACTCGAATCGTAAAACCTCATCCTCCGTGGCCGGAGACGCTTCCTTGGTAAAAGAAACCATCGCCTAACCTGCTAATTCCTTCATCACCTCATGCTGATAATCCACGAGCGGATGCGGACGACCAGAAAGGTCGGTGAACTGCGTCTGGTGCGGGTCCAGGCCGAGGTGCTGATAGAGGCTCGCAAAGACCTCGCCGAAGTGGATGCCGCGCTCGGTGATCTCGCCGCCCAAGCGGTCGGTCGCACCGATGATCTGCCCCGTGCGGAAGCCGCCGCCCGCGAGCAGTGCTCCGCCCACGCGTGGCCAGTGATCGCGGCCCGCGTCCTTGTTGATGGTCGGCGTGCGGCCAAACTCGCCCCAGGCGACCACCGCCACGTCCTTGTCCATGCCCCGGTCATGCAGGTCCTGCACCAGCGCGGCCATGCCCTGATCGTAGTAGGGCAGGTGGGTGTTCTTCGCTTCGTTGAAGTTGTCCGAGTGAAAGTCCCAGCGGCCAAAGTTCAGCGTCACCACCCGTGCACCAGCTTCCACGAGGCGGCGGGCCATGAGGAAGTGCTCCAGATTGCGCGGCGCACCGTCGCCGTAGTTGGCGGTGAACCCTTTGCCGTAACGCTCGCGGGTCTTGGTGTCTTCCTTCGAGAGATCAAGGGCCTCGGCCAGCTTGCTGGAGGTCAACATGCCGAGCGCGCGTTGCTGGAAGGCGTCGAGTCCGTCGAGCACGCCGCTATTGTCCGCGTCGCGGCGGAAGTGGTCGAACGAGGCGAGAAGGGATTTGCGGTCGTCAAGGCGCGCGGGAGAAATCTCGTTGAGCGTGAGGTCGCTCATCCCTTCGCCGGCCGGGCGGAAGGCCGCCTGCGGCACCCCGAGACAGCCCGGCAGGCCAGGGGAGCCATACGGCGGATGGCCCGCCTTGGGCGCGAGGCCGACGAACGGCGGGACCGACTTGTCCACCGGGCCTTGGAACTTCGACACCACCGAGCCGATGGCCGGCCATCCTCCGGGCGGCTGGATGCGCTTGTGCCGCCCCGTGTAGCAGATGAAGGAATCGTGATCGCCGGCCGGCGAGCCATAGACGGAGCGCAGGGGCACCAGCTTGTCCATGATGCGCGCCAGTCGGGGCAGATGCTCGCAAATCTCAATGCCGGGGACGTTGGTCTTGATGGGGCGGAACTCGCCACGCACCTCACGCGGGGCGTCCATCTTCAGGTCAAACATGTCCTGATGCGGCGGCGCGCCGACCAGATACACCATGATGACCGCCTTGTGCGACTTGCCGATCTTCGCGAGGGCCTCGGCCTCCAGCAACTGCGGCAGCGCCAGCCCGCCCATGCCCAGCGCGCCGACGCGGAGGAAATCCCGGCGCGCGACTCCGTCGCACAGCTTGCCGGAGGAGGAGCCAAAGATTTTCAGCATGACTCAAAGGCTGACGGGCAGGCGGTGGGTCCTGTTCACTCCGAACACCAAAGTGAAACACAAATTCCAGAGAAAGCCTCAGATAGCCTAAGAACAGGTGCAGTCCGAGCGCGCTATGGAGTGCGGTGACTTGTCACCGCTTTCCGCAGGCGACTTGTCGCTGTCGAAGGCCGAAGCGGGTTCGGTTCCACCGGCCCTTTCGGCTTGGGCCAGTCTCGAACTGTTTGGCCACAGTGAACCGCTTGACCTCGACGGCGACAAGTCGCTTGTAGAAACCGGCGAGAACTCGCCGCACTCCATTCCACAACGGCCGCGCTGCCGCCTTGGTTCACGTCTGAAGATCAGTTTGGCGTCGGATCGTTCCAATCCAACGCAGAGACGCAGAGGACGCAAAGAGGCGCAGAGTTGGGAGGCAAAGCAGAGCCCAAAGGGGATAGCAAGTGACCGAGAGAAACGGACCTCTGCGCTGCTCGGCGCACTCTGCATCTCCGCGTTGAACGGAATGCTGCCGTTCGCCGCACCGCTCGGTATCGGTGAGACTACGCCTTGCTCGCCGGAGTTTTCAGCGACTTGAGCGACACAATATGCAGGGAATCCAGCACATTGATGTCCCCATCCTTGTCCACCACGGCGATGTCACCTTTGCCCAGCGCGATGAACTCAGGGTGCGGCACGTCGAACTCGCGGCCATCGGATGTGCGAATGACGAAGGGGCGGAATCCACCGCTGAGCTGCTTGCGAATCTTGTCCAAGTTCATGGCTTTCTCTGCCCCAGCTTGTTCGCCACGTCAACCCACCAGTTCCTTCATCGGCTCACACCCCGGCTCCACGAGATACTGCGGCCGACCGCTCAGGTCGGTGACCGTGGCGTTCGCATCAATCCCGAGGTTCTGGTAAAGCGTCGCGAAGACATCGCCGAAGCGCACGGGGCGCTCGGTGCATTCGCCGCCGAGGCGGTCGGTCGCGCCGATGATCTGGCCGGTCTTCATGCCGCCGCACGCGAGCAGGCCGCACGAGACGCGCGGCCAATGGTCGCGGCCCGCGTCCTTATTGATGGTCGGTGTGCGACCGAACTCGCCCCAGACCACCACGCTCACGTCCTTGTCGAGGCCGCGGTTGTGCAGATCCTGCACCAGCGCGGTCACGGCCTGGTCGAGCATCGGGAAGTCTTCCTTCGCGATCTTGTGGTTGCTGCCGTGATAATCCCAGAAGCCGAACGACACGGTGACCGCCCGGGCACCGGCTTCCACGAGCCGGCGCGCGATCAGGAACTGCTCGTTGATGCGCGGCGAGGCATCGCCCCGGATGGCCGGGTTGCCCTTGCCGTAGGCGGCGATGGTGCGTGGGTCTTCCTTCGTGTAGTCCAATGCGGCGGCCAGCTTGCTGGACGTGAGAACGCCGAAGGCCTGCTGCGTGAAGGCATCCAGCCCCTCCATCAAGCCGCTGCCATCCACGTCGCGGCGGAAGTGGTCGAAGCCGGCGAGCAGGCTCTTCCGATCCGCGAGACGCTCGACGGACAGGTCGTTCAGGACCAGGTCCGCCTTGCCGTCGCCTTCCGTCTGGAACGAGCGGTGCGGCACGCCGAGGAAGCCGGGCGTGGCCATGTTGTAGGGCCGGTGCTTCGTCTTGTTCTCCAGGCCGACGAAGGGCGGGATGGCGGAGTCCGCCGGGCCTTGGAGCTTCGAGATCAGCGAGCCGAACATCGGCCAGCCGCCGGGCGGCTGGTTGCGCGTGGGGCGGCCGGTGAAGCACTGGAAGTTGTCATGCCCGCCCTCCGCGCCGACGATGGAGCGGATGGGCACGAGCTTGTCCATCATCGCGGCCATGCGGGGCAGATGCTCGCAGATGCGGATGCCGGGGACGTTCGTGGGAATCTCGCGGAACGGCCCGCGCACCTCGATGGGTGCGTCGTTCTTGAGGTCATACATGTCCTGGTGCGGCGGTCCGCCCGGCAGGTAGATCATGATGACCGCCTTGTGCGAATGGCGGATGCCCGCCCGCGCCTCGGCCTCCAGCAACTGCGGCAGCGCCAGCCCGCCGAGGCCCAGCCCGCCGATATTCAGGAAACTGCGGCGCGAAACCCCGTCGCAAAAGCGGGACGTCGAATTGGAACGAATGGTCAGCATGGCTGCATCAACTCAGTGTGCGACGAAAGGCGGTGGGCAACCTTTCAAACGAATCTGGGGCCAACGATTCAGCTCAACGATGGCGGCTCACCGGAAGCTTTAGGGTTTTGCATCGGCGTCACTGGGTCGCCATTCGGCGCAGCGCCTTTATTCGCGTTGGTTTTGTCGCGATTTTTTGTTCCAGAACTGATCATGTCAAAAATATCAAGGTAGTGGAAGGCCTTCATGACTATTGCGTAAGCGAAGATAGCGGCAATCACCCCGGTTACCCAATCCTTGGTCAGTGCAACGAGGACTCCGACCAGGACCGCAATCCCGACGGCAATCAGTTGTGTAATAGCCGTCCAAAGGATCGCCGCCGCTCCAATAGCAATAATCGCAGCAACGAACCCTATCAGGTCCTTAAACACGCGTTTCATGTGTCGGCTAACGACCCAAGCTCAGCGACCCGGCGCACGGGACGCATGGATTGCAACCGCGACGCTCCCGCCGGGTTCGCTGCAGCGCATGGTTAGCCGTCGTGGTCATACAAACTGTGGCGTCCAATCTACAGCTCCCGGGCTTCTGGGCGCAATCTCGCGGCAAGGCGAACAATCTCTGATACGGCAAAATAGCTCGTCGCTGCCCGGAGAGAACTCCCACCACCCATCAACATGAACAGCGAACAACTGGCCCTCTCGCGTGAGAAGGTCGTAGAACTCGGGTGAGAAAGATCGTGACAGACCGAACCGTGCGGCCCGATCCACCGCCTCGGTTTCGGTCGCGTGAAAGCCCGTGAAATACGACCACTCATCAAAATACAAAGCTTCCCGAACCTGAGATAGCGTGCCCGGTCGCCATAGCCTGGCCCCGCTGCGCTCGAATGCTGGAACAGGAACGTGGAAATCTTCATATGCCTGCTCGTGCGACATCATCCACTCTGTCTTAACCGGGCCCATCTGACAGTCCACCACCCAGTAGAGGGCGTCCAACTCCGAAAATAATGGCGCCAAGAGGTCGAGAAAAGACGCTTCAGACTTGCAATAAAGCGTGCGCATGGAATTCGACGGCTAACGACGAAAGCTCAGCCACGCCGGGGCAGTGGCGTTGAAAACCCACCGCTCACCGGACGAACCCGAAGGCGGGCACGGCGTTGGCTGCAGCGCCTGGTTAGGCGGCATTTTTTGCATGAAACAGCTCGGGAAGTTCCCATGCCCTAACCAATTCGACGGCGTCGTCGCCAAGCACCTGGAACTCGAACCCTCCCGACGGAGAGTCCGCGTATGTAGCCGGTGCAAGCTCGGCCCGCCAATCACCAACGATGAATGAACATTGGCCAGACAAGACATAAATCCGGCCAGCTCGCGCACTGCCAGGAAAAGCGGTCCCGGCAGGGTATCGATACGGAGAAACACGAAAATGCGATGGAGGCGCATGCAGTTTGCGAATCGCTTCAAGCGAAATGGATTCTTGGGACAACTCACTCCAGCGTCGAACGTGCAAGTGCATGGGTGGTGGTATGACGCCTAACAGGTATTCGACCGCAGTTTGCGGTCTAGCAAAGCAGGGCTTGGGGTGGGCATGTGGGCAGGGTAATGAGTGGTTTGGGCCTGTCCAGCAGGTTCCCCCCAGTTCTCCCATGCACCACGGCCGCAACATCGTTCCGGCTAAAACCTCACGGCGCACCCGGCCGCCTGCTCCCCTCGCGCCGCGAAGGGAGCAGGGCGCTGGGGCGGGCGGCTACGGCACCCGTTTGACCGCCGGGTCGCTCCACGGGCTGGTGATTTCCTTGGGGCCGAGGGCGCGGGCGCGCAGCCATTTCTTCGTGCCGCTGGGCAGGCCGGTAATGGTGGTCTTGGATTTCGTCGTGGTCTTGGCGTAGGTCCAACTGTTGGCCGTCGGCGGGTCGTCACTGATCTGCACCTCATAGTTCTTCGCCTTGGCCACCGGGTCTCATTGGGCTTCCAGCTCCCCTTCATTGTCCCCGGCGGAGACGGCGAAGTTGCCGGGAGCCGCGAGCGAGGTGGTAGGCGTCTTGGGCGCGCGCCCGCTGTTTCCAGTGGGATGAAAACCATCGGACGAAGGGTCTTCTCCCGGAGGGAGGTGGGAGCTTAGCCGGGGGTAGAGCGTGAGCGGCACCCCCGGTGAATTGCCCTCCAACGTCACGCACCCCGGAGGGGTGCCGGAAAAGACCGCTCCAGCACAGATTTCCGCGACCCCGCTGGGGTCGGAACCTGGGGGGCGACGGTTCCGGGGGCAGCGTCGCTGCGCTCCTCACCCCCCGGCTAAGTTCCCGCATGCCTCCGGGATGAAGGCCGCCAAATCCGCCGGGCCTCAACCATGCCCAACGGGCGGTTTGGGAGAGGCCGCAATCGGGGCGTAGGCGCAACCTTCAGGTTGCGGCGTTGGTGGCCGGGAACTGACGCGCAGGCTGAAGCCTGCGATTACGGGAGGGGATCGCCCGAGTTCATCTGGCGGCAACCGGGTTGTCAGTAGCGACTGGTTCGGCCGCTCTTTCCATTTCGACCCGGTCCAGACCGGGAGCAAAGCCGTCTGGAGCGCAAGCGATGACGCCGAAGCCGTGCTTCTGGAAAAATCCCTGCGTGTGCTGGGTCGTCTCGATTCGAATGGGCCGGCCAGCGCACTCGGCTCGGATCTGCTCCAGTCGCCGATCCAGCAGGAATTGTCCATGCCCTCGGCCATGCTGTGACCGCTCAATCATTCCCCAGTTCAGATACGCGGTGCCATCCTGGAGATAGTATCCTCCGCAGCCGGTCACCCGTTCCGATTCGAGCAGCACCCAAAACGGCTCCGACAACGCGCGATCACCGAGGAACTCGGCGAAGAGGTCCCGCTCGAACGGGGCGAAGTATCGGTCCGCGTTGCTGTCGAACACGGCCAGGCAGCCCTCCCGATGCCCCGCCGAATAGCGCACGAACGAACGCATCACTTCTGTTTTGCCGAAGGACCCAAGCTTAGCGAGCAGGCCCACGAGGCGCGTGGATTGAAACAGTGATGCGATGGCCAGGTTAGATGCAGCGATATGTTAGGCTTTTTCATCTTTCCAAACGCGCAATTACTTCGCAGTCGCCGAAAGGCCGATTGCGGCAGTAATTCAGATATTTGTTGTAAAAGAGATGGTGCTGCTCCTTGGGACGTAGCACGAATTCGCGACCGCCAACGTAGTCGCCACCTGTGCTGACATGGCGCTGAAACTCTTCGCGAATCTCGTGCTCTCGGGCAAGCAACTCTGCGCTCAATCGAATCACAACAAAGTGTTGAATGCAGATGCCTTCGGTCGGCTGATCATCCTCACTAACGAACTCGAACCAGTATTCATGCCCACGCAAGAGAAGCATTCCAGACCTCGGACCATCCCAATAGTCGCTATGCCACAGGAGAGAGTAATCCTCCGCGCTAAGTAACGGAAGACTTGCGAGCTGTGTGCCATTCCTGACGTCAGAATACGTCATTTTTGCCTAACAGGGATTCGATCGCACTTTGCGGTATAGCAAAGTGGCGGTCAGGGTGGTCATGGCGGGAGTTCATTATCGGATTTTGGCCTGTCCAGCAGGTTTCCCCCCAGCTCTCCCATGCACCACGGCATTAATATCGTTCCGGCCAGCGGCTGGTGCCCAACACGGGGCTGAGCACGCGGTCAGCGTAGGCGCAACCTTTAGGTTGCGGCGTTGGTGGCGGGGAACTGACGCGCAGGCTGAAGACTGCGACTACGGGGTCAAAGCTCCCGTCGAACGCGTTGCACTCCTTCCACCATGTGCTTGAGCTTCAGCTTCGCGGCCCAGCGGGCGGTTTGGGAGAGGCCGCAGTCGGGGGCGAAGG
>CAZOCL010000275.1:0-9013 GCA_964578245.1 uncultured Klebsiella sp. | reverse complement strand
GAGCTGTGCCCGCCGGGCAAGCCGGTCAAGCTCTTCCTCTGGTCCGGCAACTGCCGCCCGTGGCCGGAAGCCCTGCGGCTCGTGCGCGAGCTGGGCATCGAGAACATGAACGGCGGTGGCACCTCCATTTCCCGCAAGCAGCCCTCGCTCACGCGTGTCGCGGCGCGCAGCGTGCCGTGGGACAACGAACTCCAGATCACCGCCTCCAACGAGAACGAGAACATCTACCGGGAGCGCTGGGCGGCCAGCGGCAGCACCGAGGCGCCGTTCTACGGGGGATTCATCCTGGCCCAGGACGGTTTCGAGCGGATGGAGAAGCCGCGCCGCCTCAAGCCGGTGAATATCTACTTCCACTGGTATAGCGGGGACAACCTCGCCTCGCTGAACGCGCTGGTCCGGCTGTTCGACTGGTCCATGAAGCAGGAACTGCATTCCATGACCGCCTCGGAATACGCGGGCATTGTGCGGGACGCGCGGGTCGCGCGGGTCTTCCGTCAGTCGGACACGCGCTGGACACTCGTGAGTGCCGGGCGGGTCCGCACCTATCGCCTGCCGAAGTCCTCGCTGGTGCCCGACCTCCAAGCCAGCCGCGGACTGACCGGCTGGCGCGTGGGGGGCGACGGCATCTACGTCCACACGGACGGCTCGCCGCGCGTGGAACTCGTCTTGTCCGAACAGCCGGCGGCGCACCTGCGGCTCGAAGCGAGCACGGGAGAAATCCAGTTCAGCCAGCTCACCGCGCGCGCGGCCGCCTTCACGGTGCGGGACATCCGCCCTTGCCAGGTCACGCTCGGCGGGCTGCCACCCCGCGCCACGGCGAACATCACGGTCAATGGCAAGGCAGCCTCATGGCCCGTCGACGCCAGCGGCAGCTTGAAGATGGAGCTGCCCAGTGAAGCGAAGGTGGAGGTGCGGTTGTGAGGCAACACGGTCGCCAGCCAAAGGGCCGTTCAGCCGGAGCCATCTGCCTGGGGAATCCCGCGCTTATTGCTACTGCTGTTGCGCCGCCTCGTTCTAATCTCTCCGCCAGTCTGACGCACTGATGGCCCTGCCCGCGAAAAAAGCGCACACCGTTTTCTCCCCCGGCCTGATCATAGGCGGGGTGGTGGTGCTGCTGTTTCTCGGGCTCTGGTTCATCCCCACCGAGCGACGTCTCTTGGAACGCCAGCTCGCGGACAAGGCGTGGGCCAAGGCGCTCATCACCCTGAAATCACTGTCGGCCCGGGACCGCGCCAAGGACGCCCGGCGCTTCGCCCTGCTGGAAATCCAGCTTGAACGCCGGCTGCTGGCAAACGACGACGCCGTCGCGCTGCGCAACCTCATTGTCCGGGCGTGTGAGCTGGCTGCGCCATTCAAGTTCGAGGCGGAGTTCATGCACGAGATCTCGACGATGCTCGACCAGGTGCAGGACGCGGAGGCCGCTTACGCGCTGTTCCAGCCGGTGCTGCCGAACGTGCCGCCCGAGGTCCGCACCGCGCTCTACGAGACGCTCGCCAAGAAGGCCCTCGCCGCCGCGAAGCCGGTGCTGGCCATGCAGATCTACGCGCAGCACTGGCAGGCAAACCTGTCGGATGCGACCACCCTCCGGCTCGTCGCGCTCACCCGTCAGGCCGGCCAGCCCGCGCTCGGCCTGCGCGCGGTGGATGAGTTCACCCGCCGCACGGGCCGGCCGCTGGTGAAGGTGTCGCCCCGCCTGGCCTGGGAACGCATCACGCTGCTGCGCGAGACGGGGCAGCCCGGCCTCGCGTATGAGGCGATCCGCGAGTTGATGACAGCCGTGGAGCCGGCGGATCGCGAACGGCTCTTCAACCTCCTGCTGACCACCGCGCGCGAGTCCGACCGCATCCGCGAACTGCTGCCGGAGATTCAGAAACGTGCCCAGGCCCAGCCGGAGAACGTGGCGCTCTGGCGGATGCTGGCCGAACTCTCGCTCGCTGGCGGTGACCAGAAGACCGGCATCGCGGCGCTCCGGCAGATTGTTGCGCTCGAACCCAACGTGGCCGCCAACCACCAACGGCTGGCGCAGCTCTACGAGTGGAACGCGCTGCCGGCTGACGCCTTCGATCACTATCTCATCGCGCTCCGGCTCAAGGAGCCGGCCGCCATTGACCGCCTCATCGCGCTGTCCCCGGGGTTGTATCGCGACGGTGACCTGGCCAAAGCCCTCAACGAGGCCGGCAACCTGCTCGACTACCGGAAGCACGCCCCGCTGCTTGCCCGGCTGGAGGCAAGCATCGGCAACTTCGAGCAGGCCGAGGCGCACTACGAGCGGCTGGTCCGCAACCCCAAGGCGAGTCTGGAGCTGCTCAAAGAATTCGCCCGGCTGGAACTGGACCTGGCGCACTTTGACCGCGCGCTGCCCGTGCTGCTCCGCATCCAGCAGCAGGAACCCGACGACGCCGCCACGCTGGGCGCGGTGGCGGAGTGCTACTTCCGCCTCGGCGACTACCCGAAATCGCTGGAGGCGTATCGTCGGCTGGTGCAGCGCGCGCCGGACAAGGCGAATGTCGAAGGCCTGCTCACCCTGGCGGAAAGCATGGGCGTGGTGGACATCGCCTCGGAGAGCCTGGAATTCTGGCTGACCCGCGCGCAGGAGCCGACCTCGCGGGATTTCCAGCGGCTCGCCTATCTCCAGAACCTCGCCGGGCGACAGGAGAAGTTCCGGGACGCACTCCAACGGGGGCTGGCGCGTTTTCCAGACGACGTGGTCTTGCGTCAGCAGATGGTCTATGCGCTCTCGGACAACAAGCAATTCAGCGAAGCCGCCGACGTGCTCCGCCTCCACCCGGACCTGCGGAAGGATGACGAACTGACCAAGTTTTACTTCGGCCTGCTGCTGGAGGCGAAGCGGCTCACCGACGCGGAGCGCTTCATCACGACCGAACTCACCCCGGAACTCGTCGAGAAACTCGGCCTCGTGGCGACGGTGGCCGGGGTCTATGAGGCCAGCGGCAACTGGCAGGGCGCGCTGGTGCTCTACGAAAAGCTGCACCGGAAGGACCCGGCGAACGTCTCGCACGGCCTCGCCTACGCGCGCCTGCTCATCCGCGCGGACCGCCAGCGGGACGCGCTCGCGGTGCTCCAGCGTTATTTCGACAAGGGCGAGCCGGCGACGCACGAAATGGCCGCGCAGCTGCTGGCCGCGACGCGCGACTTCAAGCGCGCCGCCGTGCACCAGCGCGCGTTTGTGGCGTCGCAACCGGAGGACCCGGGCCGGGCGTGGGGATTTTTGGGTGACATCCTGCTGGCGCGCGGCGACAAACTGGGCGCACGCGTGGCGTATCAGCGGGCGATTCAGGAAATGCTCCGGTCGCTGACGCGGATGTGATCTGCCCGAGTGGAGGCAAGATTACGATCAGGATCAAGCTTCGGACAAAGCGCGGTGAGGCCACCATCGCCGCTTGCGCTTAATCCTAATCCTACGCTTAATCCCCCGCACCAACCCAATATGCAGCGGCAACCAAAACAGACCACCGCCCTCGCGCTCACCGCCCTGATCATGGCCGCCGGCGGCACGGCGCACGCGCAGTTCCAGTTTCTCGCGGACCAGCCGCTCAACGCGACCGACACGGCCCGGAAGAACGCACGCGGAGACCGGAACGATGAGGCCCAACGACCCGCAGCGCGCGTAGAACCCGCTCCGCAGCCGGAGAAGAAGGGGTTCTTTGGCCGGCTCTTTTCCCGCGAGCCGGAACCGGCCCGCCCGCAGCCCCGGCCGGTTTACGACGAGCGCCGTGAACCGATCCCCACCCCGGCGGGCTACCCTCAACCCGGCACGACGTATGTGCGGGATGGCGTGCGTTACTCGGACCCGGTGGGCTACACGCCCGCGCCGGCACCCGTAGCCGCGCCGCAGTGGCCCCCACCGCAGCCGGTCGCCCCCCAATACCCGGCCTCAGGGACGGCGAATCCCCAGTGGCCGCAGCCGAACGACTCACGGGCCACCACCGTGGTGGTGCCCGCCAATGTCCGGTATGCCCCGGCGGCGGAACCGACGGTGAGCTACGCCGCGCCCGCCGGTTCGCGGACGCCTCCCGGAGTCACCTTCAGCGGTGCCTCGAATGATCCGTTCAGCGGCCAGCGACCGATGCGGGGCGCAGCGGAGATCCCGGCTGCCGTTCCCAGTTATCCTCAGCCCCAGCCGCAGTGGCCCCCGCCGACCGCGGTCGCGCCACAATATGTTCCGCCCAGCAGCGCTCCGCTCAACTGGCAGGATCAATCCGACACGCGCGTGATCGGTGCCCAGGCCGTGTCGTCCGGTTCGACGGCCGTTGTTCCGCCCACCGGCGCGCCCCGTCCGCTGACCACCCATGTGGTTAATGACGGAGTGCGTTATGCCCCGAACGCCGTGCCCGCTGGCTACCCCGTGCCCGAGCCACGCAACCGCGCCGAGGCACAGGATCGGCCCGGCTTTTTCGGCCGGCTCTTCGGAGCCAAGCCACCCGCAGAGGCACCGGCCACCGGATATACGACCAGCGGTGGCGTGCGCTATGCGCCCGGGGCGGAGGTCGTGGGGGCGCCGCGCATCATCGACGACACGACGATGCGCCCGCTTCCTGTGCAGACCTATCCGGTGCAACCACCGCCGCCGGAGTATGTCCCGCCTACGCGCGGCGTTGTGCCCCCGGCTCCCACCATCGCACCGCAGCAAGACCCCTTCTCCGGCCAGCGCCCGGCGCGTCGCACGAACGAATACGTCCCCGAAGTCCCGGCGAATTTTCCGCCGCCCGCCGCCCCGCCGCTGCGGGGCGTGCCGCGCAGCTCGATTGACGATGCGCCCATCGTTCCGCCGCTGAACGTGCCAGCCAATTTATCGCCGGCCGAAGAACGGCTGTTCCAGCCAGGAGTGAAGCCCGAGGACCGCCGCTACATGATGTATCTCTACGCAAAGACCGGGCGTGCCGACATGGCCGAGCCGCTCGCGCAGGAGATCCTCGCCCGCGATCCGGCGAACAAAGAGGCGCTGCTCGCGATGAGTTCGCTCTTCACGGACAAGAAGGATGCGGGCCGGGCGCTCAACTACGCCACGCAGCTTTACAAGGCCTACCCTGACAGCGACGAGGCGCTCTACTACTACGGCGCGGCGAACCAGCTCGCGGGCAATTATCAGGAGGCGGCCAGCGTGCTGCGCTATCTGCGCCTGGAGAAATTCGCGGGCAAGCCCTTTCCCTATCAGCTCGATCTCGCCGGTGCGGCCGAGAAGTCCGGCGACTGGCGCACGCAGATGACGGCCTACCAGGAGATGCTCGACCAGAACCAGGTGGACGACCAGACGCGGGTGGTGGTGCGGCGGGTGCTGGAGCCGATGCAGCGCGAGCATGGGGATCGCATCACGGCGCAGGCCACCGCCTACCTGCTGGATTCCGGCCAGCTCTGGCAGGAGGAGGTTGGCGGGCGCACCCAGGTTTCCGCCCGCAACCAGCTCTTCGCCGAGGCGATGCGGGAGGACGTGCTCGTCCGCACCACGCCGCTCCTGCTCCGCCGCTGGTCCGATGACACGGAAGGTTCGCTCGGCCTCCATACGACGTGGAGCAGCCGCTGGATCACCGACTTGTGGGCCGGCGGGTTTCAAGACGGACTGCTCGGTGGAGCCCGCCTGACGCACCGTCTTCCCTCCAGCAACGGGTCCATCTGGCTCGAAGGGTATGCCAACGAACGCGCGCGGGACGGACTGCTCCTCAACTCGCTCGACGGCCGCCAGCACCGGCTCACCCTCGCGGGCAATTACCTGATCGCCGAACGCTTCCAGACCTATGCCACGCTCACGGGCCGTGAAGTGCTCGTGGACAGCGAGGAGCTGGCGGTGGGCTGGCAGGCGAATTGGGGCGTGGAGTTCCTCGCCCGCCGTGAATCCCCCGAGTTCAAGCTCGGCTACCGCGGTGCCTACCACGCCAACTCGCGCAAGACCGGCAACCTGTCGCTCGTCGCCCCCGCCATCGTGGCCGGCCTGACCGTGCCGCAGCAGACGCAGGTGCTCGACAGCATGCTGCTGCACTGGCTGCATCGCGAGGGTGTCTATGCGGACCTGCGCGACCGGCTCTGGGGCCCGTTGTTCTACCACGTGCAAGGCAGCGCGGACTACGCCTTCGAGCGCGGCTCGATGGAGTTCGGCGGCCGGGCGGGCCTGGTCTTCCAGGCGCGCAAGAGCCTCGAGTTCGGCACCGAGATCGCCTACACCACGAGCGCGGCCACGACGGATGGGGGCAGCGATTTGTGGGAGGCGGGCGTGAGCATGAAGTGGTGGTTTTAGACCGACGTTGCCCGTTGGGCAGGATGCCGGGATGAAAACTCCAAATCCCAAGCTTCAACCGGAGATACTTGGAGTTTAGAAGATGCTCTCCCACGCCTGACCTCCGCGAAGCCGCAACGTGAAAACCCGCTTGCTCTCTGACTTCGGCCATCCGGCCAAGACGCTGGCGTTCTGGCGTCAGCTGGTGCGTGATGGCCTTGCCACCGGCACGGCCACACCGTTCTACATCTTCTCCGCGGAGCCCATGGCGGAGGCGCTCGCAGAACTGGGGGAGCTGGAGTCCCTGCCGGTGCCGGTGCGGCACTGGCTCTCGTGCAAGACCCAGCCCGTCGCCCCGCTCCTGCGCTGGTGGCGCGAGCAGGGCCGGCCCATCGAGGTGGTGAGCGAGTTCGAATACCTCGCCGCCCGGCACGAGGGTTTCACCACCGGGGACATCCTCATCAACGGCCCGGCCAAGCATGGCTGGCTCCCGCGCGTGGCCGGTCCCGGCCTGCGGGTGAACTTTGATTCGCCGGGCGAGCTGGCGGCGTTGCTGCCGCTGGCAAAGCAGCACGAATGGCGCACGGGGCTGCGCCTGCGCACCAGCCTGGAGCACGATCCCGAGCACCCGGAGTTTCCGACGCAGTTTGGCTTCGAGCCGGATGAACTGGCAGCGGCTTTGAAACGCCTGCGGCGCGCCGGTGTGAGGGCGGAGACGCTGCATTTCCACCTGCGCACGAATGTGGCGGAGGCGGCGACTTACGAGCGCGCCCTCGGCGAGGTGCATGCGTTTTGCACGGCCGCGGACTGGTGGCCGGCGTTCCTCGACTGCGGGGGCGGGCTGCCGCCGCGGCACACGTTCAGCCACGAGGGAAAGGCGTTCGCGGCGGGCTTTCAATTGAAGCAGTTCGCCGCCGTTTTTGAGCGCTGGCTGCCACGCTTCCCGGGGCTGCGTGAACTATGGCTGGAGAACGGGCGCTTCCTCAGCGCGCGCAGCGGGGTGCTCGTGGTGACCGTGCTGGATGTGAAGGAGCGCGACGGCCTGCGGCAGTTGATCTGTGATGGCGGACGCACGATGAACGCGCTGGTGTCCAACTGGGAGGAACATGCGCTGCTGTCGGTGCCGCCGCGCGGGGGGCCGACGGTGCTCACGGCTGTGCACGGTCCGACCTGCATGGCCTTCGACCAGCTCACGCGAGTTCCGCTGTCCCGCCACCTCCGAACCGGCGACCACCTGGTCTGGCTCGAGGCCGGCGCGTATCACATTCCGTGGGAGACGCGTTTTTCCCACGGGCTGTCCGCGGTGCTGTGGCATGAAGACGGGGTGCTCGCACCGGCGCGCACGGGGGAGTCATTCAACGAGTGGTGGAAGCAGTGGCGATGACCGGCCGCCTGATTCGGGGCCGGGCCTCAGAGCACCGAGGGATGGGGTTGCATTGCACCCTTGCGTGTCCAATTCGATCGTTTTGAGGGTTTTCCCTGCAGGCCTTTCCGATGCAGGAAAACAAAAAACCCCTTCCGGTTGCCCGGAAGGGGTGTGGACTGAGCGAGGCTCAGATTAGAACTTGTAGATGACGTTCAACGAGACCGTGATCGAGTTCTTCTCGTCGGTCGCGGCGCCGCCGAACACGTTGTTCGGGCTGCCGGAGATGTCGGAATCCCAGCGGGCTTCCAGACGGCTGGTGACGTTGGCCCAGAGGGCGTAATCCAGCGTGCCGGTGAGGCTGAGGAACGCGGAGTTGTTGCCACCGGCCGCCTTGCCGGCGTTGGCGAGGGGGGCGAAGTTGCCGAGGGTGCCGCCGGACGTGCCGGTGGCATATTCAGCGCGGGTGTTCACCTTGATCTTCTCCGTCACCGCATACGAGGTGTAGAGGCTGGTGGCGTTGGCGTAGCCGGAGCCATTGCCAACGGTGCCGTCACGGCCCTGATAATCATAGGCCGCGCCGACGGTCAGTTCCTTGACCGGCGTGTTGAGCGTGAGGCCCGCGTAGTAGTTCACGACCTTGGAGGCGGAACCGACGCCACCGGCACCGGCGTGATTGATCACACCAGCGGTGAGCGTGGAGCCCTTGAGGAAGCCCCAGCTATCGGGAGCCGTCACCGTGAGGGCCGCCATGTAAGCCTTGTCAGACTCGGTGGCCGACTTCGCGTTGATGGCGACCGCGCCACCGGCGCTGTTCGCGATACCCGCGCTGACGTTCAGTCCGTCGCAAACCTTGTAGCTGGCGATCAGACCGGTGTAGGTCGTGGGCTCGAGCCCGTAGCCGATGGAGCGGCTGTAGTTCGGGTTCGCGGTGTAGTTGAAGGCTTCATACCCGATCGGGGTATCCCACACGCCCATCTTGAACGTGATGCCGTTGCCCACGGGGGCGTTCAGGGCCACATAGGCCTGCTTGATCGCGAGGGTGTTACCAGCGGCACCGGTGCCGAACACAACCGCGTCAGGTCCGACGAGCAGTTCAGCGGTGTAACCAGCGGCCCATTCACCCTCTTCGAGGGGCTTGGAGATCGTCAGGTTGACAACGTCCAGCGCGAAGCCGTCCGTCTTGCCGGCGGCATACGAGTTGATCACTGCCGGGCCAATGCCCGCGCCAGCGCTCGAGCCGGGCTTCCAGGTGGCCGAGGTGCTGATGTAACCGCTGAGCGTCGTGGAAGAGACAGCCGTGAGCACTTGGTGTGACGGTTTCTCGTCCGCTTGAGCAACAGCGCCGAAGCTGATCACGCCTGCGGCGGCCAGCCCCATTGTCCATTGATTGACTTTCATGTGTGTGTTAGTTCCTCTTG
>CAZOCL010000274.1:0-9056 GCA_964578245.1 uncultured Klebsiella sp. | reverse complement strand
GTTTCATCCAGCACATCATCCACCTCAGCAAGTTCAGCGACCTCAAGGGGCACCTGTTCTTCGTCGAGAACTACGATGTGCATGTCGCCCGTCAGATGGTCTCCGGCTGCGACGTGTGGCTCAACAACCCGCGCCGCCCGCTCGAGGCCTCCGGCACCAGCGGCATGAAGTGCGGCTGCCACGGCTGCCTCAACATGAGCATCATGGACGGCTGGTGGCGCGAGGGCTACGACGGCACGAATGGCTTCTCCATCGGCGATGACACGCATCCCGCGAACATTGAAGAGCAGGACCGTCGCGACAGCGCGAATACCTTCAAGGTGCTCACGGAAGAGGTCATCCCCTGCTTCTACAACCGCGACGCCACGGGCATCCCGCGCCAATGGCTCGGCAAAGTCCGCCGCGCGATGACCACGCTGGTGCCTCAGTTCAGCACCTGGCGCATGGTTCAGGAATACACGCGGAAGTTCTACCAGACAAAATAGCCTGAAATGGGCATGAATAAATCGCCCGAATCGAAGGTTGTTGGCTTTGTCCTTCTCGCTTTCGGTTTTGCCCTGTTAACGGCGGGCTGTTTTTGGATAAGCGATCTCCTTATTCGGCATTACCCAGAGAACGGCGCGGTGGGCATCTATGTCATGCCCATTTTCGCTGTCGCGATCGCCATGATCTTGGCTTCGGCCAGCACCGCTTTCATCGCCTTGGTGTTGACCGCCATTTCATGGCGGCACTGTTCGGCTTGGGTCCGAGTTCTGGGTTTCATTCCAGCTGCCGGTGTCTGCTGGGCTACCTGCCAATTCATCCGAGGTCCCGGAAGGGGCCTTTTTTAGATGTGTGAAAGCACCGCCTGCCTAGGTGATATCCCGAGGCTTCAATCCGGTTGAAGCCGTTCCTGTGTGAAGCAACGTCCCGGCATGAAATGCCCCGTGGACGATGCCCCATTGTGCGAGGTGGAGCGTGGCGGCTTCAAGCCCGCCGCGTGTGGCTGTTGTCATGGCCTCTGGATCACCCGCGCCACGCTGAAACAGGCCTTCGCTTCACGCCATCCACCGGAACGATTCGACTCGTCTGAAACTCAGCCACCGCTGCTCACGTCAGCACGGTCCCACGCGCGGCTTTGTCCTGGGTGCAACGGCCCACTCGCCATGCGCTGGCTGCACGGAATCGAGATAGATGTCTGCCAGCAATGCCAGGGCATCTGGCTGGATGCCGGCGAGCTGCGGCAGATCATCATCAACCACCGGCAACCCAAGCTGGCCGCCGTCACACTCGGCGCGGTCGCTCCGCCGCACCACGCCGCCGCAGGCCAAAGCCAGTCGCGCTGGTATGATGGTGTGGAAATTCCGCTCCCCGGCGACGCCGACTTTCTCATCGCCATCGGCAACGGGCTGGGCGACCTGGCCAGCAGCGGAGTGGACGTCGCCAAGCCCGTCCTCGAGTTCCTCGGCGAAGCGTTGTCATTGCTCGACTGGTAGGGCATCCTTCGTGCGGTGACTGACATCAAATCCCTCAACCGCCCTGAACTGGAAGCCCACTTGAAAGCGTGGGGCGAGCCGGCCTATCGCGCCGGCCAGGTGCTCGACTGGCTTTACAAGCGCCGCGCCGCGAGCTGGGACGCGATGACCAACCTGCCCAAGCCGCTGCGCACGAAACTGGCCGAGAACTTCTCGCTTCGTGTGCTGGAGCTTGTGCGCAAGCAGGGCGCCCGCGACACCACGCAGAAATTCCTCTGGCGGCTCGGTGACGGAGCGCTCATCGAGAGCGTGCTCATCCCCGCCAACCCCGCGCTCTACGGCGAAGCCAGCGACCGCCACACCCTCTGCGTCTCCACCCAGGTCGGCTGTGCCTATGGGTGCAAGTTCTGCGCGAGCGGGCTCGATGGCTGGAAGCGGAACTTGGGTCCGGAGGAAATTGTGGAACAGGTCTTGGCAGTGGAGCGGTGGCACGCAAGCCAGCCGATGGCGGATGCTGGATCCCCGATGCTGGATAAGGCACCGGAGTCCGAGCGCCCATCCAGCATCCAGCATCCAGCATCCAGCCCCCGCCTCATCAACAACCTGGTCATCATGGGCATGGGCGAGCCGCTGGCGAACTACGACAACCTGCTCAAGGCCCTGCGCCTCCTGAACGCCCCGTGGGGCGCGGGCATCGGGGCGCGCAAGATCACCATCTCCACCAGCGGTTTGGCCCCGCAGATTCGCAAGCTCGCCACCGAGCCGGAGCAGTTCCGCCTCGCCCTCTCGCTGCACGGAGCCACCGATGAGGTCCGCGCCCGCATCATGCCGGTGAACCGCAAGCACCCGCTGGCCGAGCTGACCGCCGCGCTGGAGGCGTATCAACGCCGCAAAGACCAGCTCATCACGTTCGAATACATTCTCATCGCGGGAGTGAACGACGGGCTCGACCAGACCAAGCCCCTCGCCACCCTGGCCACCCGGCTGCATGCCAAGGTGAACTTGATCCCCTACAACACCGTGGAGGGACTCCCGTGGTCGCGTCCCGAGGAGTCGGTCTGCGAGGCGTTTCTCGCCAAGCTGGAGAGCCTCGACGTCACTGCCACGCTCCGGCGTGAAAAGGGTGGGGATATTGATGCGGCCTGCGGGCAGTTGCGGCTGAAAACAGAGCGTGAACTGGCGGCGAATGAAGTTGAAGCGTCGAAAAGTTAAAGAGTTGAAGTGTGGAAGGGCTCCTACTTTGACTCGCTTCGGCGAATTAACCCTTTAACCCTTCAACTCTTCACGTATTTTCCGACCGAAATGATTGCTCTGCTCGATTACGGTTCCGGCAACCTGCGCAGCGTGGAGAAGGCCCTGCGCAGGGTCGGCGCGGACCTGCTCGTCACCACGCGGCCGGAGCCGCTGAAGGGCGCCCATGCCGTCGTGCTCCCGGGTGTCGGCGCGTTTGACGATTGCATCTCCGCCATGCAGCGGCAGGACCTGCTCGGTGCGGTGAAGGAGTTCATCCAGACTGGCAGGCCATTTCTCGGCATCTGTGTCGGCTACCAGGCCCTGTTCGAGAAGAGCGAGGAGTTCAACAGTTGCGCGCTGGGCCTGGGCGTCTTTGGCGGGAAAGTCGTGCGCTTCACCGAGCGGCCGGGCATCAAGATCCCGCAGATCGGCTGGAACCAGTTGGAGATCACGCGCCCTGACTGCCCGCTCTACGCCGGCATCCCCGAAGGCAGCCACGTCTATTTCGTCCATAGTTTTTACCCGCAACCAGTGGACCCAAGCATCGTCGCCACCCGCACGGACTACGGGGATCACTTCGCGTCATCGGTGTGGAAGGACAATGTCTTCGCGACGCAGTTTCACCCAGAGAAGAGCCAGGCCATCGGGCTGAAGCTGTTGCAAAACTTCGTCACACTGGCGGGCTGATCTCTACCCCGGCGCGCGGCATTCATGCCGCTTCACCGTGCGTCCGGCTTTCGTCATCCCACGCCACGAAGCGTTCGGACGCTGAAGCGGCCTGAAGGCCGCGCGCTTTCCTACGGCACCTGCACCCGCGTGCGGAAGTAGAACCCCTGCGTGGTCCGCAACGGATTCTGCGACCGAATGGTCACCCGCTCCGTGCCATCACCCAGATCCTCCGGCTGGCCGACCTGCGTGGTGCCCACCGCACTGTTGAAGGGAATGGTGGCAAACGCATCCACCACGATGCTCGCGCCGTTGAGATTCTTGCGCCGGATGATGACCACGGAAGGGTAGTTCTCCCCGTTCTCGGAATAAACCCGGTCCGCTGGGAGCACGCGGGACTGCGACTGCATCGGGTGGGTGCCGAAGGCAAACTCCACCACGTTCGGCACGCCGTCCCCGTCGGGGTCATCATTGGGGCCGTCCTGACCGACGGGCAGGCCCTTGTCGGCCTTCCAGTCGGCGAAGGTCGGCGCGGCGGGTGCGGCCGGAGACAGGATTTGCACGCGCTGGAGGTAGCGCTGGGTGGTCGGGAGAGTCATCTGCACGCTGCCGCCCACGAGGGCACTGCCATCGCCGAGCATCTCAATCGCATTGAGCAAGGTCGCCGCAGACCAGGTGTATGGCGACTGAAAGCCCGCCACGGAAGTGCCGTTGCTCTCCAGCAGGCTGATGTAGGCGTTCGTGACGGAATTGACCGTCTGAAAATCGCCGACAATCACCAGTCGGCCATCCGGCAGGAACGCCATGTCGATTACGTGCCCGTTGATGGTCATGACGAACGAGCTGTCCCGCGTGCCGTCCGCGTTCAAGCGGCCGAAATACTGGCCGTTGTTGTCGGTGTAATAGATCTTGTCGTCCGGCCCGACGAAGACCAGATACATCTCGGGGAACGGCGCGTAGGTGATCACGCCCGTGGGGTTGGTGCCGTCCGCATTGGACTTCTTCAGCCCGAACAAACCCGACATCCAGAGCGTGCCATCGCTTTGCATGGCCAGGCCGTGCAGTTCGCGGTTGGCGTTGACCACCTCGGTGAAGGTGCCATCCAGCGCGCCCGTGGCCGTGTAACGATCAACCCGGCTGGTGGCAAAGCCCAGGAGCGTGCGCCCAAGCACGATCTTTCCCCCAGCCAGCGGCAGGACCTTCTTCACCGTCATGGCCGGAGCCGGGACGTAAGTGGTGTCCAGGACACCATCCGCGCTGACCCGGGCCGCGTAGGCGTAAGTGTTGGTGCCTCCCCACACGAAGCTCCCCCCCACCACGATCTGGCCGTCCGCCTGCGGCGCGATGGAACGCACTGAACCGCTGGGCGCCCCACTCCCGTTGGTGGTGGCGAAGGTCGCTACCGGGACACCGTTAGAATCAATCTTCACCAAACCAAACCAATTACTGCCGGAGAAGCTGACGCCGCCATCGCCACTGACCAGGAACTTGCCATCCCCGGCGGGCGCGATGTCGTAAATGAGGCCCGTGCCGTTGTAGATGAGCTGCGGCACCAAAGCACCCGGCCCGAGCACAGAAACGAACGTCGAGCTGCTGACCGTTCCCGGCGCGAAGGAATTGGTGACCGCCACCGTGTAACCACCCCCGTCGCTCACCAGCGCCCCGGTGATGGTCAAGTTGGCCGAGGTGGCCCCGGTGACGCGCCCGCCATCCGTCAGGTTCACCCCACCCCGTTTCCACTGGTAGAGAAGCGTGGGCGAGCCATCGGCCACCACGGACAGGGTGATCGTCTGCCCCTGCGACAGGTTGGTGGCCACCGGTGGCTGGGTGATCGTGGGCGGACGGCGGACGGTGAGCTGCGCCGGATTGCTGGGCAAGCTTCCGCCAAATGAATTGCTCACGATCACATCGTAAGCCCCCTCGTTCGTGCCCGTGACGCCGGTGATGGTGAGCTTGCTGGTCGTGGCTCCGCTGAATTTGCCGCCATCGCTCAAGGGCTGGTTGTTCGCCCGCCACAGGTAGGTGAACGGCCCGGGCCCGACGGCGACGACGCTGAAGTTGGTGGTCAGCAAGTTGCTCGTGGTCACCGACACGGGATGGCCCGTGATGATCGGCGGGCCATTGACCACCAAGGAGACCGGCACGCTGAGCGCGCTGGCCGCAGAGTTCCAGATTGAAACCTGATAGACAGCCGTATCCAGCACGTCCACGCCGCTCAACGTCAACGTGGCGGTATCCGAACCCGCTACCCCTGGTCCATCGGCCATCGGCGTGCCGTCCTTAAGCCAACGGTATTGCAAACTGGGGCTGGGCGAGGTGACGGTGTAAGTCACCGTTGCGCCCGCACTGACCGTCTGGGTGTCCGGCGTCGGCTGACCAGTGATGACGGGTGAGCCGTTGTCCTGCACGGGTGCGGAAACCACGGTGCCGTTGTCACCCACCGCGACGTAGTTGCCAGCGGCAGCGACGGAGGAAAGGAGCGCATTGGGGACGTTGGCAATTTCCTTCGTCCAGTTGGTGCCATCGGTGGAGTGGACCACCACCGCACCTTCGCCCGTGCTGTCCAGATTGCCCACGGCCACGAACCGCCCGCCCGCGTAGCTCACCGTTTTGAGCACACGATTATGGCTCGGCGTGGTCGTGCGCGCGGTCCAGGTGATGCCATCCACCGAAGAACGAACGGCTCCGTTGTCTCCTACGCCCACAAAAATCCCATTCGCAAAGGTCACGGAGTTCAGCGTGGTCCCGGATGAGCCAGACGTGACCCAGGTGTCCCCATTCGTCGAGTAGCGCAGGATGCTGCCCGCCCCGATGGCCACGAACACGCCATTGCCATAGGCCACCCCGCGCAACGCCGAGGCGTTCACCGCCGGCGTGCGATTCACCCAGTCAACGCCATTGGTGGAGTTGAGAATGGTCGCCGAATCACCCACGGCCACAAACTTGCCCTGCGCGTAAGTCACGGCATTCAAGCTGATCAGCGTCGGCGTGAGCCGGTCAACCCACTGCGAGCCATCCACCGAAGTGCTCACGTAGCCGCGCCCTTCGAAGATCGAACCGCCGCCGACTGTGACGAGGATGCCGTTGCCGAAGACGACGGCGCTGTGGCTGTAGTTCACTGGAGAAGGGGTCCAGTTGTTGAGATCGGTGGAGGCGAGCCGGACCTGCGAACTCAGCGCCACATACCGGCCGTTGCCATGGCCCACCCCCGTCACGCTGCTGACCGCCGGCAAAGTGTAGGTCCAGTTCGTCCCGTCTGATGTGGTCATCTGGAAGCCACCCACACCGCGAGCACCGGAGCCATCCGAATAAGTAATGGCAAAGGGCGCGTTCACCGTGATGGATCGCCAGGTCGTCCCGTGATCTTCCGAGACCACAACGGTCGAGTCCTCCGCCAAAGCCACGAGTTTGACATTGCCAACGGTGAGGTTGCTGATGCCCACGAGCCGCTTGGTGGTGCCCGAGGTCAGCGAGGTCCAGATGGTTCCATCCGTGGACTTGCGGATCACCCCGTTGTCACCGACGGCGATGTAGTAATTAAAGCCCGTGCCATTCAACCAGACCACGCGGTTCAACTGGCTGGTCGTGCCCGAGGTGGAAGCCGTCCAAGTCGCTCCGCTGTTCGCACTCCGGAGAATGGTGCCGCCCGCGCCGACTGCCACCATGCTGAGATTGTCCGGGCTACCCAGGCTGCGCAGATTTGCCACGGTGCCAGACGGCACATTGGTCCACGCATTCTGGCCGGTGCTGTAGCGGACGATGGTGCCGTTGTCACCGACCGCGATGCCGCCACCGCTGTGGCCGATGCCGTCGCGCAGAGTGTTCGCGGTAGGCGAGATCACATTGGTGTAGGGCACGCTCGTGTTCGCCCGCTCATCAATCAAGCCGCCCACCCCGATCCGCAGATACCGCGCCTGGCTCTGGACGTTCACATACTGGATCTCGTCGTAGATGTTGCCAGTCACCACACCGTTGATCCCGACGTTGTTGACCGTGGCGAGCGGGAGCACTTTGGTTTGCACCGTCCAGATCTTGCCGTCCGAGGAAGTGGTGATGGCCGCGCCCACCGCCACCAGCAGGCCGTTGCCGTTGGCGAACGCCCGGATTTGGAGGTTGGGATAAGAATCCCGTTTCCAAGTCAGGCCGTCCGCCGAGTAAAAGCGGGTGTCCGAGACAAACAGCCCGTTTACGAAGCCGATGGCACTGCCCAGACCGCTGACCGCCGTGCTCGTGGCCCCGCTCGCGTCCGCGTTGGCGAACGTGACCACCTTGACCGAATTCACCGCCACCCACTTGCCATTGCCGTAGGCGACGTCGGCCAGGACGCCCGTGCCGGAGGTTTGTTCCGGGTTCCAGGTGCTGCCGTTGGCAGAAGTCTGGATGCGGCTGGCGCTGCTGAAGAGGTTGCTGCCAATGGCGACGAACACCCCATTGAGGAACTTGATGTTCGACCAGGACAATCCAGTCGTCGACGCGGTCTGCACGGTGGTCCACGCGGTGCCGTTGGCGGAGGTGTATATCTCGTTCTGAATGCTGACGGCGACGAACACGCCGTTGCCAAACGCCACCCCAACGATGTTCTGAAAACCCGTCACGCTGCGCGCGGTCCAGGTGATGCCGTCGCTCGAACTGATCACCGCCGCGGCATCGCCCACCGCCACATAGACCCCGTTGCCATACGCCACGCCGTTCAACTGCTTGGTGGTATTCGCATTGGCCGCGAGCCAGTTGGTGCCATCGCCCGAGATCGCCACGCTGCCGCCAGGACCAACGGCGACGAACTTGCCACCACCATAAGTAACAGCCCGCAGGCTGGCTCCCGTAGGCGTGGGCTGCCGCCAGACCAGGCTTTGCGCGACGGTCGCCCCGCCGCCAAAGCCGCCGCCGGAGTTGTTTGCCGCGATGCGGAAGGTCGAAATGGCCCCGCCGTTGTTCTGGCTGAAGGTGGAGGCCAGCACCCCGCCGCTGATGGTGCCCGTGGTGAAGCCCGTCGCATTCGCATTCCAGGTGATGTTGCCGCTGCCGTCCACGGTGCCGGAAATGTTGCCCGTGATGTTGCCATTGCTGTCCACAGTGAAACCCGCCGCGCCGATCGCGGACTCCGGCACGGTGATCGTGCCGGAAATGGAACTGTAAACATACCCGGTGTAAAAACCGGCGTAAGGCGATGCTGCCTGCGCTGTGTGCAACAGGCCGCACAACGCCAGCCAGCAGAGGAGGTGCAAGGGAGCAGCAAAAACACCCTTAACTCGGGACAGGACTTTCAGTTTCATCATGACGGGAGGTTCGCATTAACCGGAAAGTTGAAGAAATCCGCAGCGACTGAATGCGTGCTCCAGAATGGCAGTCCTTGCCGGACGCCTTGCGTCCGGCCTGACATAGCTCTGGCCCATTTGACCCGCACCATTACGCGTTGCCCTGCAAGTTCCCGCGAGGAAGTCAGGAGGTTGACTTCTCCACTCGCGCGCCCACCGTAGCAAAAATTCTCCGCTTTGTCAGGCGGGGAAATCAGAAATCTTCAGTCTGCGGGTCACTCAAAGTCGGAACTGCATCCAGCAGGATGCGGCACTCGCCGAGAAATCCGTTTGCGCCCGCGACGCCGGATGTTAGTTTGGTAACGCTTTCCCGTAACGCGAAAGCTCAAACCCAAATCGAAAACACCATGGCACACGAACTCCCCGCTCTCCCCTACGCGCACGACGC
>CAZOCL010000273.1:0-9062 GCA_964578245.1 uncultured Klebsiella sp. | reverse complement strand
CGGGCGCGGCGTCGGCGTGCTCGAAGACGGGTTCCAGACCGGCGGTCACGGTGGCAATTTCCTTGCCGTCGCGGCTGACTTTCCACTGGAGGCGCGTGCCCCAGTGGTTGGTGATCTCGCTGCGCGTGACCTTGCGCCCGTCGAGCCGGAGAGAGGCCGAGGGTTTGCCTTCGAGTTTCTGGTCCATAGATTGAGTTGAATTCTGACGGCGGACGGGGGTGAAGTGTTCGACCGCAAGAAGGGGGCTTTGACGCGAATTGCGCGAATGGTCGCGAATGGGAAAGGGTGGTCGTCCCCTTCGCGGCAATTCGCGCAATTCGCGTCAGACATCCCCGGCTTGCACTGTCAAATCTCCGGCGGGCTTGAACTGGGAGCGGCGGGTTCCTAGGCTCGCGGCTGTGCACGCTGGCCCTGATCGTCCAAATCGTCGTCGCCATTTCCCATTTTTGGAGCGCTGCTGGTGCAAGGCGTGGTTGGGTGCAGCCACGCTTATTCTCCTGAGCCTTGCCCCCACTCGCGCGGAGGAAGTGCTCAAGTTTGAAACGGGTCGCAAGGGACTGGCGGCCGTGGCTGATCCGGCGGCCTCGCAGAAGCGGGCGGTGGCGGTGAACGTGGAGACGGACAACGGCAAGGTCGTGCTCGCCACGCTCAAGAAGCCGCTCGTTCCCGGGCTCTATCGCCTGGCCGCACGCCTGCGGCTGCATCTGCCGGCGGATTACGATCAGGCGCGGCTGCGGTTGACGCTCGCGTGGGTCGTGGATGGGAAGCCCGTTGCGCAAGTGCCGCTGCTGTGGCCGCACTTTGATGCGCGCATGGGAGCGTTCAGCGAATTCGCTCAAGCGGTTTCGTTCGCCAAGCCGGCGGTGCCATCGCTCGAACTCGCGTGGTCGGTCGCGCCGCTGCCCGCCGGCGAGAAGCCCCGGCTGGTGCGACCGACGAAGGGACCGTCCATTGACGATGCGAACAAGAAGGGCCAGGGCAAAGCCAAAGACGCCGAGCTAGGCGACCTCGTGGGTGAGCTGCAGGCGGACCTGCCGGTGGCGCTCGCGAGCATCACCTACCCGGCGGTGATTGCGGATCAGCTCACGGTTGCCGCCGAGACCACGACGCTCGCGGTCGAGAAAGTCTGGCCGGTGAAGGTTCATGTCTTCCCGGGCGAACCTAATCCCATCGGGGTGACGGTCCGCAATTTTCAGTCGCGCCCGGAGACGACCACCGTGCGTCTGGAAATCCGCACAGGCTTGGGTGAGGCATCGCCGACGATGGAAGCGCAGTTGGAAGTGCCGGCCGGCGGGACGGCGCAGCATCGGTTTGCTTGGAAGGCCGGACAACGGGAGTTCGGGCACGAGGCGCGGGCGTTGGTGATTGCCGCCGGCAAGCCGGTGCATGAGGCGGCGGAGTATTTCACGGTGGGCGCGCCGATTTGGAAGACGGCGATTCAAGGCAGCGGTTTTCTCACCTGGTTCGGGCGCGAGTTTCAGTTTCCCGATCACGTGGAGTCGAACCGCCGCGCCTACGTGAATGTGGAGGAGGCCTTTAGCTGGCAGCCGAGCAGTTGGACGGATCTGAATCCCACCGGCGAAGACTGGTGGACCGGCCAGGGCAACGCGCACAACAGCCGCGCCGGTTTGCAGCAATGGATGGACCTGAGCCATGGTCACGGCATCAAGCTGATCACCTACTCGTGGCCGAGCGCGAGCGGGCCGGCGGGCATCGAGTGGGGGCGACGGCATCCCGATCTGGTCACGCACGTGCAGACCGGTCTGGCGAGCGAGTTCCATGATGTCGAGGATTTGCGCCTCTACGATCTGCTGCACACGAACCTGGCCTACAAGTCGTTCCAATACGGCGTCTGGCACAGCTTCGGCATCAACCGTGGCTATCTCAAGACCATCGACATGGGCGCGGAGGAGATCATCAAGTCCGCGCGGACGTTCGGCTGGGATGGCGTGCGGTTCGACAGCCCGCCGGGCTGGAGTGCGATGGGCGCGGCAGACGTGCACGAAGAGTTTCAGCGCATGAAGGTGGCGGACAAGATGGCCGCGCTGGTGCCGGAGTTTTACGGCGTGAAGACCGGCAACTGGGATGAGCTGGCCATCTCCACGCGCAACGTGCGCTGGCTGCGGCAGCGTTTCCAGACGGAGATCGGGAAGCCGTTTGCGATTTCCTACAACTATGGTGTGGACGTGGATGCGAGCGGCGCCAAGGGCCGGCCGCCGGAGTTCTTCCGGGAGTGCTGCCGGGACGGTGGCCAGGTGATGCACGAGGCGATCCGGCAGTCCGGGAGCTGGGAGGCCTACCGCAAGACGGCACTGCAGCAGGCGGATATTGCGCGGCGCAGCGGCGGGTTTCACACGGTGTTCTCGCCGGATCGCGGGGCGGACTGGGGCCGCAACTTCGCGGCGATCTTCACCTTCGCTTCCGGATCGCATTCCTATGGCAGCTACGGATGGGGGCCGCGGATGACCGGTGCCTACAGCCAGTTCATGACGCGTTACGGTGAGTATTGCTGGGACCTGGCGCTCGCGCCGGTGACTGCAGAGGCGGCCGGAGTGGCCGTGCAAGGCGAGGCGCGCCTGCTCTGGCAGGACTACGTGCGTCAGCGCGCGCTGCCGGAGGGGGCGACGCAGACGGTGGTGCATCTCATTTCGCCGCCGCCGGTGGATGGGGTCAATCCCACCGGGCAAAGCGGGAGCTTCCTGCCGTGGCAGAAGGACGTGGTCGTGAAAAAGACCAGCACGGCCAAGCCGGTGGTGTGGCTGCTCAGCGCGGAACCGAGGACGCGTGCGGAACAGCTCACCGTGCGCGCGGAGGGCAATGGCTTCGCCGTCACGGTGCCGGAGCACCGGCTGTGGAGCGTGCTGGTGTGGACGGAGGGCAAGTAGGAGCGAGATGGCCATGATAAATCGAAGCGCACTAACTCGGTGGAGCGCGGCATTCATGCCGCTTCAACGTCCGAATGCCACACGGCGAGAGGCCACCGCATTCGATCTCACGGTGAAGCGGCGTGAACGCCGCGCGCCGGGGAAAGTGGCCGGCCTCTGGGCGATGCTCGTGATGCTCGGCGCGTTCGCAGCAACTGCGGCGGAAGGGTGGGAGTGGAAGCCGTCGCTGGTGCCGAAGGCCCTGGTCATCGAGGGGCTGTGGACGGATTACTTCCGCGTGACGCCGGCCTTGCACGCGGGGGGAGTGAGCTACCAGACGGCCTATGTGTCGCGGAGTCCGTATTTCGGCGGCTACACGCGGTTTTATCATCTGCCGCCCGTGGAGGTGCTGCCGAGTTTATCGGTGATTGTCATCGCGAATCTGGACGCGCCATCGCTCAACGCCGAGCGGCTCAAGGCGTATCGGGAATTTGTCGCGCAGGGTGGCGGGCTCGTGTTGTTGGGCGGTTACTGGGCTTACAGCCGGGGCGCTTACACCGGCACACCGCTGGAGGAGATGCTGCCGGTCACGTTCGCGCCGGAGCATCGCATCCCGGCGAATCCCGAGGGACTCCTGCTCCAGCCCGCACCGAAGGCGACTTGGAAAATGGCCGCAGACTTCCGGGCCAAGCCGCTCGCCTTCTATGTGCAGACGCTCGCGCCCAAGGCAGACGCCACGGTGCAATGGCTGGCGGGAGACAAGCCGGTGCTGATCTCGGGCAGCTTCGGCAAAGGCCGCGTGGTGGCGTGCGCGTTGACGGCGAATGGTGAAGCGCCCGCCGGTGGCACTGCGTTCTGGGACTGGGCTGACTGGCCGAGGGTGCTCGGCCAGGCCATGGACTGGGCGGCTGGCGCACGCCCCGTTGTGCCGCGTGCGGCCGCTTCGACCAAGCCAGTGCTGACCGACGACGAGCGGAACAGTCTTACACTTGGCGGAGGCCTCACGCCGGACATGGCCCGACGGATCGCGGAGCGTCCGAATGCGGAACTGGCGGACACGTTGTTCCAGCAGGTGATGCGGCCCGAGGGCGGCGGCAAGGTGGACCTTGGCTCAGTGTATCCAGCGCTGCTGCCGTTTGCGCGAGTGGAGTGGGGTGCAAAGCTGAAGGAATCACTCGCGCAGTTCAGTCCTGATCTCAAGGGCAGGCAGGCCGCGCTGATCCTGCTGGGCGCGTCCAAGGACCCGGGAGCTTATGCGGTGCTCACCGAAGCGCTGCTCAAGGAAGAAACGAAAGAAGCGGCCATGGATGGACTCGGCCGGCTCAATAAACCGGAAGCGATTTCGCTCATCCAAAACATCCTGAACCGCGCCGAGTCCGCGTGCAAAGCGCAGGCGGCGGAAGACGGGGCCGCACCGGGGGCTTTCGCGCACCAGCACGGCAGCACGATTGTGGAAGCGGCGATTGCCCTTTACCGGCTGGGCGAACCCGAAGCCGTGCCGCGCCTGCTGGAAGTCTATGCGCGCGTCCACCTGCTGAACCGCATCTTCGAGAACGCCGTGAAGCGACGCGTTGCGGAAACCGACTTGCAGGGCATCGGCATTCTCAAGCGCCTGCACGAAGGCCGGCAGCGGCTGGAACTGATGCTGGCGAAACTGCGCGCCGAGGCCGGCCCGGTGCCAGAGAAGCAGCGCGCCGCTTTCCTCAAGGCGGCAGCCCAGGCCAAGGCCCCGGTGGAAGTCGAGTGGCTGAGCCTCGCGATGGAGCAATCCACAGTGACGGTTCCGCCGGCCACCTGGCAGCCGCTGACCAGTGCGGGCGACGGCATTATCGCCCGTATGGCTACGGCGCTGGCGAACGGCAAGTGAGGTTGAGCTCTGAGGGGAGAGTCTGCGGATGACTTGGATAGGGAGCGGTGCAGCGGCGTGAATCGCTTTCGGAGCGCGGCATTCACGCCGCAGAAGGCTGCGGTTGGCATAGTGCGTTCGAGCTATGCCTGACGTGCTCATGTTTCTGCGGCCTGAAGGCCGCAGAAACGGGAGCAGGCCAATAGTCGTTCGAACGCACCCTTTCTCCCCACCTTTCTGCGGCGTGAACGCCGCGCTCCACGCCATCGGTGCCCGCCCGCTTCGGGGTTAGTTCACTACTCCACCACTCCACTACTCCAGCACTCCCCCCGTCCCCCCCTCACCCCGGCGGCCACCCCATCGCCCGTCCGCCGAGGATGTGGCAGTGCAGGTGCGGGACGGACTCGCCGCCATCTCGACCATTGTTGATCACCAGGCGATAGCCGTTTGGCGTCAGGCCCACCAGCTTCGCGACCTCCGCCGCCTTCAACAGGAGATGACCAAGCACCGCGTGGTCCTCCGCCGTGGCCTCGGCGATGCGCGGGATCGCCTTGCGCGGCACGATGAGGATGTGGGCGGGCGCCTGCGGGTGGAGGTCGCGGAAGGCGATGACATGCTCGTCTTCGTAAACGAGGTTGGCCGGAATCTCCTTCGCGGCGATGCGTTCAAAGATGGTTTTGCTCATGGGCGTTGTTGGATGCTGGATGGGGGCTTTCCTTCACTCTGGAATGACGATGAATCTGTGACCGAACGTTCCAATAACCCGCGTCGCCCCGACAGAACTTTCAACATTGAGATGCTGGTGCCCGTGGAGCAGCCAGCGGGGGTTTGTGCGGCTCATGTAACTATTGAAAGCCGTGAAGCCTGAGTGAACCTCGTCCTCCCGGTCGTGGATCATGCGGGGCGAGTTGTGGGCGACGAACACATCAACTCGTGGGAAGTCAGCCAGGGCCGTTTGGACTTCGGACTGTTCGAACAGATAGTTGCCCCTCGGCTTGTATTTCCAAGCCCCGGCGAAGCCTCCGAAAGTGATCCCTCGAACCGCATGCACCTGACGATGAAGATCCATGACTGGCGCTGGAAAATTACCGCTTCCGTCGTGGTTGCCTTTGACTGCGAGGATATGGCGGCAGCCACATTTTTTCGCGGCATCAAGGATGACGTGGTCCGGCAAGTCACCGCACGAAACCAAGACTTCGGCTGCCACATCGGGCAACCTGCTCAAGACCCCTTCGTCGTCGGCGATCACAAGCAGCGTCATTGGAGCTGTGGCCTTGATGATCTGACATCCCCCATCCACCCATCGCTGTTGCCTGGCGAGGGGGGATTAGTCATTCGAGATTCATGCCTGGTCGATTCATTCCGAAAGGAACAGCTCGTCACCGCCCTGCATCGAAATGTCCAAATCACCAAATCTGATCCGCCAGCTTTCCATCAGTTGCGCCAGTTCCATGGCGGACAATCCATAATTGTTCGGCAGGAATCGGTCGAACTTTCCGAACTGCTGATTGATACGCCGCAGCTTTTCCTCACCTGTGAAGCGCGCAGAAAAAACGAAACAAACCCAAGTGTTGCCGCCAAATCGCACCGGAAAGAATCCGGAGACATCAGACCAGAGGTAGCTTGAAACTCGTCTCATCGAGCCAAAGCGAAACCCTTGGGGAGACAGGCGCAACCGGCTATTTGGCGAGAAGATCGCCCACACGAGAGTCGCAAAACAAAGAGCTCCAATCGCCAAAATTGGCCACCCCACCCAATCGCCGTTCAAAACCAACATCACGCCCGAACCACCAAAAAAGACAATCCCGACAATCGGCCACCTTCGGCCAGGGACAAGAACCAGTTCGGTTTGATCTAACGGTCGGGACATTCAGCTCGAATGCACTCAACTCACGACTAACGCACAGTCCGCCCGGTGGTTCTCATCCAGACACTGCCGGAGGAAGCCCACGATCTGGTCGCTCATCGCGCGGCAGCGGTCGCACCAGCGGCGCGCGCCCACGAGCCGCTTCACGCAGTCGTGCAGGCCGTTGAAGCGCACGAGGCGCGGCGACTGGCTGAGCTGCTGGCGCATCTCCTCGCGCAGGCGCGGGAAGAAGAGCAGTTCCCCGCCCTCGCTGGTTTCCTCGGCGAGCGCGTCCAGGCTGGTCTCCGCCACGGGGCCGGTCAGCTCGGGCGTGGACATGGGCTTGGCCTCCGTGCTCGTGACCATGAGGCCGAGGCCGCGCAGCACCTCCTCCAGCGCGGCGGTGAACTCCGCGATGGTCACCACGGTCTGCTTGCGCTCGACCTTGAAGTAATGCAGCACGGCGGCGGCCGCCTCCTTCACGATCTCGTGATCGAGCTGCTCGACCGCTTCGCCGATGACCTCGACGCTCACATCCTCCACCGAGCAGGGGATGTGTTCGCCGTTGGGGGTCTCAAATACCAGGCAGTGGGAATGTAGCTGTATCACTTTTTGCCTCCAGTCGTTTGAGCGCGTCGAGGAAGTCCTCCGCCTCCTCGAAGCGCCGGTAGATGCTCGCGTAACGGACGTAGGCGACCTTGTCGAGTTCGCGCAGGCGAGCCATGACCAGCTCGCCCAGCGCCTTGCTCGGCACCTCGGAGTCGAACTCGTCGGTGACCCGGTCGGTGATGTTCTCGGCCAATGCCTCAATCTCCTGCGCGGGCACGGGCCGCTTGGCGCAGGCGGCCTTGAGGCTGTTGAGCAGCTTCTCCTTGCTGAACTCCTCGCGGCGGCCGTCCCGCTTTACGACCATCAGGCCGGCGTGCTCGATCTCCTCGTAAGTGGTGAACCGGTGCGCGCACTTGAGGCACTCGCGGCGTCGGCGGATGGTGGAGCCTTCCCGTGAACCCCGGGAATCAATCACTTTGTCATCCACACAACCGCATTTGGGGCAACGCATAAACGCCTCACCACTTCAAATAGAGGCTGGTGGTAGGTAGCACACTGCTAATGGTAGGGGCAAGCAGTTTTGCCGAATGCGCCGGGAAAAATCCGAACTCCAAATCCCAAGCCCCAAACAAACTCCAATTTCCAAATTCCAAGGGCCGGGCTGCTCGTGGATTGCTGAAGCATTACACGGCAAACCGAGCCGGCGGCTCTTTGAACCCGAACTCCAAAGGGAAACCGCGGATTTCGCGGATGACGCGGATAAGGAAGACGTGACGCACGGAAGCCATCGGTTGGATTGGCTCCCCCCGGAAGCTGAGAAAGCCCTTCCCATCCGTGTCATCCGCGAAATCCGCGGTTTCTATTTCGGAATTCGGGTTGAATCGGCCGAGACCATTCCTTTGGAATTTGAAGCTTGGAGCTCCTTTGGAATTTGAGATTTGGGATTTGGAATTTCTCCCCCGGCTACCGCTTCCACCCGCGCAGCCGCAGGGCGTTGCCAATGACCACCACGTCCGACAACCCCATCGCCGCCGCGCACAGCACCGGACTGAGCAGCCCGAGCGACGCCAGCGGGATGGCGGCGGCATTGTAGAAGAAGGCCCAGAAGAGGTTTTGCTTGATGGTGCGGAGCGTCGCCTGCGCCAGGCCCAGCGCGTCCGGGATGGCCTGGATGTCGGAATCCAGCAGGATGATGTCCGCCGCCTCGCGAGCCACGTCACTGGCCCGCGCCACCGCGATGCCCAGGTCCGCCTGCTCCAGCGCGGGCGCGTCGTTGATGCCATCGCCCACGAAGGCCACCCGCTCCCCACGCGCCTGAAGCTGCTGCACGATGCCTGCCTTCTGCTCTGGCCGGATCTCCGCGAAGACGTTCTCCTTCGCGATGCCCGCCTGTCCCGCGATGGCCGCCGCCGTCTGAGGGTTGTCACCCGTCACGAGAAAGACCGTCTTCCCCTGCCGTTGCAAGCCCGCGACCACCTCGGTCGCGTGCGCCTTCAACTGGTCGCGCAAGGCGAAGAGCGCGAGCAGTTCAGAGCCCCGGGCGAGGCCGAGGACGGTCGCGCCTTGGGCGGTCCATCCAGCGACAAATGACGATGAATCCACGCCCGGTAGGGCGAGACTCCGTCGAGCCCCATCTGCCAGCGGAGCTGGCGCGAGCGAAGCGAGCATCTCCGAAACCACCCCGCTCTCCCGCAACCACCGCAACGACCCCAGCCGATACACCACCCCATCCTTCGTGGCCTCAATGCCCGCGCCACGAACCTCCCGCCACGTAGCCGCGGACGTGAAGAGGCGGGCTTCCTCACGGGTGGCACCCTCCGCCTCCTCACGTCGGCGGCTACCGACCGCCGTGATCGCCTTGCTCAACGGATGGCTCGACGGTGCCGCCAGCTCGGCCGCCAATCCCAGCAACGCCACTTGCGCCTGGTCTTCTCCCTCTCCCCCATCGGGGGAGAGG
>CAZOCL010000272.1:0-9063 GCA_964578245.1 uncultured Klebsiella sp. | reverse complement strand
TGGGAAAAGTCCGTGGCCGCGAACCAGCCCGAGTGGATCGTGCTGCGCGACCTCGCGCAGGAGGGTGACAAGAGCCAGCGCTATCAGCAGCTCAAGGACGGCTCGCTCCTCGCGGAAGGCTATGCGCCGACCAAGTTCACGCAGTTTTTCCGCGTCACGAACGACTTGAGCGGCGTCACCGCGTTCCGCCTCGAACTGCTCAACGACCCGAACCTGCCCTACGGCGGCCCAGGCCGTTCCTTCCGTGGCACGGCCGCATTGAGCGACTTCATTGTCGAGGCCACCGACGTGAAGAACGCGACCAACAAGGTGAAGGTGAAGTGGACGGGCGCGAGCGCGGACTATGAGCAGCCCGAGCGGCCGCTCGAACCGAACTTTTACGACAAGTCGACGAACAGCCGCATCTATGGCCCGATCAAGTTCGCGATTGATGGCAATGCCAACACCGCGTGGGGCATTGACGCCGGCCCGGGCCGGCGCAATCAGGAGCGCAAGGCGGTCTTCGTCGCGGAGAAACCGGCCGGGTTTGCGGACGGCACCGCGTGGCGCATCGGCCTCCAGCAAAACCACGGCGGCTGGAACAGCGACGACCACATGAACCACAACCTCGGCCGCTTCCGCCTGAGCGTGACCAAGGCCGCCGGCGGTGCGCAGGCCGATCCGTTGCCGAGGCAGGTGCGCGACTTGCTCGCGGTGCCGCGCGCGCAGCGCACGCCCGCGCAGATCGCGGCGGTGTTCAGCTACTGGCGCACGACGGTGGCCGAGTGGAGCGACGCCAACGCAAAGATCGAGGCGCTCTGGCAGCAGTGGCCGGAGGCTTCCTCGTCCCTGGCCCTCGCCGCTCGCACGGAGCCGCGCATGACCACCATCCTCAAGCGCGGCGACTGGCTCCGGCCCACGCAGCCCGTGACCGCCGCGGTGCCGGCGTTCCTGCACCCGATGGCCGCAACGAGCGAGCCGGGCCGTCTCGCCTTCGCGCGCTGGCTGGTGGACAAGCGCTCGCCGACCACCGCGCGCGTGTTTGTGAACCGCGTCTGGCAGGCCTACTTCGGCACGGGCATCGTCCCCACGTCGGAGGATTTCGGCACGCAGGCCATCGAGCCGAGCCATCCCGAGCTGCTTGACTGGCTCGCGTGCGAGTTCATGGACCACGGCTGGAGTGTGCAGCACATCCACCGGCTCATCGTGAACTCCGCGACCTACCGGCAGAGCAGCCGCTTCACGCCCGAGCTGCTCGCGCGCGACCCCGGCAACCGCCTGCTCGCGCGCGGCCCGCGCTTCCGGGTCGAGGGCGAGATCGTCCGCGACATCGCGCTGGCTTCGAGCGGCCTGCTGAACCCGAAGGTCGGCGGACGCAGCGTCATGCCGCCCGCGCCGGCGTTCCTGTTCCAGCCGCCCACCAGCTACGCGCCCTTCCCGTGGAAGGACGAGGAAGGCCCGGAGAAATACCGTCGCGCGCTCTACACTTTCCGTCGCCGCTCGACGCCGTATCCCGCGCTGCAATCCTTCGACGTGCCGAACGCGGATCTCGCCTGCGTGCGCCGCCTGCGCAGCAACTCACCGTTGCAAGCGCTGGTCTCGCTGAACGAGCCGCTCTTCGTCGAGGCCGCGCAGGCGCTCGCCCGCCGCACGCTCGCGGAAGGCGGCAAGACCGATGCGGACCGCATCAATTATGCCTTCCGCTGCGTGCTGGCCCGTCCGCCCGCAGAGGATGAGCGGCGCGATCTGCTGGCCTTGCTCACGAAACAAACCCAGCGCCTCGCCGAGGGCTGGCTGAACCCGAACGAGATTTCCACGGGCCAGAGCGAACTGCCGAAGAATCTTCCCACCGGCGCCTCCCCGACTCAATTCGCCGCCTACACTGTCATCGCGCGCGTCCTGCTGAACCTGGACGAAACCATCACGAAGGAATAGCCATGAACTGCCAGTCCCATTTCTATCGCGGGCACGATCCCCGGGCCACCACCCGCCGCTGGTTCTTTGAGCAATGTAGCGTCGGCCTCGGAGCCATCGCGCTGCAACAGCTCCTGGGCCAGCAGGCCGGCGCGGCCCCGGCGGGCGAAAATCCCCTCGCGCCCAAGCAGCCGCATTTCAAGGCGAAGGCCAAGCGCGTCATCTATCTCTTCATGGCCGGCGGGCCGAGCCATCTGGAGCTGTTCGACCACAAGCCCGAGCTGGCCAAGTGGGACGGCAAGCTGCCGCCCGCCGAGCTGATCAAGGATTACCGCGCCGCGTTCATCAGCCCGAACTCCACGCTGCTCGGGCCGAAGTTCAAGTTCGCGCGGCACGGCCAGAGCGGCGCGGAACTGTCCGAGCTGCTGCCGCATCTCGCGGGTGTCGCGGACGACATCGCCGTCGTGAAGTCCATGCACTCGGACGCGTTCAACCACGCGCCGGCGCAGATCTTCATGAACACCGGCTCAGTGCAGTTCGGTCGCCCGAGCTTCGGCGCTTGGACCACCTACGGCCTCGGCAGCGTGTCCTCCGACCTGCCCGCCTACGTCGTCTTCAGCACCGGCAGCAAGGGCACCAGCGGCGGCGCGTCGAACTGGGGCAACGGCTTCCTGCCGTCCATCCATCAAGGCACGCTGTTCCGCAGCACTGGCGATCCCGTCCTGTATCTCTCGAACCCGAAGGGCGTGGACGCGCAGATGCAACGCGACTCGCTCGACGCCATCAAGCAGCTCAACCAGAAGCGGCTCGCGGTCACCGGCGACCCCGAAATCGCCACACGCATCAACTCGTTCGAGATGGCCTATCGGATGCAATCGAGCGCGCCGGAGCTGATGGACTTGTCGAAGGAGAGCAAGGCGACGCTGGAGATGTATGGCGCGGAGCCGGGCAAGGCGAACTTCGCGAGCAGTTGCCTGCTCGCCCGCCGGCTCGTCGAGCGTGGCGTGCGGTTTGTGCAGATTTTCCACGAGGCCTGGGACCATCACGGCGGGCTGGTCGGCGGCTTGAAGGACCAGTGTGGCAAGACGGACCGGGCGAGCGCGGCGCTGGTGAAAGACCTGAAGGAACGCGGCCTGCTCGAGGACACGCTGGTGATCTGGGGCGGCGAGTTCGGCCGCACGCCGATGGTGCAGGGCGGCAACGACGGCCGCGACCATCACCCGAACTGCTTCTCCATGTGGTTCGCGGGCGGCGGGGTGAAGCCCGGCCTCACGCTCGGCGGGTCGGATGAGTTTGGCTTCCACGCCACCTCGGACAAGGTCCATGTCCACGACCTCCACGCGACGCTGCTGCACCTGCTGGGCTTCGATCACGAGAAGCTCACCTATCGCGACCAGGGCCGCGACTTCCGCCTGACGGATGTGCACGGCCTGGTGGTGAAGAAACTGCTCGCCTAGGTGCGCGGCGTTCGCGCCGCAGCAGGCTGCGACTGGAGAAGTGCGTTCGAAACACGTCTGAAGTGCTCCCGCTTCTGCGGCGTGAACGCCGCGCTCCACTTATGTCCTTCTCCGCATCCGCGTTCTCGACTTCGGAATTCGGGTTAAGTGGCAATGCCTTTCGGGAATTCGCGGGGAGAAATCCAAAGGGCTTCACCACCACTCCGCAGGCCGCCGCTTCAGGGCTGAAAGCCCGTCCGGTGACAGCCCGGGCTGGAGCCGAGCCCCGCGAGGCGGAGGCCCGGGTTCGGGGTCCCCTTTCGTCACCGACCCGAAGACCGGAGCGACAATCACCAGCGCCAGTTCCCAACCCCAAATGAGTATCGAAAACATCTGCGTCACTCCTTCGCCACCTGGTTCAGCGCGTGGCCTTTATGCGCGAGCGAGCAACTCGGTGGCTCGCTGACCGCGCCAAGGGTGTAGGTGCCACCGCCGGGACAAACCGGCAGCAGACCCTGTTTGAGATAAACAGCGAGGTCAGAAACCTGTGGTGCGGTGGAAATTTCTGGCTTTGCCTGCATGGCCCAGCTTCGCTTGGCCTCGGCAATCTGCTTCAAGCTCGCGATACAGGAATTCCTTTGCGCGGCAGGACGAGCAGGCACGGCACTCTGCGGTCCAATCGCCAGCTCAAGAAATGCCCAAGCGAGTGCAAGCACCAGCCACCCTTTCGACGCTCCACGCTTTTTCACGAACCAGATGGCCATGACCATCGGTGCGAAGGCCGCTACCACCACTAAGAACATTATTGGGAGAATTGCGTCGCTCATCGTCACTCCCTCGGCACCTGGTTCAATGTATAATGCACCGTGTCATTCCTCAGCTCCTCCCCCCGGCTGTTCTTCATCCCCAGCGCCCGCAGCATCACCACATGGCGGGGCTTCAAACCCTCCACCGTCAGCCGCACCGTGAGCTTGTCCGCCCCCACCTCGGCCTTCGTCACCCGCACGGGCGGGCCGGGGAGCTTCTCGTCGCGGTCCTTCTCCGGCGCGTTGTGCTTGCCGTCGTAGGCGTAGGTGTATTGCGTCGCGTCCCAGTTCTCGGCGTCGGCGGCGAGCTTGGCGTCCACCGGCTGCGTGAAGGCCAGCTCGAAGCCGTTCGTGCGCGCGGCCATCGTCTTGATCTCGAACGGCACCCGGTTCGCAAACGTCACGCGGTCCAGCGAGTGCGGCTGCGGCGCAATGCTCGTCCAGTGCCCGAAGCGCAGCCCGCCCACGTAGAGCCGCGAGTCCGGCCCGTAGGCGAGCCGGTTCACGCCGGAGGCGAAACCCTTCACGAACGGAAACACCGCGCCCTGCCACTGCCCGTTCACCTTCTCCAGCGCCACGCGGAAGACGGCCGCGTTCTGAAACTCGCCCACCAGCATCTGCCCGGTGAACGGACCGAACCGCACATCGCCAACGGTCGCAATCCCGCTCGCCGACCGCACCCACGCATACGGAAACCACACCGCCGGCGGGGTGAAGTTCGCGTCGCCCTCGAAGTGCGCGGGCGGTGACGGCGCCGAGCTGGGGTGGCCGTAGAAATTCGTGAGCTGCAGGTGGTTCAGCTTGTTCGCCGCCACCCAGTGCCCCTGGTTGTCCGTCATGAAGAGGTCGCCGCGATACTCGCCAAAACCGTTCGGCACGCGCAGGCCGGAGCAATACGGATCGGTCCGCCACAGGTCCGCGAAGGGCACGGCCCCGGTGTTGTTCGGGTGCGGCGAAATCTTGAGGCACCAGCCCATCGCCGGGACTTCGCGCATGGTGCGGTGCCCGGTGATGAGCGCGCCAAGGATGCCGCTCTCATCCACGAGCGGCCCGGTGGCGAACGAGTGGTAGTTGCCCGTGTAGCCCCACGCATCGCTCACGCACTCGAAGAGGTCCGCCACGCCGTCGCCATCCGCATCGCGCAGGCGCGTCAGCTCGCACTTCTGCATCACGTAGATCAGCCCGTCCACCACGCGCAGACCGCCCGGCTCGTTCAAGCCGCTGGCAAACCGCCGCCACTTCGCCGCCTTCGCCTCGCCCGTCACACCCTCGACGATGAAGACCTCGCCCTGGTAGGTCGCGATGGCCAGGTTGCCGTCCGGCAGAAAGTCCATGCCCGCGACGGTCAGCTTGAGTTCCTTCGGCACTGGAAAGTGTTCGACTGTGTAAAAGTCATCGCCCGCCGGCCTGTCGGTGAAGCTCGGGTCCGGGAGGAAGATGGGCGGCGGCGGACGCGTGCTCGACGGTGTGGGCAGGGGCACCAGCGGACCGGCCAGTTGTTTGGCCAGCGCGCTGGCGGCGTTCAAGTCCGGGACCACGGCGGAGGCGATTTCAAACGCCTGCGGCTTCTCACTGGGCGGCACGGTGACGCGCAGCGTGACCTTGCGTCCGGTGACGACATTCGTGATCAGTGCGGACCACGGCCCCTTGCCGTCGCGTTCACTGACGAGGATTTCCGTGACCGCGGTGCTCGTGACGAGCGGGATGAAGTTGCCCCCCGGCGAGCCGCGCAGCACCGCCACCAGCACGCCCGCCGGCGTGCGAATGCCCTGCGCCCCGGACACGCCAAAGATGTTCACCGGGTCGCCGGGCTCGTCGTGAGCGTTGAGCCGGATGCGACGGTTGAGCGGAGCCACCTCGAACCGCCGGGTGATGACCTCGTGCCCGCCGACACGCTCCAGCCGCGGCGACTCGATCACGGCCACCGGTGTGTCGCCCGGCGGATACAGCTCATACACAAACGAGAGCGCCCCGCCCACCGTGCTCATGCCCTTGAAGTGCGTGAGCGGCCCGGTGGCATCCGCCGCGATGGCGTCGAAGCTCCACGGGTTGCGCGCGAGATTGCCCCAGAGGCGCGTGCCCGTGTAGTCGCACACGAAACGCGTGGAGGTGCCGTTGTAGGGCGGGCCGAATAAATTGAGCGACTCGCCCCGCCAGACCGTGTGCGTGCGGAGCAGTTGGGCATCGAAGGCGAGGTGCAGGTTCGTCGCCAGCGGCACCACGATGCTGCGGCTCGACTGTGCCATCGGCGCACGCCGGAACAGGAGGTCCGCCGGATCGTGCGTCGGCGAGACCGTGACTGGGGGCGCGGGCGGCAGTGTTTGCGCCGTGGCAAACACGGAGAGAATCACCCATGCAGCAAGGCTCGAGAAACCCAGGCGCGGACGTGCGCCAACGGTTTGGAGTCCCGCCTTCAGGCGGCGCGACGTCCAATGCTCCGTGTCGCCACGTGCGCAGCCTCCTCGGGCTTCAGCCGCGTTCCACCGGCTAAAGCCGGAACTCCGAACCAGCGCCGCACCCAGGTTGTTCCAAGGGAATCGCACGTCGGCAGCCTAGCGCGCGTTTACCCGTCCGCGAGCCGGAAGTTGGGCGCGGACGCTCCCTTCAGGGCTTCACCCGCCATCTATTTATACCAACCTTGAGAATTTGGCTCTTCGCTGTTTTCGGTGGAACCGGGAGGCGGGCAGGGAAATTCCAAGCTCCAAGTCCCAAGCTCCAAAGAAACTCCAATGCCCAAATTCCAATTGCTTGGCGTGGCACCCCGCCAGCGCTTCCGCCCTGGTTCGGCCCGGCTTACTTCTCCAATGCCGGGCAGCGCCTTTCCTTGAAATTTGGAGTTGGAGCTTCTTTGGAACTTGGGATTTGGAGTTTGGGATTTCGGGCTTCTCGCACACCCATTCCACTGGATGCAGCGGAGAACCCTATTTCACCCACGCAAAGAACCCCAGCGTCTCCAGGTCATTCCGCAGCGTCGCCTGCTGTTCCGCATTCAGGCTCCCGTTCGGCAGCCGCGCGGGACCGACATCCACACCGAGCATCTTCATCGTCGCCTTGGCCGCGCCCATGTAGCCGCGTGAGGCGAGCAGCGCGATGAGCTGCACGGAGCGGAACTGCTCGTCACGCGCCGCCTGGAGATCACCGCGCTCGAAGGCCGCGATGACCCGGTTGTAAACAGGCGCGGCGAAGTTGTAGCTGCTGCCCACCGCACCGGTCGCGCCGAGCGCGAGCGCGGCCAGCAGGTATTCGTCGCAGCCCCAGGGCACGCTGAACGCGCCGCCATCAAAGCGCAGGCACTGCTGGAACATCATCAGGTCGGAGTTCGTGAACTTGATGCCCGCGAGGTTGGGAATGCGTTCGCGCGCCTGCGTGAGGAACTCCGGCATGGGCAGCGTGAAGCCCGTCAGCACCGGGATGTCATAGTAGAAGAACGGCAGTTCCGGGCACCCGCCGGCAATCTCCGCGCAGCAGTCCACCAGCGAGGCCACGGAGCGCGGCTTGAAATAGCTGGGCGCGAGCGCGGCCACGGCGGCGGCCCCGAGTTCCTGCGCCTGCGCGGCCAGCGTGCGCGCGTCCGCGAGGCAGTTCGTGCCCACATGGACCACGACCTTCAGCTTCGAGCCACGGGTCACTTCCATCCACCGCACGGCCAGCGCGCGGCGCTCTTCGAGCGTCAGCGAATGGCTCTCGCCCGTGCTGCCGCAGATGAAGGCGAAGTTCACTCCGGTCGCGGCCAGGTGGGCGGCCTGCCGTTCGACCACGGAGAGGTTCAGCGAACCGTCCGCGTGAAAAGGGGAGTGCGTGGCGGCCACGAGGCCGGTGAGGGGATAGGCTTTCATCAATGAGTCAGAGGCTGATAATCGGGTCGTTCAGTCGCGCGAGTTTGCGGATGCGCCCCGGTGCCGCAAGCCGATTCGTGGGCGGAGCGCGGCCCGCCGGGCCGCTTTGCGCGTGCGGGGTAAGCCAAGCGTCCGTCCCGTTTCCGCGTCCGAAACGCACTCCGCTCTGAGCCGGAGCGCCATCGTTGGCAACAAGCCCTTCCCATCCGTGCCATCCGCGTAATCCGCGGTTTCATTTTCGGAGTTCTGGTTCAACGCAGAGGCGCAGAGAACGCAAAGTTGGCGCAAAGACCGAAGGGGAATACCCGGCTCCGCGTCTCTCTGCGGTCTTTGCGCTCTTTGCGTTAAAGCGAGTCATCCGGCCACTTTGGCTGCGGCTCTGCGTTCAAAAGAATTGCCCTGCCCTGCAACGGTTAGGGCCGTTTCACCGCTCCTTCGCCCCGCCCCCCGCCGAGATCGCCTGCGCCATCAGCCCGAGCGCTTCCGCCCGCAGCACGGAGCCGACCAGCCGGCGCTCTTTGAGATTGTTCACCACGGGCACGTTGCGCTGCTCGCTGCCCAGCAGCGCGGGCAGGGCATCCATGAGCCGTTCGCCGGGCGTGAGCACCACGGGCGCCGGGCGCATCACATCGCTCGCGATGACGCCGCTCAAGGAGTCGGCGTTGCCGAGGTGCTCCTTCAGGTCGTGCAACGCCACGAGGCCGAGCAGGCGCTGCTGGTCGTCCACCACCGGCAGATAGTTGAAGGTGTGCTGGAGGAAGCGCGTGGCGATCTCGGGCAGCGGCGTGTTGTCCCGCACCGGGCTCACCGGCTCGCGCATCAGGTCGCCGATGCGCTGCTGGTGCGCCACCCCGATGCGCAGCGTGTCCGCGCTGGGCTCGACGCCGCGCGCCTTCAGCGGCGCGGTGTAGATGGAGTCCGGGTGAAGCTGCCGCGAGACGAGCGTGGCGAGGGCGCACGCGAGCATGAGCGGCGGCATCATCGAGTAGTTCAGCGAGATCTCGAACATCATGATCATGGCCAGCAGCGGCGAATGCACCGTGGCCGCCAGCACGCTGCCCATGCCCACCAGCGCGAAGGTGTGCGTGGGCA
>CAZOCL010000271.1:0-9069 GCA_964578245.1 uncultured Klebsiella sp. | reverse complement strand
TGAAGCCGCCGGGGTAGTTCTGCTTCGACCACTTCTGCCCGTCGCGGTCGAAGTCGCGGAGCTGATAGGCCTCCTTGAGCAGTTCCGCGTTGAAGCGCGCCGTGCCCGTGCGGAGCAGCGGCGTGCAGTAGATGAACGTCGGGAACCAGGCTTTGATGCGCACACGAGGAACCTAGCCGGAAGCCACTGGTTCAATCCAGCCCCGCCTTAACGCGGAGACGCAGAGGACGCAGAGATGCGCGGAGGAGCACCATTGAATGTGCCCAACTCTGCGTTCCTCTGCGCCCTCTGCGCCCTCTGCGTTGAAGGAAAACTCCAAAACGGAAACAATGGCGGACTTGCCTGCCTGCCTGCGCCGTCTAGTCTCGCCGCGTGAAAATCCTCTTCATTGGCGATGTCGTCGGCTCGCCGGGCCGCAAGGCCGTGACCGAGCTGGTGCCCGTGCTCCGCGCACGCCATCGCCTCGATGTCGTCATCGCCAACGGCGAGAACTCCGCGGGCGGCTCCGGCATCACGCCTGATACGGCGGCGGACCTCTTCGCTGGTGGCGTGGACGTCATCACCAGCGGTGACCATCTCTGGGACCAGAAGGAGGTCTCCGTGCTGCTCACCGATGAGCCGCGCTTTGTGCGCCCGCTGAACTACCCGCCCGGCTCCCCCGGCCAGGGCAGCACTACCCATCGCCTGCCGGACGGACGCCTGCTGGCCGTGATCAATCTGCAAGGGCGCACCTTCATGCCGCCGCTGGACAACCCGTTCATCCGCGTGCGCCCCGAGGTGGCCCAGCTCCGTCAGCACACGCCCTTCATCTTCGTGGACATGCACGCCGAAGCGACCTCGGAGAAAATCGCCATCGCCCGGATGCTCGACGGCCAGGTCAGCGCGGTGGTGGGCACGCACACGCACGTGCAGACGGCGGATGAACAAATCTTCCCCGGCGGCACGGCCTTCCTGTGCGACGCGGGCTTCACCGGCCCGCACGAGAGCTGCCTGGGCCGCGACATCCAGCCCATCATCGAGCGCTTCATCACCAGCCAGCCCCGCCGCTTCTCCGTGGCCCGCGACCGCGTGCTCCTGCAAGGCGTGATTATTGAACTGGATGATCAGACGGGGAAGGCCACGGCGATCCAGCGGGTGTCGGAGGCGCTCAAATCGCCGACTCCTGTGGATGGCTAACACCAACGGAACACCTATGAAAAAAGGGCAAACCCTCTTCGGCCATCTGGCGACTCGGTTCGCCCAACACCCTGAGAACTTGGCAACGGAGGCGTTGCTCTATCTGCTCGACAGGTCTTCGGTAGCCCGCGCTGCACTGCGGCGTTTTATCGCGCAAGCCGATGTGACTTTGCCTGATTCACTGCTCTATCGCACGCAAGCAGCCGGTGATGAAGGTGCCATTCCGGACTTGGTTGGTTTGGACGATGTCGGGCGAGAGATTTTGCTGTTGGAGGCTAAGTTTTGGGCAGGCCTGACAGACCGCCAGCCGGTTGAGTATCTGAACCGGCTTCCAAGCGCGGTTCCGGGTTTACTCCTCTTTGTAGCTCCCGCACGCCGGTTCGCCACACTCTGGCCGGAACTCGTCTCACGCTGCAAACAGGCCGGAGTTCCCATTGAGGCTCCCAAGGAGTCTGGCTCGGGCTTGCTTGTCGTGAAAGTTGGCACTCGAAAGACGCTGGCTTTGGCAAGTTGGAGTTCGCTGCTCGGCTCACTGCTGGTTGCTTTGGAATCGGAAGGGGAGACCGCAGCCGCGTCAGACGCACGACAACTCATCGGTTTGTGCGAGCGGATGGACAATGAATCCTTCTTACCGCTCCGTTCTGAGGAGCTGGCTTCGTCGCATGGCCGAAGGATTTTGGATTTCTGCCAACTTGTGGATGATGTCACCGACTTGGCAGTTGAGAGTGGGCTGGCCTCCATCGAGAAACTACGAGCCTCTGGTAGTCGTGGCTGGTATGGGCGGTATATGCGGCTCGCTGGTTGTGGGTGCCTGTTGTTGTTCAGCGCGCAAAACTGGTCACATGAAAGAGAGACGCCGGTTTGGCTGGAAGTGAGCGATGCAAACTGGAAGTTCTCGCCCGTAGTGAAAAAGGCGTTGACCGAACTGGCCTTGGAAACTCCGCCTAGACTAATTCACAGAGACGAAAGCCTTTTAGTTCCGTTTACTTTGCCGATAGGTGTGGAGCGTGACCAAGCGGTTCAATCGTTGCTTACCCAACTGCGGCGAGTTGTTGAACTCTTGCGTAAATTGAAGCCCTGAGCTTATCCCTGCGACGTTGAGTAACATGTCCAAGCTTTCCAAATCGCAGTGGGACTTCGGCGAACTCTTCCCGACGGAAGCGGCGCTTGCTGGGCGTTGCACCCCAACGGGGTGCCGTCTTTCAGCCCAGGGTTGGCGCAGCGCAGCGCAGCCTACCCTGGGTGTGGCGCACAATATCGGGGTGCCCTGTAGGGGCACAGGCTCGCATCAATCCTCCGCGCGCCTCTTCCGCCCCTTCAGGGCGGGGAATTTGTTTGAGGCGGTTTCCCAGGGTAGCGCTGCGCGCAACCCTGGGCTGTATTCCATTGCCCCGTTGGGGCAAAGAGCATGCACCCGCCTCACTAGCGTCCCGCCGGGGCAATGGGCGGTTGCCCCTCTCATTAGCACCCGGCTTCAGCCGGGTGTGTCCGGCGCGCGATGCCGCAAACCGTTTCAACGGTTTGCGGACGGGCGAGGTGCGGTCCCCAACGCGAAAGCCGTTGAAACGGCTCCCGCGTGCGCCCGCCCCAACACCGGGCTAAAGCCCGTGGCTAATGAGAGGTCGAAGCAATCCCTCCCCGTCCTCTTTTTTGCGCCTTCTGCGCCCTTTTGTGGCTAAATCCTCCCCTCGTGGCCAAACCCTCCAAATCTCAATGGGACTTCGGCGAACTCTTCCCGACGGAAGCGGTGCGCAAGGTGCTGTCCGTCTCGGAGCTGACCGGGAACATCAAGCGGCTGCTGGAGAAAAGCGTCGGGCAGGTCGCGGTCTCCGGCGAGATCACCAACCTCCGCGCGCAGGCGTCGGGGCACGTTTACTTCACGCTCAAGGACGCGGGCGCGCAGCTCGCGTGCGTGCTCTTCCGCAACACCTCGGTCCCGCACCGCTCGCTCCTGCAGGACGGCCAGAAGGTGCTGCTCACCGGCGACGTGACGGTCTATGAGGCGCGCGGACAGTATCAGCTCATCGTCAGCAGCGCGGAACTGCAGGGCGTGGGCGCGTTGCAGGCGGCCTTCGAGCGGCTCAAAGAGAAGCTCGCGGCGGAAGGCCTCTTCAAGCTGGACCGCAAGCGCAAGCTCCCGCGCTACCCGCAACGCATCGGCCTCGTGACGTCACCCACCGGCGCGGCCATCCGAGACGTGCTGCACGTCATCCAGCGCCGCCAGCCGGGGCTGGAGATCGTCTTCGTGCCGTGCCGCGTGCAGGGAGACGGGGCGGCGCGCGAGGTGGCCGGCGCAGTGAGAATGCTGAATCAATGGAGTAGTGGAGTGTTGGAGTCTTGGAGTGATGGGAAGAGCCAGCACTCCACCACTCCACCACTCCATCACTCCACTACTCCGCTTGACTTGATCCTCATCACCCGCGGCGGCGGCTCGCTCGAAGACCTGTGGGCCTTCAACGAGGAGGTCGTCGCCCGCGCCATCTTCGAGTCGGCGGTGCCCGTAGTCTCGGCGGTCGGGCACGAGATCGATTTCACCATCGCGGACTTCGTCGCGGATTTGCGCGCGGCCACTCCGAGCGCGGCGGCGGAACTGATCACCGAGGGCGCGTTCGCGAGCCGGGAGTTCGTGGCGGACGCTTCCGACCGGCTGCGACAACTGGCCCGTCAGCATTTGGAGGCGGCGGAAGAAGGCTTCGCCCAGGTCCAGCACCGGCTTGGGCTCGCGCATCCGCGACGACGTTTGCAGGAATGGTCGCAGCGGCTGGACGATGCGGGCGTGGCCTTGGGCCGCGAGACCAAGACGCGCCTCCGCGAGCAGCGGCAGCGGCTCCAGCAGGCCACGACTGGACTGCTGCGCCTCAAGCCTTCCGCCTTGCTGGCGCTGCGCCGCGAGCACCTGGCGCCCTTGAGCCACCGGCTTCAGGAGCAGACGCATTTCCGCCTCGACCGCCTCCGCCAGCGTCACGCCGCGCTGACCGACCGCCTGCGCCTGCTCTCGCCCGAGAACGTTCTCGCCCGCGGCTACTCCATCACCACGGATGCCGCCACAGGGAAGGTGCTGCGAAGGGCAGGGGACACCCAGCCCACCCAGACCTTGAAGACCCGCCTGCATCAGGGCGAAGTCATCAGCACGGTGAAGGACGGGCAGACAGAGCGGTCTGGCTGAGCGCGTCGCAAACCCGGCGGCGGCAGGCGTCTGCGCCTGCTGTAGAGGGCGGCATCTTGCCGTCCGGATCGGGCTGGGAAGTTCCATTGCCTCCAGAACTGCTGTGCGCCCAGTCCACCGGGCGGGACGCCCGGTTCTACGGCAGGCGAGGACGCCTGCCGCCACGGTCCCCGCCGGACTTGCCCCGGCCCGGCTCCGTGCGTAACTTGCCGCGACCTTGAAAAAGAACGCGCGCCCCGAGATTCCGCGCAAGGCGGTCTATCGCCTTTCGATCTATCTGCGCTGCCTGCTGCGCCTGAAGGACAACGGGCTGCCCACCATTTCCAGCGAGGCGCTCGCCCGGGCGGCAGGGGTGAAGTCCACGCAGTTGCGCAAGGATCTCGCCTACTTCGGCACCTTCGGCACGCGCGGGCTGGGCTATGACGTCGAGCAGCTCGCCGGAATGATCTCCGACGTGCTTGGCACGAGCCGCCTGCAGCCGGTGGTGCTCGTCGGCGTCGGCAATCTCGGTGCGGCCTTGCTTGCCTATCAGGGGTTCGGGCCGGAGGGCTTCGAGGTGGTCGCGGCGTTTGATGCCGAGCCGCAGAAGGCCCGGGCGCGCACCACGTTCCCGCGCATCTTGCCGATGCACGAGATGCCCCGCGTCATCCGGGACCGCGGTGTCCGGATGGCGATCCTCACCGTGCCGGTCACGGCGGCTCAAGAGGTGGCGAACCAGCTTGTGGATGCGGGCATCGTGGGCGTGCTGAACTTCGCGCCGATCGTGCTGCAGGTGCCGGAAGAGGTGACCGTGAACAACGTCAACCTGGCCATCGAACTGGAAAACCTGAGCTATTTTATTCAGGGGTGAGGCGGACTGCGGAATCTTTTTTGAGCCGAAGGGGCGACCGGCTCAAACTATTTCTTCCCGCCACCACGCCCGCCACCGCCGGCCTTGCCGCTGCTTCCCGTCCCTGAACCAGCGTTGCCCGAGGATCCACGCTGGCCGTCTTTGCCCTTGCTCAGCGCGCTTTCGGACTGCTTCGCCGCACTGACCAACGGACCGAGTTTTAGGTTGTTCGCCTTCGCGATCTCACCCCAGCCCTGGCCAGCATTGTGGGCGGCCACGATCTGGTCGAAGGTTTTGCCCGTGGCACTGGCCAGCTTGTTGGCGATGAACACGCCGCCAAAGCCCAGGCTGCTGTCGGCCTTCTGCTTTTCAAGCGTGGGGACCGGCACGCCGGTGTCCACCGATATGGAGGCGAAAACACGCACATGGCTGGCTGGATCTTTGCCTGCTGCATCAAGGGCGACCACGGAGCGTTCCAGGTCTTTCATTTCATCCGCGCGGCTGACGCTTCCCAAGTTGAGCGTCAGGGCGCTTCCCAATAACAGAATTAGTGTCTTTGTTCTCATACGCTTATGCTTTCTCGTTGGGGCGCAGGGAGGCATGAAGTGCCGGAGCGTCCCGTATAGAAACCTACGACCACGATAATCACATTCAAGGCATGACGACCCGGGAAGGTGGCGGGAGACATTCGGCCTTAGGTGGAATAGAGACGTTTCCGGCGTCGGCTTGTTGCGCATTCCAGTTGCGAGGCGTCGCTGAAAAGCTACGATGGCACCGAGCTTTCCCGTTACCGGCCACCGCCAACATGAACGCCGCCCTTCCCCATGTGCTGGTCGTGGATGACGATGCTGTCATTGCGCTGGACTTGCGGCAGTTACTGCGGTCCTTGGGGGTTGAATGCACAATGGTGGAATCTGGCGAGCAGGCGCTGGAACTGGTCCGGGAGCTGCAGTTCGACTTGATCCTCCTGAACATCCATCTGCCCGGGATCAGTGGTCTCGAAGTCTGCCGGCGTTTGAAACAGGTCCCGGAACAGAAACAAATCCCGATCCTGTTCTTGAGCGGCGAAACGAGCCATCAGGCCGTGGCTGAAGCCTTGCGCCTTGGGGCGGTGGATTACCTGACCAAGCCGTATGAGCCGGTGCATGTCAAGGCGCGCGTGCTGGCTTGTCTCTCACAGTGTCCCAGCAGCGGGGACAGGGTGAACCGGCACCTTCGTCCGAGCGAGCCGGCTGGCAGTGTCAGGCGGCAGGACCCGCTTTTCATTGACCGCCCCCGCTGCTAGAGTTGTTGCGATGTTTGAGCATCGAACAGGAACTGGGACAACGCTTCGCGGAGGCGTGAATCGCGCCCTGCCGGACACGTCGCCCGTCAGTGCACCGGTCCCCCATCCGGTCGGTCATGTGCTCATCGTTGAGGATGAGGCGGACATGGCCAGGTTTCTGCGCGCTGCGCTGACCCGTGCGTCGGTGGATTCTACCGTGGTCACAACGGGAGAAGCGGCCATTCTGCACTTGGCCAAGGAACCGGCCGATCTGATCCTGCTGGACATCCGCCTTCCCGGGATTAGCGGCCTGGACGTCTGCCGCCGGTTGAAGGCCGACCCTCGCCTGCGCCACATTCCCATCATCTTCGTCACCGTCCATCATGACCACCAGATGCGGGCACAGGCCTTCTCACTGGGAGCGGCCGAATATCTCACCAAGCCTTTCCAGGTGGAGCATTTCCTCGCCTGCGTCGTCCGCCAGCTCGCGTTGGCTGCGGCCAGACAGAAGGGACTGCCGCCAGCCGCCCTGCTTCCGCCACGCTGACCACTGCGCTCCGAGCATGAACGCGGATCTTCAGGGGGCAGTTCTACCAGGAAGACGCTCGTCCGCCTGCTCTGCTTGATGGTGTGAGCTGCGCGACTTGCCCACTCTGGCCGTGTCGCGTAAAACCTTGGCACTCAAGCCATGCATTTGCGCCGAACTGAACAGATTCTCGCCGCCGCCCTCGGGCTGCTGTTGGTTGGGTGCCGGTCGGAACGGATCACCCAACCGGCTCCCCCATCAACAGGAGCCGGCATCCCGCTGGCGCCAAAATCACCGGACGCCGAATTCTACGAAGCCAAGCTCGCGGAGTTGGACGCCACCGTCAGCCAAGGCATCGCGGACAAGAAGTTTCCCGGTGGAGTCTTATGGTTGGAACGGCCTGGGGCAATGTATCACAAGCCCTATGGCAGTCGCGCATGGGTCCCCGCGATCGAGCCGATGTCCGAAGACACCCTCTTCGACGCCGCCTCCCTCACCAAGGTCATCGCCACCACGCCAGCGATCATGCGCTTGATCGAGCAGGGCAAGGTCGGCCTGGAGGATCGGGTGGTGAAGTTCATCCCGGAGTTCGGCTCGCAGGGGAAGGAAGTCATCACCGTCCGCCAGTTGCTCACGCACACCTCCGGGCTGCGGCCGGACATCGGCCTCAAGCCGGACTGGATGGGCTACGATGCGGCCATCAAGCTGAGCTGTGCGGAGAAGCTCGCGGTTCCGCCCGGCACCAAGATCATCTACAGCGACACCTCCATGATCATGCTGGCCGAGATCGTCCGCCGCGTGAGCAAGCTGCCGCTCGACCAGTTCGTGCAGCGCGAGGTGTTCGGCCCGCTGGGCATGACGGACTCGGGCTTCAACCCGCCACGCGCCAAGCTCCCGCGCATCGCGCCCACGGAGGTCGAGAACGGCGTGCCGGTGCGCGGCGTGGTGCATGACCCGCGTGCCCGCCGCATGGGCGGCGTGGCCGGACACGCGGGACTGTTCACGACCGCCAGCGACCTCGCGCGCTTCGCCCGCATGCTGCTCAACGAAGGCGAACTCGGCGGGGTCCGCGTGTTCAAGCCCGAGACCGTGCGCCTGTGGACCTCCGTGCAGACCCCGGCCAGCGTCGCGGGCCGGCGCGGGCTGGGCTGGGATATTGACACGAACTACAGCGGTCCGCGCGGCCGGCTCTTCCCCATCGGTTCCTACGGGCACACCGGCTGGACCGGCACGAGCATCTGGATCGACCCCTTCTCGAAGACGTTCCTGATCTTCCTCTCGAACCGCAACCACCCCACCGAGGCGGGCAGCGTCATCGCCGTGCGCACCCGGATCAGCACGCTGGCGGCGGAGGCGGTGCGGAACTTCAACTTCGCCTACGTGCCCGGGGCGCTGCTGCCGCGCGAGGACGCCGCCACCGCCGGTCGTCTGCGCCCCAGTGTCGGCCAGGTGGATACCGCCGCGCCGGTGCTCAACGGCATTGACGTGCTGGTGAAGAACAAGTTCGCACCGCTCAAAGGCCTCAAGCTTGGCCTCATTACAAATCACACCGGCCAGGACCGCGCGCGCCACGCGACGATTGACCTGCTGCACAAGGCGCCCGGGGTGCAGCTCAAGGCGCTCTTCAGTCCCGAGCACGGCATCCGTGGCGCGGTGGATGACAAGGTATCGGACTCGAAGGATGAGCAGACGGGCCTCCCCGTCTTCAGCCTCTACGGCGTCCGCCGTTCGCCCGCGCCGGAGCAGCTCGCGGGACTGGATGCACTCGTCTTCGACATCCAGGACATCGGCTGCCGCTTCTATACTTATCCCGCCACGCTCATCAACTGCCTCGAAGCGGCGGCGAAGGCGAAGCTCAAGTTCATTGTGCTCGACCGCGCAAATCCCATCGGTGGCAACGCGGTGGAAGGTCCGCTGCTGGTGGGCACGAACTCCTTCGTGGCGTGGCACAAAGTCCCGCTGCGCCACGGCATGACGCTGGGCGAGGTCGCGCGCCTGGTGAATGCCGAGCGGGGGTTCAATGCGGACCTTACGGTGATTCCGGTCGAGGGCTGGTCGCGCAGCCAGTGGTTCGATGAGTTCGGCCAGCCGTGGACGAACCCCTCGCC
>CAZOCL010000270.1:0-9118 GCA_964578245.1 uncultured Klebsiella sp. | reverse complement strand
TGGCCTGCTCGATGATGATGCGAAGCTGGTCGCGGGTCTGCAGGCCGCGATTGGAGCCGATGGGAGAACCCAGCGGCATGACGGTGGCGCAGCCAGCCTCCTGGAGACGCTTCGCGAGCACGGGATCGGCGTTGATGTATGGCAGGACCGTGAAGCCTTCTTTCACCAAGATCTCGGCGGCCTTGAGCGTCTCGATGGGATCGGGCAGCAGGTAGCGCGGGTCAGGATGGATTTCGAGCTTCACCCACTTGGGCAGGCCGGCGGCCACCGCGAGCCGCGCGAGCCGGACGGCTTCCTCTGCGTTCATCGCGCCACTGGTGTTCGGAAGGAGCAGATACCGCTGGGGGTCAATGAACTCGAGGATGTTGGCGAAGGGGTCCTTCTGGCCGCTCAGGTCCGCGCGCCGCAGCGCCACGGTGACCATCTCCGTGGAGCTGGCGGCCAGCGCGTCGCGCATCGCCAGGGGCGACGGAAACTTGCCAGTGCCCAGAATGAGCCGCGAGCGGAACTCACGGCCGGCAATAACCAACGGGCGGGACGCCAGATTCATGCGCGGGGAAAATAGGCGGCAACGCCCGGCGCGTCCAGCGTGGTCGCCGGATTGCAGGAGGCCCAAGTTGACCATAGAGACGCGATGAACGCAGAAATTTTTAATCGATACGACCTTCACCGGTGATCCCTCTGCACCGTTCCGGCTCGCCTGGCAGCACAGGGGAAGCAGGCTGGACGCCGCCCTCCGGTTCACGCTTTGGGCTTCAGCTTGAGGTGGTGGGCCAGTGCAGCGCGAAGTTCAGTTTGCAGGCTCTCCGGGGTGAGGGTCTGTTTCTGGAGGATGACCGCCACGCTGCCGTTGAGACGTTCCTTGTCCTCATCGGTGAGGTCCTTGGCGGTCAGCACGACGATGGGCACATCGCGCATGTCTTTGCGCTCGCGCACGGCCTGCGCAAAGGCGAAGCCATCCATCTCCGGCATCAACAGGTCGAGCAAGATGACAGAGGGCAAGCGGAGGCGGATCATTTCGAGCGCGTCGCGGCCATTGGTCGCGAGCATGACCGGGTAACCTTCCTTTTCCAGATTGCGCCGCAGCAGGTGCCGTGAGATTTCGTCGTCCTCCACCACCAGTATCGGCCGGTCGCCGGGCACGGGACAATACTCCCGCAGCAGGCCTGACAGCCGCGCGAAGTCCACTGGCTTGGTGAGGAACTCGGCGGCTCCCAGCGTGAAGCCTTTGTCGTGCTCGTCGGTCACCGTGACCATCACCACGGGGATGCCCGCCACGGTCGGATCCGCCTTGAGCGCGGAGAGCACCGACCAGCCGTCCACTTCCGGCATCATGACATCGAGCGTGATCAGCACCGGATGGAGCTGGCGCGCCAGCAGCAGCCCCTGCGGCCCGTCCGCCGCGGTGCGGGCCGAAAATCCTTCCTTCTGAAAGAACCGCACCATGAGGTCGCGCGTGCCGGGATCATCGTCAATCACGAGCACCGTCGGGGCCTTCTCATTGGGGGCTGGCGGCAGCACCGCCCCGGGGAACGCCGCGGTCGAAACGACCGGCTTGACCGGAATCCGGACGGTAAAAGTGGACCCATGCTTCGGCTCGCTCGTGACGGTCAGCGTGCCATCCATTGCTTCGATGAACTTGCGGCTGATCACCAGCCCCAGCCCGGGGCCGCCAAACTTGCGCGCGGTGGCGGTATCGGCATGGGAAAAGGCCTGGAACAGCCGATCCATCTGCTCCCCGGTCATACCGACGCCCGTGTCGCTGATGTGGACCACCACCCACGGACGGCCTTCGACCTCCTCCTCGGTCAGGCGGAGCTTCACCACGCCTTTGGTGGTAAACTTGCAGGCGTTGTTCAGCAGATTCAGGAGCGCGCGGCCAATCTTCAAGGAGTCGCCATGCACCTTGAGACTGGTGCCTGGCACTTCCAGTTCGAGCTGGTTCTCGTTCTTCAACGCGAGCGGACGCACCGTGTCCACCAGGCCACGGGCCAGCGCCACCAGATCAAATTCCTCGCAGTCAAGGATCAGCTTCCCGGCCTCGATCTTCGACAAATCGAGAACGCCATTGATGAGCGTGAGCAGGTGGCGGCCGGCGGTGTTGATGCGTTGCAGGTCGGCGAGTGCCTCCGGCTCAGTGAGCTTGCCGGATTCCTCGATGAGCATGTCGCTGTAGCCGATGATCGCATTGAGCGGCGTGCGCAGCTCATGGCTCATGTTCGTGAGGAAGGAACGCTTGGCATGCCCGGCGTCCGCCGCCAGCGTCTGCGCCTCGGCGAGCGCATGATTCATCTCCATGAGTTCCGCGGTGCGTTGCGCGACGAGGTCACCGAGGTGGTCGCGATGCCGGCGCAGTTCCGTGTCGCGAAGCTGCAGGTGCGCGAGCAGCTCGTTGAAGGCGTTCACCATCTGGCCCAGCTCGTCCAGACCACTCGCGGGTGCGCGGATGGTGAAATTCTCCTCGCGCCGAAGCAGTTCGGCGGCACGGGCCAGCCCCTGCGCAGGTCCGACAATGAGCTGCTCAATGCGCGTGGCGAAGGCCAGAGTCAGCAAGGTGGCGGCCAGCACACCGAGCAACGCAAGGCCCAGCCAGTTCCACTCGAACGCCCGCTGCCGGGCAAGGTCGGCCCGCAGATAGATGGTGCCCAGCAGCACGCCTTGGGCGGAACGGACGGTCTTCACCAGTTCCAAGCGCTCCGCGTGAAAGCCTTCGGCGGGCAGCGGCTGCGGCAGGGGCGACCGGGCATTCTCCAGGCCAAACTGCGCAAAAATTCCGCTGCCTGGCCGGAGCACCGCGCCAGCGGCGAGGTTCGGATTCTCCTTCAGCGCGTCGAGGGCAAGCTGGGTCACCGCAGGCTGGTTGCGCGCGAGAGGGTCGGCGACGGAGAGTTCGAGGAGCCGGGCCAGTGTAACCAGGTCGTGGCGGGTATCGGCGTGCGACCAGGTGTCGGCAAAGCAGAAAAAGGTGGCTCCTACCAGAAGCAGAGACAGGAGCGAAAAGCTGAGGATAAGCACCCGGAGCTTGCCGAGGATCGGAAGGTCACGGAAATGGTCCGAGGCGCTCATGTCACGCTGTCAACGTGGACCACCGGCGGTGAGGCCGACGACCGATACGCAACCTGGCGGAACTAAAGTATGAATTCGCGGTGCGCATCCATGGGCCAGTTGCCTGCCCGGTCTGCACTCCCAGAACCACTTCCACCGGAATTCGCGGATCACCCATGGGTGGGGAGACAATGTCCAAGTTTCCTCGAAAATAAAGCTCAAAGTCGTCCGCTCGCTGGCTTTCCGCTTGGAAGTCCTGAGCGTTTCTGCATGCTTTCCCGCGTTTGACACCAACAACCAAACCCACCAGCAGCCGTCGCCGGGCTACCGAAGCGAAGCCGGCTGCGGCCCAGCCCAGCACGCCACCATCTGGATCAACCTTGCTGGTGACACCGCAGTTGCAGGGACTGGCGCTCGGGCTGGACAATGAATGCGATTTTCTGCGCGCCGTGGCGGACTCCGTCACGGAACCGTTTTACGTCTGGTCGGTCGGCGGGCTGCTGCTGATGGCAAACCGGGGCTGGGAGGAGGCCACCGGGATCTCGCGCGAACGGTCCCTCGGCAAGTCGTGCAGCGCGATTTTTCCCACGCAGATGGCGAGGCGCTTCATCGAAGTGAACCGCCTGGTCATCGAAAAAGGCGTGCCGGTGCGTGAGGAGGAGTTCGTGGACAAACCCGAGGGCCGGGTGCACTACTTGACGCTTAAGTTTCCCATCCACGACAAGTCCGGCCGGATTGTGGCGGTCGGCGGCATCTCGCTAAGCAAGCTGGCGTGAGCTGGACATTGCTGACCCGAACGCACTTGTCCCGATTGCTGCTTGCTGCGGCGTGAACGCCGCGCTCCGAGGGCGATCCATTTTTGCTCGTCAGCAGCCGGGCCGCGCGTTTTTATTCCGGCGATGACCACCCCGACTGTTCTGAAACCGGAGGAGTTGAAACCCGCGGCCGAGCTTTGCGCCAAAGCGCTGGACCAGCTCGATCGCATCCTGCTCGGACGCGCAGATGTGCATCGGCTGGTGCTCATCGGGATTCTCAGCCGGGGCCACATCCTGCTCGAGGGGCTGCCTGGACTCGGCAAGACCGCGCTCATCCGCACGCTGGGCCGCATCCTGCAGCTCGATTTCAAGCGCGTGCAGTTCACGCCCGACCTCATGCCGGGCGACGTGCTGGGCACGCACATTCTGCAGGACACCGCGACCGGCAAGCGCGAGATGACCTTCCAGCCCGGACCGGTCTTCACGAACATCCTGCTGGCCGATGAAATCAACCGCGCCTCACCCAAGACCCAGTCTGCGCTTCTGGAGACAATGCAGGAGAGCTGTGTAACGTTGCTTGGGGTCACGCGCAAGTTGCCGCAGCCCTTCTTCGTTCTCGCCAGCCAGAACCCCATCGAACTCGAAGGCACGTATCCGCTGCCCGAGGCACAGCTTGACCGCTTCCTCTTCCGCCTGCTCTTCAACCATGTGGATGCGGATGTGCTCGCGCGGATCATCAGCGAGCGTCGGCGCGGCGAACTGCCCGAGCCGACGTGGCAGATGGAGAAGGGTCAGTTGGAGCATCTTTTCGGAGTGATGGACCGAGTGTTCATGCCGGCCCCGGTGGCCCGTTACGTGGCCCGGATGGTGGCCGCCACGCATCGTGGTGCGGCGGAAGCGACCGACGCGATCAACAAATACGTGAACTACGGTGCCTCACCGCGCGCGGCCATCGCCATCGCGGAAGCGGCCCGGGCGCATGCGCTCATCGCGGGCCGGCCGACGGCGGGCTTCGAGGATGTGAAGGCCATCGCGCCCTCCGTGCTGAACCACCGCATCCTGCTGAACTATCAGGCGCGTTTCGACCGCACGGACACCACGGCGGTGGTGGCGGAACTGCTGGCCAAGCTGGATGAGACGGGGCTGAAGCTGCCGGCGGACGTGGCGCTGGATCAGGCGGCATAGCCCGGTGCGGGGCGAGCTCGCGCACGAGGTGAGCGGTTTCTGAGCGGGGGAGCATGGATTTGATCAATCACGACTTCATCGAGTCCGCCACCCGTGCGGCAGCGGACACGGCGTTGATGCTGTCCCCACTGGCGCTGGTGGTCGTCGCCCTGCTGCTCCCCTACGTTTACCGCCTCCTGTTTCTCCGGGCCAAGCTGGACAAACGAAGCTACGAAGAGACCAAATCCAAAACCGCGTCGGTGGTGCGGCGGCTGCGGCGACATCTGGATTTTGCCGCGCGACACTGGAGCGAGTATGTAGCGCACCGGCGGCGGAATCTCAAATATCGGATCGAGATCAGCCTGCTTTACGACGTCGCCAAGGCGGCCGCCGCGTATTACGCCAGCGACCAATGGCGGGAACACACGCGCCGGCAGGGCCTGGCGCAGCCGGTCTTCATCGACGAAGACAAATCGCTGCGGGACAACTTCGAGCAGAATGGTTTCTTCCTCAGCCCGTTTTTCAAGGAAGGCGTGGTCAACCGGTATCTGATGCGGCCGACCACCGGCGGCTTCGGGCCGGTCCGCGTGCAGGATGACCCCGCACTGCTGGCCCGGGCGACCGCGTTGTTCCGGGAGGCGCTGAAGGAGATCGAGCCGCAGTTTGAGCAGGGCCACATCTACCTGCCCTTCCTGACGTTGAGCCGATGGGAGCGGCTCCGCTTCCGCATCCACACGATGATCATCACTCGGCTGCTCAGCGAGGGCATGGAAAAGACCCTGGCGCTGCTGCTGAGCTACGGGCTGGTCGCGCTCCTGAAGGGCGACACCGCCAGCAGCAGCGCGGTGGATTTCATCATGGACATCGTGGCGCTGCTCTTCATGGCCCACGTGTTCGACAGCCTGTTGAAAGACCGCTGCAGCCAGTTCAAGACCAACTGGGAGGATCGGGAGCGGTATTACTACCGTCGCCAAATGCATCAGTTCATCGTCGGGCTCGATTCGGCCATGGCCCGCGAAGAGGCGCGGCGTGAGAAGGCGGCGATTCACCTGCTCGGTGCCCGCGCCAGGAACCCGAAAGGCATCAAACGTCTCGTTCGCACCCTGAAGCGGGCCAGCCGCCATCCACAGGAAACTTCGCTGCTGCTGGGAGCAGCGCAGGACGTAATGGAGCATGACCAGACCGAGGCGTCGTCCATTGCGCTGGTCCTTCTGAAGGAACTGGCGACCAGTTATCCGGCCGCTTACGCGCAACTGCTGGCCCGCTGGCGCACGTTTCGTCATCCGTGGGCGGGCGCGGACAAGCTGGTGAGCCACCTTCTGAGTGACGCGCCGCTGACGGTAGTCGCCACGAGGAATTCCCGCGTCTTGCCGGACCGGGAAAATCAGGTGGAATGGCACCGGGCGGTGCAGGCGGTGCACCAGGACTTTCCGGCGGAAGTGGACGAAGCCCGGATCGTGCACATCACCGAATGTCTCGCGTCGGACGCCCTGAAGCCGGGCGAGCGACGGGCGCTGGTGCTGGGCTTCTTTCTCGGCGGGCTGCTGTGGCGGCTGCGGCAGGTGGACCCAAAAAATCCATTGGGCAAACGGCGGGATGCGCGGCTCTACCATGCGACGCTGACCTTTACGCTGCCGGCCTTGGAGCAGATGCAGGCCTGGCAGTCGGGCGGCGAGTGTGACTACGGGTTGCAGCCCACCGAGTTCGCCGGCTTGATGGACCGCATCAAGGCCGCCCTGCCCCTTCCGGCGGGCCATCAATTGCGGTTGAAGCTGGGCAACGGCCAGGCGGTGGTGCCGGCGCTGGAGGAAATTCAGCGCGCGGTGGCCATCAAGAAACAGCCGGCCTCATCGAGCCGGGTGGACTTACCGACGCGACATCTGCGGGAATGGCTGGACGGCTGTGCGAGTGATCAGCGCACCGTCGGGGTCCTGGCAGGCGCCATTCACGAGGCCTTCCGGACGGGGCTGGCGGCGAAGCTGAACAACCAGGCACGTGCCAGCACGGACAGCCTGATCGTGGATCCCCAGGCCTTTGACGCGTATTACAACCCGCACCGCGCGCCGATGCTTCGGCGGCAACTGGCTCGGCGCGGGATTGACGGTCAGGCCAACGAGGCGGTGCTCGCCTTGCTGGGTCTCTGGGGTTGCAAGGATGTGCCGCCCGTGCCGCTAGGTCAGGTTCCGGTTCGACTGACGTTCCTCGATCTGCAACCTGTCGTGGACTACGTCCAGGATCGAGAGCGGGATTTCGACACGCTGGAGGAGATCACGCACCAGTCGCTGGTGGAGTTCTACCTGGCGGCCCGCCTGGCGGGGAGCGTCCACGAACTGCCGGATGTCCTGACCCGGCCCGCTGAGGGCGACGATGCCGGCGGCTCCATCGCCCGGCAGATGGCGGTGCTCCGGTCGCTGCGGGCCAGAGTCATCGCGGACCAGGAGCCACTGTTTCTCCTGCTGCAAGAGGCGGCCCACCAGTTGGAAATCATCTTCGACCCGCTGCACGCCAGTCTGGATCACCTGCTCGGTCAGGCCGCCCTGCTCGGCCCGGCGATGGCCGAGGCGACGCGAAGGAACCTGCATCGCCGGCAGGACACGGGGCTGGCGCTGCTGATACCGTTGACCTGCATGGCGGAACGGCAAGGAGTGTTCGCCGAAGGCACGGACGCGTATTGGCTGGCGTCCGAAACGGCCTCGGACCAGGAACGGTTTCTCCGGCAATTCGACGTCCGTGACCAGGAGCACGCGGACGCGCTCATCCGGGCACGCATCCTCCTGCATCAGTTCGAGGCGCTGCGCAGCCTCATCCCGACCCAGGCCACGGGCGAGCGGACGGCCCTGGCATCGTTCGACACCATGGCGGGCGACGCGGACCTGCTGCGGATCGGGGCGGCAACAGTGATGACGATGATTGACCAGAGCGGGCTGCGCACCGATGCGCGCTTCCGCGCAGTGCGCGAAGTCCTGTCCGTGGCGATGGCGCGGCAAGGCTACTGCAACCGGGGAAATCTCAGCGATCTTGTGCGCGTGACTCTGAAGCTGCGGGACAACGCGGGCAACACGATGTTCCTGACCAAAGGCATGCTCTCGCCGGCACGGACGGCCGCCGTCCTCGCCCCGGACTTGCAAGCGGCGGTGGTGGAGCGGGTGCCGGTGCGGTGAAGCGGCGAACTCCGAAATTCAACCGCGGATGGACGCGGATGGACACAGATCGGAGAAGGCCGAGCAGGGGCCGAACGGTCGAGCGTGGGGCAAGTAACTCCCGGCGAGCCGGCGAGGTTATTATCCGTGTGCATCGGTGTTCATCCGTGGTTGCTAGTTTCCTGTTTCAGAATTCGGGTTCAAACCGGTTCGTCGTGCTGGGGCCAAAGACGGCGGCTGCAAGCCGCCGGCACGGGACCAACGCCTAGCGGAACTCCGTGGCCGTGTGGTGATGCTTCCGCGCGCCCCCTCACCATGAACCAGAGGGTCAGATGGGCCTTGCTTGAATCATGCCAATTCCCAATGCAAGTCGGTGGGCTGCCGCCGGGCGCACCCCTCACCCCAACCCTCTCCCCTCCTCCGAGGAAGGGAGAGGGAGAAGACGTGCGTCGTGCTCCTCATCGGCTGTCCCACCGATAGTCATTGGGGATTCAGCCAGCCGGGCGTTCGACTGGCTATGGCGCTGCGCGCGGGGCGTCCTGATCGCTGGTGCGGTTCCGCCGCCTGAAGGCGGGACTCCGAACGGGGCTCAGGCGAAGGTGCGCTTGAGATACTCGATGCTCTTCGTCGCGATGACTTCGGGACCCTCGTCGAAGTTGAACACCTCCACGGACACGTAGCCGTCGTAGCCCACTTCTTTGAGCGCGGCGGCGATGGGCTTGAAATCCACGTCGCCGAAGCCGGGGCCCTTCATGTTCACGTCGTTCGCGTGGAAGTAGGCGAAGTCGCCTTTGCTCTCGCGGATGATCTGCGGTATGGGCTTGGCCTCGGAGGACATGGCCTTTACGTCGAGGATGACCTTGAAGTTCGGTGAGTTGAGCTGCTTGGTGAATTTGATGCCGTCGGCGGCGGTGTTCACGAAGTTGGTCTCCACGGGTGCGAGCGGTTCGAAGCAGATGGTCACGCCCCGGTCCTCGGCGCGCTTCACGGCGTCGCGGAAGACGTCCGTGGCCC
>CAZOCL010000269.1:0-9149 GCA_964578245.1 uncultured Klebsiella sp. | reverse complement strand
TCGCCGTGGTGATGGCCGGCAAGCACACCCGCTCCGCCAGCCTGGACCCCGACGACGCGGACAGCCAGCAGTTCAGCGCCGCCAAATGAACTCAGTCATGAAACCCAACCATTCCGGTAGCAGCCGACGTGAGGAGGCTCTGACATTTGCATGCGCCTCGCACCCTCACCCGCGTTCGGAGTCCCGGCTTCAGCCAGCGGAATGCTGCGACCACCCAGACGCTACGCAGCAAGCCCACCGACGACCGGACGCCTCGCCGCCTGAAGGCGGGACTCCATGCCGGCAACGTGTGCTTCCAGCGTTCGCAATGGTTCTCGTCATCACGCTGGTCTGGCCCTGCAAGCTCAATGCTCAAACGGTTTACTCCATCAACGGCCGACCAGCCAATCTGGTGACCTTCGGCACCAACGCGGCTAATTTTGTCTATCCAGTTCGCGGCGACGTCCACCGCTTCGTCACCCAGCCCGGGGCCATCCGTCCGCTCCAGCAGGCCACGCTTTACGCGCGCCTGCCCGGATACGTGAAGAGCATCGCGGTGGACAAAGGCGACGCCGTCAAAGCCGGAACGGTCCTGGCCGAACTGGACGCTCCGGAGCTGATCCTGGACCTCGCACGCGCCAAGGGCGAACTGGCCAAGGCCAAGTCTGACCTCGCCCGCGCCGGAGCGGAACTTGCCAAATCCCAGGCCGACATCGCCCGCACGCAGGCGGAAATCGCCCTGGCCAAAGCCCAGGCGCACAAGGCCGAGGCCGAGTTGCACGCGGCGAAGGCCGTGGCGACACGTGCGCAGGCGGAGCTGCCCAAAGCCCAGGCCGAGTTGAATGTCGCCAAACTGGATTTCGACCGCCTCGCCGAAGGCCGGCGCAAGGCCCCCGACCTCGTGGTTCCAGCTCAAGTGGACGCAGCGAAAGCGCGGCTCGAAACTGCCGGTGCCCAGATCGGTGTCCTGCAGGCGGCCGCAGAAGCCGCCGCCGCCGAGGCCGAGGCGGCCAGCGCCCGTCGCGCCGGAGCCGAGGCCGGCATCCAGGCCGCCCTCGCCCAGGCGGAGGCTGCCAAGGCCAGCCAGGAAGCCGCCCGGGCAGTGGTCGCCGCGTTCAACGCCGCGGTCGAGGTCGCACAGGCAGGTTTGCAACGCACCGGGACACTCGCCGAGTTCACCCGGCTCACTGCGCCGTTCAGCGGCATCATCACGGCGCGCTTCGTGGACCTCGGCGCGTTCATCCCGGCGGCGACCAGCGGCAATGCCGCGCAGAATGCGGCCATCGTCACGCTCATGGACTTCGACACGGTGCGCGTGCAGGTGGCCATTACTGAGCTGGAGGCCTCACTCGTTGCCAAGGGTCAGCCGGTGAAGGTCGCGCTCGACGGCCTGCCGGGCAAAGGCTTCGAAGGCACGGTCACACGGTTCGCCGGTGCGCTGGACGAGACGACGCGCACGATGCTCGTCGAGGCCGAATTGCCGAACCCGGGTCACCTGCTGCGCCCCGGCATGTATGCCGTGGTGCGCGTGGGCGTGGAGAAGCACACCGGCGTGATGCTCGTCCCGTCGGAAGCGCTGGTGATGGAGAAGACCGCCGCCTTCCTCTTCCTCGCCGACGGCGGCAAAGCGAAGAAGACGCCGGTGAAGATTGGTTTCAACGACGGGGCAAAAGTGGAAATCGTCTCCGGCCTGACGGAATCGGCGAAGGTGATCCTCGTCGGAAAGATGACCCTGGCCGACGGGCAGGCGGTCAACGTGCAGGAGGGCAAGTGAAGGACTCAGTATTCAGTGTTCAGTGTTCAGTCGGCCCGTGCTGGCGGCTTGCAGCCGCGGTCCAAGCTGAGTCGGCGGCCAGCCTGGCGGGTCGTGCAAGCACGCGTCCTTCCCCCTCACCCCGGCCCTCTCCCTCCGGGAGATGGGGAAAGTCAGCCTGCGCTCGTAGTATTGTGGCGTTCCTGTCGGCAATCCGTGGACTGCGTTTCTCCCTCTCCCGGAGGGAGAGGGCTGGGGTGAGGGGGAAGGGACTGGGCTGGAAATCAGCGCATCCCAATTGCCTGAGCGCTGGCGTGGTGAGACGAACCACCGTGGGGTGCCTGGTTCTGCTTTGCTCCGCCTTCCTCGCTACAGGCGCGACGAACTCAGCCACATCACAGCCCATTGACCTGCCCACCGTGCTGCGGCTTGCCGGCGCGCAAAATCTCGACGTGCAGCTCGCCCGCGAGCGGTTGCGCGAGGCGCAGGCCGCGCAGGATGCCGCGCTTTACAACTTCTTCCCCTGGCTCTCCCCTGGCATCGGTTACCGCCGTTACGATGGACGCATTCAGGACGTGGCCGGAAACATGTTCGATGCCAGCAAGCAGAGCTACACGCTCGGAGCGAACGTCGAAGCGCGGCTGGAACTGGGCGAGGCGTGGTTCAAGTCACTGGCCGCGAAGCAGCTCACGCAGGCGGCGGACCACGCGGTCGAGGCGCAGCGGCAGGAAAGCGTGTTCAACGCGGCGCTCGGTTACTTCGATCTCGTCAAGGCCCGCGCGACCGCCGCCGTGGCCGAGGATGCCACGCGCATCGCGGGCGACTATGCCGAGCAGCTTCAACGCGGCGTCGAACTGGGCCTGATCTTCAAAGGCGATGCCCTCCGCGCCCGCGGCCAGGCGGAGCGCAACCAGCTCGCGGTGCAACAAGCGCAGGAGCAGCAGCGCGTGGCCGCAGCCCGGCTCGCGCAAGTGCTCCGCCTTGATCCCGCCGTGAACCTGTTCCCCGCCGACAACGAACTGCTGCCACTCACCTTGACCGCAACGAACACCGCACTGGACTCGCTCGTGGCCCTGGCCTTGGGCGCCCGGCCGGAACTCAAGCAGGGCGTGGCGCTCACGTCCGCAGCAAAACGCAACCGTGATGCGGCCACGGTCGGCCCCTTGATTCCCAGCCTTGGCGCGCAGGCGTTCTTCGGTGGTCTCGGCGGTGGACGCAACAACGCCGTGGGCAACTTCGGTGACACTGAGAGCGTCGCGCTCACCCTGGGCTGGCGGCTCGGTCCCGGGGGCATCTTCGACTCCAGCCGCGAGAAGTCCGCCGATGCCCGGCTGGCCGCGACATCACTCGCGGCGGAAAGAGTGAAGGACGAGGTCATCCGCCAGGTGGTCGAGGCGCACACCCACATCCACTCGCTTGCCGCCCAGCTCGCCACACTGAAGCGGGCGCTGGCCACGGCGGAGGAAGCCTTCCGGCTCACGCGCGAACGCAAGGAGCGGGGCTTCGGGGTGGTGCTGGAAAACATCTTCGCCGAGCAGGAGCTGACCCGCGCCCGGAACGACTACACGGCCACCGTGGCGGAGTTCAACAAGGCGCAGTTCACCCTGCGCCGCGCCCTCGGTCAGGAGGGTGAGTTCGGGGAAGCGAAGCGTTAGCAGCAGCGGCGCTCATACTGAAGCAGGCATCGGCAGAAAACGTGCGCTCCAAGCATGTGTGGCCTGCTCACGTTTCTGCGGCCTGAAGGCCGCGCTCCGGCCCGTTACTTCCGGCCCAACCGGGCGGCATAGAAGCCATCGAAACCTTCGCGATCGGGGCGGAGATGCAATTCCTGCTCGAGGGTCCACTCGTTCCCGTGAGTGCTCAGGAAGGCCTGCACCTGTCGTTCGTTCTCCTCCGGCAGCAGGCTGCACGTGGCATACACCAGCTTGCCACCGGGTTTCAGAAAGGCGGAATAGTCCTGGAGGATGCGCGCCTGGATTCGAGTGAACCGGGCGACCTCCTTCGGGGTGATCTTCCACTTCACGTCCGCATTGCGGCGCAGGGTTCCCAGCCCGGTGCAGGGCGCGTCCAGCAGCACGCGGTCGGCGGTGCCGGTGAGATTCTCGGGGGCCTTTTCACGGTCCACCACGCCCAGTTCGACACACGTCACGCCGGCACGCCGGGCGCGACGGGACAGCTCGTGCAGTGCTTTCTCGCGCACGTCGAGCGCAACGATCCGGCCTTTGTTCCGCATGAGCGCGGCGAGATGCAAGGTCTTGCCGCCCGCGCCCGCGCAGGCGTCGATCACGGTCTGCCCGGGCTCCACCAGGAGCATCGGCGCGACGTGCTGGGAAGCGGCGTCCTGCACCTCGAACAGGCCATCGGCAAAAGCCTTGGAGCTACCGAGCTTGCGGCGGACCTTGAGTTGCAGCGCGTCGGGCAGGCCCGCAACGGTCTGGGTTTCGATGCCCTGCTCGGCCAGCACGGCCTGCAATTCGGCAGCGGTGGCGCGCAGCGTGTTCGCCCGCACAAAGACATCGGCGGGCTGGTTGAGCGACGCGACAAGGCCGGGCCATTCGGTGCCAAATTCCTTGGCCCCGAGTTCGTAGAACCAGTCCGGCATGGAGGCCCGGATGGCGGGCGACACGTCCTCGACCGGAGCGGCTGTTCCTTCCGCCGGAGCCGTCTCGTGCCGGGCCCAATACGCATCCCACAGCACGCGCACGCGCGCCTCGGTGATCGCTTCGGGCAGGAGGCACTCGGCATCGGGCAGTCCCGCGAGGTGCCAGTGCCAGCGCCACCAGCGGACGTTTTCGTAGATGCTTTCGGCAAAGAGCCGCCGGTCACGCGCGCCCCATTTGCGGTTGGCCTTGAGCCGGGCGTCCACGGTCTGCTCGGCGTGCAGACCGCGCGCGAAGATGTCGCCGAGGGCGGCGCAGATTTCGCGGAGGATGTTCTCGTGCAATATCACGGGCTGGTTCTAGCACAAGCGCAAGAATGCACGAAGCCAAGACCGCGCGGGCGCAACTCAAGTTCTGCAACCTGAACGAAGCTGAAACGGTTGAACGTCGAACGCCGTGCCCGGAGCGCGGCGTTCACGCCGCAGAAAGGTGGAGAAGAAAAGTGCGTTCGAACCACGTTGACGTGCTCACGTTTCTGCAGCCTGAAGGCCGCGCTCCTCCTCGTCGGTGGCCGCGCTCCCTTTCCCCCTGCCCTCGCCGGCTGGGAGAAGGAAAATCTCTGCCACTGGCCCGCCTTGTTACCTGGCGCGGACTGCGTTTTCCCCGCTTGCGGAAGCGGGCCAGGGTGAAGGAGAGCGGCTGCAACAGTCTGGAACTGCCAACTCGGTGCCAGAGGCCCAAACTGCAATCCCATTGAAATCTCCGCCTCATTCCAGTTCCATCCCCGCACCGCATGGCCATTGCCATTGATCTCACCTCACACGTCGCGCTCATCACCGGCGCGTCCCAAGGCATTGGTGCGCAGATCGCGCGCACCTTTCACGCCGCCGGGGCCGTCGTTGTGCTCAACCACCCTGACGTCGGCACGACCCGCACGGACGCCGAGCGCCTCGCCGCCGAGTTGAACGCGCTTCGTCCCGACAGTGCCGACGTGCTCGCAGCGGATGTTGCGGACGCCACGGCGGTTCACGCCATGATGCAGGCGGTCAAGGCGCGGCATGGCGGACTCGACTTCCTCATCAACAACGCCGCCATCCTCCGCGACCGCACGGTGGCCAAGATGACCACGGACGAGTGGGAGGCCGTGCTGGACGTGAACCTCACGGGGGTCTTCCATTGCTGCAAATTCGGCCTCGAAGTCATGCGCGACCATGGGGCCATCGTGAGCATGGGCAGCATTGCGGCGATCCAGGGCTTCTTCGGCCAGGCGAACTACGCCGCCGCGAAGGCCGGCGTGCAGGCGATGATGCGCGTGCTCGCCCGTGAGTGCGCCCGCCGGGGCATCCGCGCCAACGCCATCGCCCCGGGGGTGATTGACACGGCAATGGCGGCAACCATCCCCGAGTCCACCCGCGCCGAGATGCTCAAGAACATTCCACTGGCCCGTCTCGGCACTCCAGAGGAAGTCGCAAACACGGCACTTTTTCTCTGCTCCCCGCTCGCCAGCTACGTCAGCGGCCAGACGCTCGAGGTCAACGGAGGATGGCGAGGGTGAGGGAAATGTGGAATGGCGAATGCGGAGTGCGGAATGGCCGCGGGCTGCCGCGCGCACACCGCTTTATTCCGCATTCCGCATTCCGCACTCCGCGTTTGGCATGAGAGCCGCCGCCCGCATTGTCTCCGCCGCCGAGGCGGTGGCGGCCATCCCGTCCGGGGCGACCGTGGCCGTCGGGGGCTTCGTAGGTGCCGGCCATCCAGAAATGCTTTCGTCCGCACTGGAACAGCGGTTTTTGGGGACCACTTCGCCGCGCGACCTCACACTGGTTTATTGTGCGGGACAGGGAGACCGCGCGGCCCGCGGCCTAAATCATCTGGCACACGCCGGCTTGCTCAAGCGCGTCGTCGGCGGCCACTGGAACCTCGCGCCCAAGCTGGGCCGGCTCGCGCTAGCGAACGAAATCGAGGCCTACAATTTTCCGCAAGGTGTCCTCTGCGTGCTGCTCCGCGAGATCGCCGCGAAGCGGCCCGGCATCTTCACCCGCATCGGGATGAACACCTTCATTGACCCGCTCAATGGCGGCGGCCGGCTCAATGCGAGGACGACCGAGCCACTCGTCGAGCGGGTCCAACTCGACGGCGAGGACTGGCTGCGTTACCGCACGTTCCCCGTCACCGTCGGCCTCATCCGCGCCACGACCGCCGACGCACGCGGCAACCTCACGCTGGAACGCGAGGGGATCATCGGCGAGGTGCTGCCCATCGCGCAGGCGGCGCGCAATCACGGCGGCATCGTCATCGCACAGGTCGAGCGGATCGTGGACCGCATTGATGATCCGAAGTCCGTGCGTGTGCCCGGCGTGCTCGTGGATTACATCGTGGTCTCCGATGGCGTGCAGCACGACCAGACCTTTGCGGAGCCGTTTAATGAGGCTTACGTAGTGGGGCAGGCGACACGCCTGCATGGCCAAAGTGTTGCCCAAGAAGGAAACGCGGGCGAGGCGCCCGGTGAGGCAGGCTGGAAGCCTGCCCCACTGCCTTTCAGCGAGCGGAAGATCATCGGCCGTCGTGCGCTCCGTGAAATCCAGACCGGAGAAATCGTGAACCTCGGCATTGGGCTGCCCGAGGCCGTGGCGGCGGTCGCAGCGGAGACGGGACGGCTGGCGGACTTCACGCTCACCGTCGAGAGCGGGCCCATCGGCGGTGTGCCGGCGGGCGGGCTGAGCTTCGGCTGCAGCGCGCATCCGGAGGCGGTCGTGGACCAGCCGTCGCAGTTTGATTTCTACGACGGGGGCGGGCTGGACATCGCCGTGCTCGGCGCGCTGGAGGTCGATGCCGAGGGCAGCGTGAATGTCAGTGCGCTCGGGGACGGATGCTTCTGTGGCGTAGGCGGCTTTGTGAACATCACACAGAGCGCGCGGCGCGTGGTCTTTGCCTGCACGTTCCGGACCGAGGGGCTGGCGGTGGATGCCGCTGATGGCGTGCTGAAGATCGTGCGCGAGGGGAAGAAGGCGAAGTTCGTGCCACGCGTGGCGCAGGTCTGCTTCCACGGTCCCACCGCGGTGAAGAACGGCCAGCAGGTGCTCTACGTCACCGAGCGCGCCGTGTTCGAGCTGAAGGCCGACGGCCTGCACCTCCGCGAACTCGCCCCCGGCGTGGATCTCGAAGCCGATGTCCTGCGCCAGATGGGTTTCGTCCCGCACGTCACCAGTCCCGGACGGATGCCGGCGGAGTGTTTTGTGAAGTGAGCCGTCGCGTCCGGTAGAGACCGGTAGGGTGAGACTCCGTCGAACCCCATCTGCCGACGCAGGAGGCGCGAGCGAAGCGAGCATCTTGGCGGAGTGCTCAGTGGGACTCCGAAATTGAAACCGCGGATAACGCGGATGACACGGATGGGGATGCGTTCCGATTCTCTGTCATGAAACCAATCCCAATGGGTTTCCTGAGCACTGCCTTCTCCATCCGCGTTATCCGCGTCATCCGCGGTTCGCCCTTCAGAATCGCGTTCAGCCGAGATGCTCGCGTGGCTCGCCTCGCTTCGCTCGAGATGGGGTTCGACGGAGTCTCACCCTACCGCGCGAACTCGCCTACCGGTCGTCCAGCTCCGTCCGGTTGGTCTCCTTTGCGCACCACACGGACACCAGCGTGATGGCGGACATGGCGATGAGGTAGAGCGCCACGGGCCAGGGCTGGCCGCCGGCCCACTTGAGCAGCGCCGTGGCGATGAGCGGGGCCAGCCCGCCGGCCAGTGGCGACGCGAGCTGGTAGCCGAGCGAGGCCCCGCTGCATCGCACGCGCGTGCTAAACAGCTCCGAGAAGAACGCCGCCTGCGGGCCATACATGGCGGCATGGATGATCAGGCCGGTCGCGATGGCCACCCACAGACCCGCCGTCGTGCGCGTGTCCACCAGCCAGAAGAACGGGAACGCGAACAGCGCCAGTGCCGCCGCCCCGCCCAGATACACGGGCCTTCGTCCGATCCGGTCAGACAACGCGCCGAAGAACGGGATCGCCACCAGTTGCAGCGCCGAGCCGATGAGCACGCCGTTCAACACATCGGACTTGGTTGCGCCGGCCTGCGCGGTTGCATACGTCAGCACAACGAGGGTGAAGACATAGAACGACACGTTCTCCGCGAAGCGCGCGCCCATGGCCACGAGCACATTGCGCGGGTGCAAGCGGATAGCCTCCAGCACGGGCAGGCGCGGTGCGGCCTCGGGGGCGGCGGCCTTGGCGGCCTCGAACAACGGGCTCTCCAGCACGCGCAGGCGGATGAACATGCCGACCGCGAGCAGGAAAATCCCCAGCAGGAACGGCACGCGCCAGCCCCACGCGAGGAACTGGTCCTCCGGCATGCGTGAACACAGGCTGAAGACGCCGTTGGCCAGCAGCAGCCCGACTGGCACGCCCGCCTGCACACAGCTCGCGTAGAGGCCGCGTCGGCCGCGATGGCCGTGCTCCACGGCCATCAGCACGGCACCGCCCCATTCGCCGCCCACGCCCAGCCCTTGCACGAGGCGCAGCGTCACCAGCAGCACGGGCGCAAGCACGCCGACCTGTTCATACGTTGGCAGCAGGCCGATGCAGAGCGTCGCGATGCCCATGAGCATCAGCGTGGCGACGAGCACGGACTTGCGGCCCAGCTTGTCGCCGTAGTGGCCGAAGATGACGCCGCCGAGCGGGCGCGCGAAAAAGCCGACAGCGGACGTGGCAAACGCCGCCATGGTGCCGGCGAGCGGGTCCACGTTGGGGAAGAAGAGCTTGTTGAAGACCAGCGCCGCCGCCGTGCCGTAGAGGAAGAAATCATACCACTCGATGGT
>CAZOCL010000268.1:0-9177 GCA_964578245.1 uncultured Klebsiella sp. | reverse complement strand
CCAGATTTACACCTCGGTGGACGGGGGGACGAACTGGACGGCGCAGGCGTCGGGCGACCATAACTGGAATGGCATCGCGTCGTCGGCGGATGGGACGAAGCTGGCGGCGGTGGATAATCCTCTCGCCAGCAACGGCCTGATTTACACGTCGGTGGATGGGGGGACGAACTGGACGGCGCAGGCGTCGGGCAACCATGGTTGGTTTTCCATCGCGTCGTCGGCGGACGGGACGAAGCTGGCGGCGGTGGAATACGGCGGCCAGATTTACACCTCGGTGAACGGGGGGACGAACTGGACGGCACAGGCGTCGGGCAACCATAACTGGAGTGGCATCGCATCGTCGGCGGATGGGACGAAGCTGGCGGCGGTGGATTTGAACGTCGGTCGGATTTACACCTCCGTGAGCGCCGTCTCGCCCTATGTGCTGACGGTGCTGGAGGACAGCGGAGCGTATGCTGGCGGCGCGGGCTTCATCACGGGCATCTCGCCCGGCCCGGCGGACGAAAGCGGTCAGACGGTGAGCTTCACGGTGACGAGCGACAACAGCGCGCTCTTCAGCGCTCCGCCGGCCCTGGCCGCGAATGGCACGTTGACCTTCACTCCGGCGGCCAATGCGAATGGCTCGGCCACGGTCACGGTGGTCGCGCAGGACACGGGCGGCACGGCCAACGGTGGCGTGGACAAGACGACCAACATCTTCACCCTCACGGTGACGCCGGTGAACGACGCGCCCACCGTGGCCAGCGCCATCCCCAGCTTCAGCGTGCTGGAGGACGCGGCGAACGTGGTGACGAACCTCACGGCGGTCTTTGCCGACGTGGAGACGGCAGCGGCCAGCCTGACCTACGCGGTGGTAGCGAACACGAACAGCGGCCTGGTGACGGCGAGGATCACGCAGGGCACGAACCTGACGCTGGCCTTCACGGCGAACAGCAACGGCACGAGCCAGATTTCAGTGAGCGCGACGGATGCGGGCAGCTTGGCCGTGACGAATACCTTCGTGGTGACGGTGACGCCGGTGAATGACGCGCCGAGCTTCGCGCTGCCCACCGGGCCGGCCGGGACGAATTGGACGGCGCAGACTGGTTCCGGCCAGCGTAGCTGGCAGGCCATCGCGTCGTCGGCGGACGGGACGAAGCTGGTGGCCGCGGCCTACAACGACTATATTTACACCTCGACTGACGCGGGGGTGACCTGGACGCAACAGACGGGTTCGGGCCAAAGAAACTGGCGTTTCCTCGCGTCGTCGGCGGACGGGAGCAGGCTGGCGGCGGGGATTACTGGCGGCTACATCTACACCTCGGCCGATGCGGGAGTGACCTGGACGGAACAGACCGGGTTGGGCCAGCATAATTGGTATTCCATCGCGTCGTCGGCGGACGGGCGCAGGCTGGTGACCGGGGGCCACACTGACTACATCTTCACCTCGACCGATGCGGGGGCGACCTGGACGCAACAGACGGGGGCAGGCGTAAATTTTTGGGTTCCCTTCGCGTCATCGGCGGACGGGATGAAGCTCGCGGCGGGGGTCTATACCAGCATCATCTTCACCTCGACCGATGCGGGGGTGACCTGGACGCCACGGCTGGGGGCGGGCTTGGGGCGATGGGAATCCATCGCGTCGTCGGCGGACGGGACGAGGCTGGCCGCGGCGGATTCCGACGGCGGCGGCTCTGGCGGCTACATTTACACTTCGACGGATTCTGGCGTGACGTGGACGGAGCAGACGAGTTCCGGCCAGCATTCATGGAAATCCCTCGCATCATCGGCGGACGGGATGCGGCTGGCAGCGGCGGACGGCGGAGAGATTTACACCTCGGTGGACGGGGGGACGAACTGGACGGCGCAGGCGGGGGCGGGCTTCGGGCAATGGTTTTCCATCGCGTCGTCGGCGGACGGGACGAAGCTGGCGGCGGCGTATAATGGCCGCTACATCTCCACTTCGGCGGGGCCTGCCTACACCATCACCGTGGCGGCAGACAGCGGCCTGGTCACCTCGAACAGCTTCGCCTCGGCCATCTCGGCCGGCCCGGCGGATGAGTCGGCGCAAACCGTTAGCTTCACGGTGACGAGCGATAATCCCGGGCTGTTTAGCGCGGTCCCGGCCCTGAGCGCCAGCGGCACACTCACCTTCACCCCGCTGCCCACCGCTGCCGGCACGACCATCGTCACCGTCACCGCCCAGGATAACGGGGGCACGGCCAGCAGCGGCGCGAACACCAGCGCGGCCCAGACCTTCATCATCGCGATCCGGCCCATCATCACGGGCGTGACGGGGCCGACGGCGGGCAGCTACAAGGCCGGGCAAAACCTGGACTTCACGGTGACCTACGGCGCCGCCGTGACCGTGGACACCACGGGCGGGACGCCGACCCTGCCCCTGACGATCGGCTCCGCCAGCGTCAACGCCACCTACGTCTCCGGCAGTCCTGGCACGGCGCTGGTCTTCCGTTACACGGTGCAGGCCGGGGACACGGACACGGACGGCATCGTCTCCGCCTCGCCGCTGGCGCTCAACATGGGCACCATCAAGAACGGCAGCACGGATGCCGCGCTCACGTTCACGCCGCCTGACACCAGCACGGTGCTGGTGGACACCACGCCGCCCACACTGGCGTCGGCGATCACGATCAGCGACACGGCGCTGAGGATCGGAGACACGGCGACGGTGACGTTTACCTTCACCGAGGCGGTGACGGGCTTCACGACGGCGGATGTGACGGTGCCGAATGGAACGCTGGCGAACCTGAGTTCGTCGGACGGGGGCATCACCTGGACCGCGACACTCACGCCGAGCGCCGTGAGCACGGCGGCGGCCAACGTGCTGACGCTAGACTACACCGGGGTGATGGACCTGGCCGGGAACGCAGGCACGGGCTCCGCGACCTCGGGCAACTACGCGGTAGACACGGTGCGGCCGACGTTGGCGAGTGCGATCACGATCACTGACACGGCGTTGAAGATCGGGGACACGGCGACCGTGACGTTCACGTTCACGGAGGCGGTGACGGGTTTCACGATTGCGGATGTGACGGTGCCCAATGGGACGCTGGCGAACCTGAGCTCGTCGGACGGGGGCATCACCTGGACCGCGACACTCACGCCAGGGGCCTCGGCCACGGCGGCGGCCAACGTGCTGACACTGGACTACACCGGGGTGATGGACCTGGCGGGGAATGCGGGGACGGGCTCCGCGACCTCGGGCAACTACGCGGTGGACACGGTGCGGCCGACGCTGGCGAGCTCGATCACGATTAGCGACACGGCGTTGAAGATCGGGGACACGGCGACGGTGACGTTCACCTTCGCGGAGGCGGTGACGGGCTTCACGATCGCGGACGTGACGGTGCCCAACGGGACGCTGGCGAACCTGAGCTCGTCGGACGGCGGCATCACGTGGACGGCGACGCTGACGCCAGGGGCCTCGACCACGGCGGCGGCCAACGTGCTGACGCTGGACTACACCGGGGTGATGGACCTGGCCGGGAACGCAGGCACGGGCACGGCGACTTCCGGCAACTACGCGGTGGACACGGTGCGGCCGGCGCTGGCGTCGGCGATCACGATCAGCGACACGGCGCTGAAGATCGGGGACACGGCGACGGTGACGTTCACCTTCGCGGAGGCGGTGACGGGCTTCACGATCGCGGACGTGACGGTGCCCAACGGGACGCTGGCGAACCTGAGCTCGTCGGACGGCGGCATCACGTGGACGGCGACGCTGACGCCGAGCGCCGTGACCACGGCGGCGGCCAACGTGCTGACACTGGACTACACCGGGGTGATGGACCTGGCGGGGAATGCGGGGACAGGCTCCGCGACCTCGGGCAACTACGCCGTGGACACGGTGCGGCCAACTACCCTCAACATCGTGGTGACCCAGACGACGCTCCGGGGCAGCGCCACCACGTCGGTGACAGTTACTTTCTCAGAGGCCGTGCTCGGTTTCACGGTGGCTGACTTGACCGTGGGCAATGGGACGGTGACCAGCCTGAGTTCGTCGGACGGGGGCGTCACCTGGACCGGGACGTTGACGCCGAATGCGAACGTCACCGCCGTGAACAACGTGATCACGCTGAACAACGCCGGGGTAACCGACCTGGCCGGCAATGCGGGCGTTGGCACAACCGACTCCAACAACTACACGATCGACACCGCCCCGCCGACGATTCCGAGCCCCATCCCGAGTTTCGCGGTGAACGAGGACGCGGCGAACGTGGTGACGAACCTCACGGCGGTCTTCACGGACGCGCTAACGCCCGCCGCGAGCCTGACCTACGCAGTGGTGGCGAACACCAACAGCGCGCTGGTCTCGGCCACGATCACCAGCCTCACGAACCTGACGCTGGTCTTCACTGCGGACGGCAATGGGACGAGCCTGATCTCGGTGAGTGCCACCGATGGTGGCGGGCTGGCCACCACGAATACCTTCGTGCTGACCGTCAACCCGGTGAACGACCAGCCAAGCGTGACGCTCGCGCAGAGCTCGGTGACGGTGCTGGAGGATGCGGGGGCGCAGAGCGTGAGCAGCTTCGCCACGTTCACCGCGGGACCAGCGAACGAGTCGGCGCAGACACTGGTGGGCTACACCGTGACCGTGGACAACGCGGGTCTCTTCAGCGCCGGCCCGGCGATTGACAACACGGGCAAGCTGACGTTCACCCCCGCCGCCAACTCAAACGGCACGGCGAATGTGATTGTGGTGGCGCAGGACAGCGCTGGAATCGCCAACGGCGGCGTGGATAAAACGACCAACACGTTCGTCATCAACATCACTTCCGTGAATGATCAGCCTGGGCTCACGCTGGCGACAAATAGCGTGGTGGTGCTGGGCGACGGGGTGGTGCGGACGCTCACGGCGTTTGCCGCCTTCTCGCCGGGACCGGCGGGTGAGGTCGCGCAGACCTTGCTGAGCTACACGCTCACGGCGGACAATCCCGCCCTCTTCAGCGTGTCACCGGCCATCGCGGCCAACGGCACGCTGAGCTTCACGCCCGCGCGCTGGACGAACGGGGCGACCCTGGTGACTGTGGTCGCGCGCGACAACGGGGGCACGGCTTCCGGCGGGATTGACCGGGCGACGAACACCTTTGTGGTGGTCGTGCAAACCGCTCCGGGCACGGCGGATGCCAGTTTCCTGACCACCGTGAATGGACCGGTGTATGCGTCGGCGGTGCAGCCCGACGGCCGGATTCTGCTGGGTGGCGTGTTTACCGTCATCAACGGCGTGTCGCGACAGGGCCTGGCGCGGATCTATCCGGACGGCTCACTGGATACGAGTTTCGTCGGCGTGGTGAACGGCGGCGTCAACGCCGTGACGTTGCAGGCGAACGGGGGCATCCTGGTGGGCGGGTTCTTCTCCACGGCCAACGGGGTGGCGCGGCAGAACTTCGCGCGGCTCAACGCGGACGGTTCCCTGGCCGCCGGGTTCAATCCGACGATGGACAACGTGGTTTATGGCCTCGCCGAACAGGTGGATGGTAAAATCCTGGTGATCGGGGCGTTCAATACATTTGCCGGAAGCGCGCAGGCTTTTCTGGCCCGGCTGCTGCCGGACGGGCAGCTCGATACGGGGTATGCGCCAGTGCTAAACGGCGTGGCCTATGCGATGGCGTTGCAAACCGACGGCAGCCTCCTGGTGGGTGGAGCCTTCACCCAGGTCAATGCCACCGGGCGGCAGCGGCTGGCGCGCTTGAACGCGGCTGGCGTGCTGGATGCCGGGTTTGTGCCAACGGTGAGCGGCACCGTATTTGCCGTGGCTTCAGCGACGGACGGCAAGGCGGTTTTGGGCGGGTCGTTTAACACCGTCGGCGGGCAGACCCGGCGGAACCTGGCCCGGGTCGGCTCCGATGGCTCTGTGGACCTGGGCTTCAACCCGGTGGTCACCGGCACCGTTTACACGCTGAGCCTGCAGGCGGATGGCCAGGTGGTGTTTGGGGGCAGTTTCACCGGGGTCGGCGGGCAGGTGCGCAACCGGCTGGCCCGCGTGGACAGTGCGGGCCAGTTGGACACCACGTTTGATCCCAGTGCCAATTCCGACATCTACAGCGTGGCGCTTCAAGCGGACGGTGCCGTGCTGATCGGTGGGGCGTTCACCGGTCTGGGTGGCGGGCCGCGCAGCCGTTTTGCCCGGCTGGTGAACGGGGCGGCCACGCAGGTGCTGACGCAGACCAGCAGCCAGGTAAGCTGGCAGCGCGGGGGCATGGCTCCGGAGGCGCAGAGCACTACCTTCGAGCTGTCCACCGATGGCGGGGCGAACTGGACGGCCTTGGGTGCGGGGACGCGGGCCAGCGGCGGCTGGGAATTGACAGGGCTTTCGCTGCCGGGCGCGGGGCAGGTGCGGGCGCGGGCGCGGGTGGCGGGCAGCCAGCAGGATGGTTCCGTGGGCGTGGTCGAGGCCATCGCGCCCTTCCCGAACTCAGCCCCGGTGCCGTCCGGTGTGCTGGCGGACCAGGTCCTGAATGAGGATGCCGCCCCGACGGTGGTGTCCCTGGCCGTAGCGTTCGCGGACGCGGAATCGCTGGCCACCAGCCTCACCTACAGCGTGGTGGCGAACACGAATGTCGCGCTGCTCACGGCCACCATCACGCAGCGGACCAACCTGACGGTCAGCCTGGTGCCCAACCAGAGCGGCGTCAGCCGCATCACTGTCCGCGCGACCGACATCGGCGGACTCCTGGTGGAGCGCACGCTGCTCGTCACGGTCAATCCGGCCAACGACGCGCCGACGGTCACCTTCGCCTCCCGCGTGGTGGCGGTGGCGCAGAACGCCGCGGCGCAGCAACGGACTGGCTTCGCAAACTTCAGCGTGGGTCCATTCGACGAGGTCGGACAGGCCCTGCTCGGCATCACGGTGGCGAACGACAACGCCGGACTTTTTGCGGTTGCTCCGGCGATCGCCGCCGATGGCACTTTGACCTTCACTCCGGCGACCGGCCAGAACGGCAGCGCGGTGGTGAGCGTGGTGATGCAGGACAACGGCGGCACCGCCAATGGCGGCCAGGACCGGAGCACCAACACCTTCACTTTGACCGTGGTGCCCGCCGCGTTGGTGGTGACCAGTTCCGCGGACAGCGGCCCGGGCTCGCTGCGGCAGATCATCCAGGCAGCCAATACTGCGGGCCTCCCGGTCACCATCCTGGTGGCGGACGGCGTGGGCACGCTGCCGCCGGGCTCGTCCCTGCCGGCCATCACCTTCCCGGCGACGTTCGTGCTGGGTTCTGGCGGGTCGATCAATGGCACGCTGCTGGTCGGCGCAGGCGGCACCTTGAACCTCGCGGGCGGAACCTTCTCCGGCACGGGCATCACGGTGCAGAGCGGTGGCACGCTCACTGGCAGCGGCTCTTTCGCGGGGACGCTGGTCGTTGATCCCGGTGGCATCGTTTCCCCGGGCAACAGCCCGGGCACGATCCAGGCGGACGCGGGCACCTGGGCGTCCGGCGGAAATTACGTCTGGGAAATCAACGATGCCACCGGCGCGGCCGGCACGGCGTCGGACCTGCTGGTGTTTACGGGCACGCTCACCATCACGGCCACGCCAGCAGACCCGTTCATCGTGAAGGTGCGGACGCTCAACCCGGCTGGTGGCGCGGGACCGATGGCCGGATTCGATCAGGCCAGCACCCACGCCTGGACCATTGCCCGCGCGGCGAACGTGACCGGCTTCGCTGCGAACGCCTTCCAATTGGACACGGCGGAAGTGGCAAACGCGCTTGCGGGCGGTGTGTTTGGCATCCAGTTGTCTGGTGGCGAGGTGCAGATCACGTTTACGCCCAACCTCCCGCCCGCGGTGCCTGTGCCGCCGTCGGCCATTGTGGTCCGGGAAGACGCGCCCAGCTCGGTCATTCAGGTTGCGGCGCTGGTGACGGATGCCGAGCAGGCGTCCGCGCAACTGATCTATCAGGTCGTGCTGAACACCGCTCCGGAGCTGGTCAGCCCCTCCTTCGGCAACGGCGGTGAACTGACCCTGGCCTATACGGCCAGCCAGTTTGGCAGCGCCTTTGTCACCGTGCGGGCCACGGATGCCGGCGGTCTGTTCGTGGACACCATCTTTTCGGTGACGGTGAATTCGGTGAACGACGCACCGAGCGTGACCTTCACCCAGAACACGGTGACGGTGCTGGAGGACGCGGGGGCGCAGACGCTCGCGAGCTTCGCGACGTTCTCTCCTGGCCCGGCCAATGAATCGGCGCAGACGCTCGTGGGTTACACGGTTACGGTGGACAACACGGCGTTGTTCACCACCGCGCCGGTGATCGGTAACGACGGCCAGCTCACGTTCACTACGGCGGCGAACTCCAACGGCACGGCGACGGTGACGGTGGTGGTGCAGGACTCGGGCGGGACCGCCAGTGGCGGGGTGGACAAGAGCACGAACACCTTCACGATCGGCGTGACGCCGGTGAATGACCCGCCGAGCGTGACCTTCGCGCAGAGCACGGTGACGGTGTTGGAAGACGCGGGAGCGCAGACGCTGGCGAGCTTTGCCACCTTCTCCCCCGGTCCCCCGAACGAGGCGGCGCAGAACCTGGTGGGCTATGCCGTGACGGTGGACAACGCCGCGCTCTTCAGCGTGGTGCCCGCCATCAACAATGCGGGCGTGCTGACGTTCACCGCTGCAGCGAACTCGAACGGCACGGCGACGGTGACCGTGGTGGTGCAGGACAACGGCGGAACCGGGCTGGCTCCGACCACGATCAACAGCACCCCCAGCGCGGTGGACAAGAGCACGAACACCTTCACGATCAGCGTGACCCCGGTGAATGACGCGCCGAGCGTGACCTTCGCGCAGAACACGGTGACGGTGCTGGAAGACGCCGGGGCGCAGAGCCTGAGCAGCTTCGCGACATTCCTGGCTGGCCTGCCGAACGAGTCGGCGCAGACGTTGGTGGGCTACACGGTCACGGTGAACAATGCCGGTTTGTTCAGCACGCTCCCGGTGATCGGCAACGACGGCCAGCTCACGTTCACCACGGCGGGGAACTCCAACGGCACGGCGCTGGTGACGGTGGTGGTGCAGGACTCGGGCGGGACCGCCAGTGGCGGGGTGGACAAGAGCACGAACACGTTCACGATCAGCGTGACCCCGGTGAACGACGCGCCAAGCGTGACCTTCGCGCAGAGCACGGTGACGGTGCTGGAAGACGCGGGGGCGCAGAGCGTCAGCAGCTTCGCGAC
>CAZOCL010000267.1:0-9218 GCA_964578245.1 uncultured Klebsiella sp. | reverse complement strand
GCACCACGCCGATGCGGCGCTTGACGGCCAGCGCGCGGGACGGGTCGCTCACGTCCTCGCCGAGGATGCGCATGGTCCCGCCGCTGGGGCCGAGCAGGCCGGTAAGCATCTTGATGGTGGTGGATTTGCCCGCGCCGTTCGGGCCGAGGAACCCGTAGAACCGGCCAGACTCGACGCGGAGGCTCAACTGGTCCACCGCGCGAAACGTCCCGAAGCTGCGGGTGAGGTTCGTGGTCTCGATGGCGACGCTCATGTGGGTGGTCTTGACGGGCAGGCTAGGGGTGAGGGTGGGGCGGGGCAACCGGAAATCCAAAATGGTGATGTGACGCAAACCCGGTAGGATGAGACTCTGTCGGACCCCGTCTGTCGGTGCAGGAGGCAAGAGCGGAGCGAGCCGCTCGGCTGGGCGGTGCTAGCCCAAGATGCTCACTGCGTTCGCCTCGCTGCGCTCGAAATGGGGTTCGACAGAGTCTCACCCTACCGAGTTTTTGCCGCCTTCTTTCTGACGACAGTTCGGAATTCAGTTGTCACTCCCGATGGGGTGGCCACCATGAGGTGCATGAAAGCATGCGGCCTGTTCCTGCTTGTCGGTTCCCTGCTGCTCCAGTCTTCATGCACCCAAGACAACCAGCCTGTCACACCGGCTGCACCGGCCACACCCGTTGTCGTCCCGGCCAAGGAAGCGAAGTCCAAGGTGGGTGAGACCATTGTGGTGGAAGGCAGGGTGGCGGAGGTGAACAAGAGCGAGCGCATCATCCGGCTGAACCTCGATGAGAAGTTTCCCAAACAGGAGTTCACCCTCGTGATCTTCCAGCGCAGCTTCGAGGCGTTCCCGGACGTGGAGAAGCTCACGGGAAAGACGGTCCGCGCGAACGGCAAGGTGACCGAGTATCAGGGGCGGGCGCAACTGGTGCTGGAGCGGAAGGAGCAGTTGAGCGTGGCTGCTGATCCGAAGGCGGACGAGAAACCTGAGAAGGCCCCGTGAAGCCAGATTCCGAATCAGGCGGACCTCGACGGCGAGGAACGCGGCCTTCAGGCCGCAGATACGGGAGCACGCCGAGGCTGGTTCGACCGCACTTTTCCCGTCGCAGCCTTCTGCGGCGTGAACGCCGCGCTCCGAGGCCTGGGGGAGTTTACGACAAGATCGGGATGGTGCTTTCCCGGCTTCGGGACGAAGTTGCCGTGCGGCTCAGGGTTTGTCCGAATTGCCGACGGACGGGTTCTGGGGTAAGGGAAGGGTGCGACTTTGATCGGGGATGACTGCTTGATGAACACACTTGCACAACGATGGTTAGGCCGGGCGCTCCGTTTCGGCACGGTGCTGGCACTGCTGCTGGCGACCGGCCTGGCGCAGGCGGACACGGTGCAGAATTTTGACGCCGCGGGCACGGCGTTCGATCTCGCGCAGAACAACGTGAACCCGCCGCCTACAGTTACCGCAGGCGGGCCGACGGGCAATTTCCTGCGACTGGTGTCGGCCACCGCGCAGCAGAACGTCAACACCATCGCCTTCACCAAGAGCGATGCCGGGACCTACCGGCTCATCACGGCGGAGTTTGATTTCCACATCACCGGGCAGGCGGACGGCATGAGCTTTGTGCTGCTGGATACTTTCACGTGGGGACAGGCCGGGCCGATTGACACCATCGGCGAGTTCTATCAGGAGCCGAACGTCGCGGCTTCGTTGGGCGTGGGCTTTGACATTTTCAACAACTTTGACGGCGGGGATCAGGACGACAATCATGTCTCGATCCATTTCAACGGGCAGAAGATCAACGAATTCAATGCGGGGGCGGTGAATCTGAAGAGCGGCCAGTGGATTCACGCCAAGATCATCGTGCGGCCGGGTGGCGGCAACTCGGACGTGAGCGTCATCCTCACGCCCAATGGTGGCAACCCTGTGACGATCTGCACCAACGTCGTTGTCGCCGGGCTCCAGCCTTACGAGTCCCGCGTCATGTTTGGCGCGCGCACCGGCGGGCTCACGGCGGACCATGATCTGGACAATGTGAATGTGAAGTTCGAGCAGCCCATCCTCGGCACCGTCGGGCTGGGCTTCGCCACCTACGCGACGCCGGAGACTTTTCCCGCGCAGATCTACATCAGCCGCTATGGCGCGAGCACGGGCGATGTGACGATTGATTTCGCGACCTCCAACCTCACGGCCATCGCGGGGGTGGACTACATCGCCACGAATGGGACGCTGACCTTTGGCCCGACGGAACTGGTGAAGTTCTTCCGCGTGGAGCCGATTGACAACCCGACCATCCAGACGAACCGCCAATTCCTGGTTTACATCAGCAACCCGGGCGGAGGCGTCACGCTGGAGACGCAGACGGTCGCCACGGTGACCATCGTGGACAATGATGACCCGGCGCGCGTCGGCTCGTGGGACACGCCGATAGACATGCCGGCGAACCCGTATCCAGTCGTGCCAATCCATGTGAGCCTGCTGCCGACTGGGAAGGTGCTGCTGTGGGATCGGGGCGCGCCATTTGACACGCCGTTTGGCGGCACCGATGGGTATCCTTACCTCTGGGACATTGACGCCGGGACGTTTACCCGCACGCCGTTCCAGGGTTACGACTTCTTCTGCACCGGCTACGCGCTGATGACGGACGGCCGGCTTTTCGTGGCCGGTGGGCACATCGCCGATGGGGTGGGAGAGAACAAGGCCAGCATCTACGATTCCGGCTCGAACATCTGGACGCGCGTCGCCGACATGAACGCGGGCCGCTGGTATCCGACCGTCACGATGCTCGGCAACGGCGACCTGCTCGTGGAGGGCGGCACGGTGGACATCCCGACGGACGTGAACAAGACGTCGCAGATCTGGCAGATCACGAGCGGCACCTGGCGCAACCTCACCGCTGCGGCCACGCAGCACGGCGTCTTCCCTGCCTGGGCGAACTACTATCCGTTCATGTATCTCGCGCCGAACGGCAAGGTGTTCAACGCCGGCCCGCAGCAGATGGCCCGCTATCTGGACACCACAGGCACGGGGCTCTGGACGGATGTGGCGGCGAGCAGCCTGGCCTACCGCGACTACGGCACGTCGGTGATGTATGACGACGGCAAGGTCATGATCCACGGCGGCAACGTGCCGGAGGGCTACACCCAGCCCAGCATCTACGCCACCACCGCCACGGTTTATCCCAGCCGCGTGACCGAGGTCATCAACCTGAATGACGCGACGCCGACCTGGCGGGCCACCACGCCGTCCAACACCGGTCGCCGTCACGGCACCGCCGTCTTGCTCCCGGATGGCAAGGTCTTCCTGTGCAATGGCAGCAGTTCGCCGGGCTTCAACATCGCCGCCGGCAAGGTGCTGATGTCCGAGCTGTGGGACCCGGCCACGGAGATTTGGACGCCGATGGCTCCGAATGTCCGGTATCGCGGCTATCATGCGAATGCCTTCCTCCTGCCGGATGGGCGCGTGGTCGCCACCGGGGGCGGGCATCCGAACCCGCCGGATGACCTGGCCGAGGCCAGTGCGGAGATCTATTCGCCGCCGTATCTCTTCCGGGGTGCGCGCCCGACCATAGCGAGCGTGCAAGGCAACGTGACCTATGGCGAGCAGTTTACCGTCACGACGCCGGACGCGGCGAGCATCACGAACGTGGCCTGGATTCGCCCGGCCAACACCACGCACGCCTTCGATCAGAACCAGCGCATCAACCGGCTGCCGTTCACGGCCGGCAACGGCCAGCTCACCGTGACCGCGCCCAGCGACCCGAACCTCTGCCCGCCCGGCCACTACATGCTGTTCCTGCTGAACACGAATGGCGTGCCAGCGGTGGCGAAGTTTGTGCGGCTGGGCATGGGGATTCTCGCGGTGACGAAGGTCGGGGTGGACAACCTCGTGACGGTGACGACCTATCCCGGCACCAAATACACCCTAGAGCGCGCCAGTGCGCTGCCAGCGACAGTGTGGACGCCGGTGGTGGCCAATTTCACGGCCACCGGGAACGCGACGCTGATCACTGATCCCGGCGGGGCAGGGACGGCGAAGCGGTTTTACCGGGTGCGGCAGGTGCCGTAATAAGGGGGCGTGCGGCGTGCGGGCCGCTTCGGAACTTGCATTTGAAGGCGGGGAAGGTTGACGCGAATTGCGCTAATCTACGCTAATTCTTGATCCGGATAATTCGCGATAATTCGCGCAATTCGCGTCAAAATCCGCCTCCCTTTTCGTCCGAAGTTCATTGTGGCGTTCAGGCTCTGCTTTGGGGTTCGACCAGCATAAGTGCGAGTCTTGAAGCGGACTGAATGCCGCGCGCGCCTCAACGTCCGCCTGCTTCCGCAGGCTTTCGCACCACCGTCGCTTTCAATTCCCTCAGCGTTCGTCCCGACTGGTCCGCACCGATCAGGGTGAAGGTGTTTTCGCCGAGGGTGAGCGGCACGTTTGGGACTTTCCAGGCGGTGTCGCTGGTCCACTCGGCGCGCTGCGAGGGGCGGGTTTCGAGGAAGACATGGAGCACGCCGTAGGGAGCGATGCCGGTGAGGGTGATGGTTTTCTCGGCGGTCGTCAGGGGCTGTGTGGCGCTGCCAGGCACGGTGTTGGTCGAGGTGAGTTTGAACTCCAGTTTCGCGTTCGGGCCGAGGGCTTCGCGGGCTTTCACTTCGCGCACGGTGAAGAAGTTCCGGTAGGCGTTCACGTCCACGTTGAACGACGGGCTGGCGTCCTCCTCGGCCTGCATCCAGGCATCCACGCGGGCGGAGTTCTTGGTGTAGTTCTCCAGGAGTTCGACCATATAGGCGGCCCAGAGGCGGCGGTTCCAGGGCTTGTTGATCCAGAAGTCCACGCGCCCGCCCCAGAAGCTGCCGTTGGGGTCGAAGCCCAGGTCGCTGTCCCAGTGGAAAAACTGGAAGCGCCCGTCGGTGGGGCGCTGGTAGAGGTAGGCGTTCTTGCCCCGGTGCATCACAAACGTGTCCCAGTCGCCGATGTAGCCGCGGGCCACGATCATCTTCGCGAGGGCGTCGGGGTCGAGCAGCGCTTCGAGCTGCGACCGGGTGGTCTTGCCATCGCTGATGAGCTTGAAGAGCTGGATGAGCGGGCGGTAGTCGTCCTGCGCCTCGTTGGTGCGCTTCATCCACTCGGTGCGGTAGCGGATGGAGGAGTCGCTGCCCTTGTAAACCCAGTTCGCGTCCTGCGCGGACTGGCCCCACGCGTCGTTGAACCACCACTCGTCATCAATGCGGTAGAGTTCGCCCCGGTGGCCGCGTGGCCAGGCGCGGTCGAGGAACTCGTTGCCCACCGGCTCGACCTCTTCGCGGAGCATCGGCCCGGCGGCGTTGACGAAGTAGCGGACGAACTCGTTCTCATTCACCGTCTCGCCGAGCAGGTAGAGCCAGTAGCGGACGAGACGGTTGTGGAAGCGGTTGCCGCCCTCGGCGTCGTTGTCGTAGGTGGTCTTGGTGTGGTCGCGGAAGGCGCGGTCGTGAGGGAGCTTGATCTTGCTGCGGCTGAGGTCGCCGCTGCGGGTCCACGGGCTGCCGGCGGCGCGGATCTCACCGGCATAGGTGATGTCACGCTCGTCGTGAATGTAGGTGCAGTTGAAGTAGTGGTTCGAGAGACGGGGGAACTGGAAGCCATACTTGGCGGTGTTGCCGTTGGCGATGGCACCGTAGTCGAACGCCGACAGGACGTAGCGCGCCACGCGCAGATCGCGCGGCACGGGGCGGTCGTCCATCACGAAGAGCGCGGGCCAGTCCGCGCCACGCCGGGGGATGCGGGTGTTCACCCCGGCCGCACCCGTGGCCTCCACGTAGAACTGCACCACCTGGCCATTCGCGTGATACTCGGGCAGCAATGCCGTGTAGAGGCCGTCCCCGGCGATCTCGTCGCCATTGGTGCCGTCGTCGAACATGTCCTTGGCCTGCCAGGGTTTGTTGCCCGCGTCGCTGTCGGGGCGGTGGAAGAGCTTCACGGCCCCGGCGGGGAGGGCGGTGGAGGTGGTGACCTTGACAGTGACTTTCACCGTGTCCTTGCTCTTCGGCACGGCGGGGCTGTGCGCCAAGCCGTCCACCTGCGGAGGCGGGGCGGGCAGCCAGCGTGAATTCTTGCGGCCGGGCGTGCCGAGAGCGGGGGGAGGCGGGATGAGGAAGGAGTCGCCGATGCTGTGATCCCAGGTCTGCGCCACCAGTCGCGGGGTGCCGGAAACCCAGCGCGCCTCGAAACGCACTTCATACTTCTGGCCTTTCACGAGGGCGGTGCAGTCCTGCTCGGCGCGGTTGGGCCGGTTGTCCCCGTGGCCGTCGGCGATGAGATGGAGTTCACCGTTGGTGACGTAGCTGGCCCAGTGGTTGCCCTGTGCGAGCCAGCCGCTGGCGCTGGAGCCGTTGGTGGCCAGGCGCGCGGGGTTTATCAGCAGGTTGGTGCCCTCGCCGTTCTTCAGGAGCTGGATGTTCCGCAGCGCGACATGGGCATCGCCGACCAGATGGAGGTGAAGCTCCTTGAAATCGCCCGGGGCACCCTCGGCGCGCAGTTCCAGATTGGTCCCGACGCAGGAGAAGGTGCGCCACTCGCTCTTCGCCGACTCGTCGCTGTCGCGCCATGCGCTGGGGAGGGAGCCATCGAGCGCGGGGTGGATGAGTTCCAGGCTGCTGCCGGCACCGTGGGTCAGCTCGGGCCAGTCGCCGCCGAAGCGGTAGTCCACCTGGCAGACGAGATTGCCGCGTTCGTCCACGAGGCGCACGAGGTCGCCATCGTGGGCCAGCTTCCCGGACCAGTTGCCGGTGACATCAATATTTGCATGCGTGCGCCGCAGCAGAGACGCGTCCTCCGCTATGGCGAGGAATTCGCCCGGTCGGATCTTCCAGCCGCGCGGAAGTTCATAGTAAGCGCCCCCGGTGATGGCCCAGCCGCCGATGTCCACGATGGCCTTGCCGCGATTGAACAGCTCGATGAAGCCGAGCTTTTTGTGCGGATAGGGCGGGTTGAACATGATCTCGTTGATGACGATGTCGGGATTGCGCGCGGGGTTGTTGGTGGTGTCGCGGCTGGGCTTGTCCGAGGCAAACCACTCCTTCGCGCCGTTGGGGAACGCCTGCACGTTCAGGCCGAGGCGCGGCTGCTCGAAGAGCCATGCGTCGCGCACCGTGCCGGTGTCATCCACGACGAAGAGGGTGACCTCGCGGTTGCGCACGGCGAACGGGACGGGCCAGGTGCGGCACGCACCCGGAGCGAGTGTGCCGCCCAGTTGCACGCGGTCCGTGAAGTCGGCGCGCGAGGCGAGGAAGAGATGGTCAAGGTTGGTGGCGGTGGGACCGGCGTTGAAGAGTTCGACCCACTCGAGCTTGCTGCCCTGGGCGGAGAACTGGACTTCGTTCAAGCGCACCGGGCCGACGAGGCCGGTCCAGACGGGGGCGGCGGGTGGCGCAGGTGCAGGGGGTGCGGCCGTGGTCGCGGTGAGCCGCGCGCCGAAGACGATATCGGAGCTTTGCGCGCTGATCTGGTGGACTTCAGCGGCGAGGACGTTGGTGCCGCGCATGAGCAGGCTCGCGGGCAGGGTGAGGACCGCCTTCTCCTCCTCGGCGGTGCCCACGCTGCGCTCGGCCAGGGTGTCTTTGGTGATGGCTCCGGCGGGCATGCCGGGGCGGCCGATTTCCTTGCCGTTGAGGTAATAGACGGCGGCGTCATCCAGGAACTGGTCCAGCACGAGGGAGCCTTTCGCGGGATCGCCATTGAAGACAAAGGTGCGGCAGAAGTAGTAGGTGATCTGGCCGGGGGCGAGGCGGGTGCGCAGGCCCGGGGGAGGCAGTGGCGCGCCGCTGAAGCCCAGCAGGCCCTCGCCCTTGGGCCAGGCGGAGTCGTCGAAGGCGGTTTCGTGCCAGCGGGGCGGCACGGGCTCGGCGCGGGCCCAGTGTCGCCAGGGATCGGTGTAGTCCACGAGCCGCTGGCCGGGCGGGGGCGCGGTGGCCTCGGGACTCCGGACAGTGGTTTCGGCACTCAGGCGCGGGTCGAAGCCGGGTGTGCCGAGGGGTTGGGCGCTGACGGTCCAGTTGCGCGGGTCATCGATCTTCTGGTTGCTGTTGCGGAGGACCAGGGTGTGTCCGGCGCCATTCGCGGCGGGTGACCACGCACCGCGGTCGCCATAGCGCATGCGGCAGACGGCGGTGCCGTTCTTGTCCTGGAGGACGATGCGGTCCCCGGTGGGCACCAGATGGCCGACCCAGGGGCCGAAGACCCGGACATTCGAGGGGAGATTGGTGTAGGCGGCGCGCGTGGCCTCGGGAGTGGCGCTGGAGATCACGATGCGCTCGTAGGCGCGGAGGAAGGAGGCGGCGGCGTTGGTCGCGGCGAACTCAGGGAAAGCGTAGTCAATGTTGCCCGTGAGATGCCAGCGGGCGATGTCGAAGGGAGTGGCGGTCTGGTTCCAGACTTCAATCCACGCCGGCAGTTCGCGCGGCGGGCTGTGCATGATCTCCGTGATCACAACCTGCTCGGCCTGGGCGAGCAAGGCGCTGGCCAGCACGGCCACGACCAGGGCCGTGCGCGCGAGGAGACGATGTCCAGCCGGATTCATCGGGCGAAAGTCGTGGGAGGGTAGGCAAGGGCGGGGAGGGCGTCGATAGAAAGGCGGTGAATGGGACGAATAGGACGCAGGGGACGGATGGGACGGATGCTTGCCGTGGGCGATGAGATACTTCGCGCCACGCCAGTGGAGGCCAGCGGGACGGATGGTCGGACATTGCTGCAGGTCCGCAGCGCTTCAGGGAGCAGCCCTACGGCTGCTTGGCGGGCGGTGCGTTCGTGGACACGGCTCCGGGGGGGAAGGGCAGGTATTCTACGACGTTCTTCTCCGGCGGGGCCTTGTAATAGCCCGGGCCGAGGTCGGACAGCGGGTCCACGGCCTGATGGCGACGCCAGGCGGTGTAGCCCCACATAACCAAAGCGACGATCGCTGCGACCACTATGAGCGGGAGGAGCAGGCGGAGGTTGAGTTTGGAAAGCTGGAGCGTGACCCAGTCGAGGATGCCCTTCTCGCGAGGGATCAGACTGGGGGGCTCGCTGAATTCCTTGGTCAGCGCCAGCTCGGCGTCCAAGTCCAGGAGGACGTTGGGCACGTCGAGCTTGTAGTGCCGGGCGAGGGACTTGGTGTGGCCGCGGATATAGACCGGCGCGCTGAACGGGCTGAAATCACCTTCCTCAAGCGCGATGATGTGGTCGGACTTGATCTTGGTGGCGTCGGCCACCTGGGACACGGTGAGGCGGCGCG
>CAZOCL010000266.1:0-9250 GCA_964578245.1 uncultured Klebsiella sp. | reverse complement strand
ATTGTGAGTCCTTGGCGGTTCCTCTGGACTGAAGTGGTGCCGGCGTTGTGGATTGGGGTTTTGCTCAATCCCCGGGTCACAAAGTTCACTGAGCAATTCGACTAATCTGATCCGCCTTCGCCGGTCCCTAGCCTTCGGTAACCGCCAGCCATTACCACCCGGCTTCAGGCGGGAATCTACACCCCAACACCGCCGCCCCGGCGCTTTCCTCCCGTGACTCGATGCAAGTTGCTCACGGTTCTCGGAGCTCTGTCACCTTGCTCCCTCACCCTTTGCCTGTCCCGCTGGGAGAGGAGAGCCGGCGTTGCCGCGTGGTTCCCGGCGCATTCCGCTCAGCGCCCATTGCGGTCAGACATACTCCCGCAGCGCGTGGTCGCGTAGCGACCATCCGATGGTAGCCGTGGGTTTCAACCCACGGAAATCGGCGGGAAATGGCTGCGTCGCGTAGCGACGCTTGAATGGTGCCCTTGGCTCCGCACGCTAACCGCGCATCTCGCGGGCTTTGTTCCCGGAGCACCTGTGACCTTCGCTGCGGCCCCCTCAGGGCCTTTCGGCCAACTTCAGTTGCAACAGGTAGCCATGCACCGCGCTCCCGGCATCATGAGCATCCTGCACCACGATGAAGAACCGTCCATCGGCGGGCAGCGTGAATATGAGGCGGGGATCGCGGTCGCCCGCTGAATCATCGGCGGAGGCGAGGAGCGTGTTGCTGGAATTCCAAAGGGTCAGCATGGCGTCCAGCGGCGAGCCGAGGCGGCTGGCGAGGATCTCGGCGGTCACGCGCTGGCCGGCCTTGCCCTCGAATGCGAACACATCCACATCCTGCGCGGCCTTGATGCTGCCGCGCACCGTCGTCGGCAGCTTCACCATCTGCGGCTTGGCGAACGAGCCGTTGTCCTCGACTTCCTCCGTGGTGGCTTCGGGACGCAGCACCGCCATACGGGCGGGCGCGGACTTCCCGTCCGGCGTCTCCACGGTGAACACGGCGTCGTCCCCCTTGAACTCAGCGGGCACGAACACCTCCGCCTTCACCTGCGTGTCACCGAGGCGTTCCTTCTTCTGGTTCTGCGGCAGGTCCGCCTTGCCCTTGGCAGTAACCTTCGCGCGCGCGCCTGACTCGGTGAAAGCGATCCCCGTGGCCGTGTCGAGATTGAGCCCACGGATTTCTACCGTGTTGGTTTTGCCGGCCACCACCCCCAGTGGCACAGCCACCACGACCTTCGGCAGTTTCTCCTCGGACTTCTTGCCGTCCTGGGCTACGGTGGGGAATGAGGCCAGCACGGCAAAGCCGGTGAGGAAGGCCGTCCAACGCGAGCGGTAAAGCCAGGTAGCAGCGGAAGCGCTGAGCGCGGCAGGAGCGCGGCGTTCACGCCGCTTCACCGTCCGCACACTCCACGGCAAACGGTCGCGGAAGAACGCCGCCCCTTGAAGCGGCATAAATGCCGCGCGCCATGGCGTTGGCGGCCGCGCGGCTTCGCACTTCGGGCGAAGGGCTGGCAGTGATTCATCGGATGGCATGACCGGAGAAGTTTAGCGCCGTTCGTTGTAGCTGGCTTGCGAATACTTCGTGGCCATCAGCGCCGTGGCCTGCTCCTGTAACTTGGCTGCACTGGTCAGCGACTCCCACGTCGTATGCCAGCTTTCGGTAGCCGCCTCGGACATCGCGGTCTCCCACGCCGTCCGCGAGAGGGAAAGCGGGGGAAGCTGCACCGAGCCTTGGATGAGCAACCCGAGCTTGTTCCGCCGTTGCGCCGCACCGGCGATCTTGCGCCCTTGCCAAAGCACATCGAACTGCTCCCACCCGATGAAGCACTGCCCGGGCGTGGACTTGCGGCAGCACGCCGCGAGTTCGGTCGTCACGCCGAGGCGGGTGAACGCCGTGCGCACCCACTCATGCACCCGCCGGTAGCTCGCCACCGCGTTGAGCGCATACCAAGGGTGGCCGGGAGGAATCACCACGCTGTAAGTCCAGTCCGCGTCGTGCGGCACCAAGCCGCCGCCAGTCGGACGACGGATGAGCGGGCGCAACAGCGTGGTGCGCTCGATCTCCGCGAATTTCTGAAAATAGCCAAACGTGGCCGCCGGCTCGGTCCACGAGTAGAAGCGCAGCACTGGTCGTCCCTGGCCGCTGACAGTTTCTAGCAGCGTCTCATCCAGCGCCATGTTGAAGGCTGGCGCACACGGGCCGGACTCAAGGAGAGCCCACGATGCAGTGGTGTCCCCAACCCCGGTAGGGTGAGACTCCGTCGAACCCCATGTGCCGACGGTGTCGGCGCGAGCGCAGCGAGCATCTTCGGGGAGCCGAGCATCACACGAGATGCTCGCTGCGCTCGCCTCGCTCCGCTCGAGCTCGGGCTCGACGGAGTCTCGCCCTACCGGGGTGGTGGAAGGCCGCTCGGTCATTCGCCTCACTTCCCCGCTTTCGGCAGCGCATCCACCAGCACCGGTCCCGCCTGCGGCTGCTCTGCCTTGTAATCCAGTCCGAGCAGCGCCGCAGCCGTGGGCGCAATTTGATTTTGTGTCACGGTCGGCACATTGGTCCGCTCGCCCAAGGCCGGGGTGTCGGGTCCGAGCGCGCCCATCCAGATGAAGCCGGAGCCTTGAATGTTCTGTCCGTGGTTCTTCCACGAGACGTTGTTGGTGCCGCGTCCGTGATCGGTGACGAGCAGCAGCGAGGTATGGCCGCGCATCTCGGTGTCGGCCTGCGCGGCCTCCCACAACTCGCGCACGAAGCGGTCGAAGTTCTGGATGGACTGGAGGTAGTGATCATAGCGGCCTTCGTGCGCCCACTCGTCCGGTTCACCGTAGCCGACATACATGACGCGGGGCTTCTTCGTCTTGAGATGGTCCAGCGCAGCGGCGTGGATGAAGGTGTCATAGGTCATCATTGTGCCCCAGGTCGGCGTGTGATCGGCCACGAGCTTCTCCAGCAGTGCCAGGTGCGGGTTGAACTTCGGGTCCGTCTTCTCGAAGCCGGTCCACACGGCCACATGGCTCCGGTCACGGTTGATGATGTAGGGAATGACCTCCCAGTTGCCGAAAGCCGCGACGCGCCCGGCGAAGGCCGGCTTGCCGTTCAACCATTCGAGCACTGTGACATTCGGGTTCGGTTTCTTCGCGTTGCTGTCAATGCGCGGGTCCGCGAAGCCACAGAGAATCTCGCTGTAGCCGGGGTAGGAGAAGTTCTTGCCGTTGGTGACGTGCGCCACGCTGCCCTTGTGCTGGTTGCCGTAGAGCTGGCCCTGCTTCGCCAGCGTGCCCCAGAAGAACGGCATCAAGACCTCGCGTCGGGCCTCGGGCGTGTCGCGCCAGAACGCCTTGCGAACGTCATTCGATTTCGCGATGCCGCCAAACTCCTTGCTGATGAGCTGCTCCTCCGCGCCCGTGAACACCTCCTGCCACCGCAAGCCATCAGCCATCACGATCAGCGCGTGGTGGGTCTGCAAGGCCGGAGCGGCGGCGAAAGTTGGCGCCGTGAAAATTAGGAGCAGCGCAGCGAGCCATGCCTGGTTGCGCGGGAACCCCCAAATCCCAAGTTCCAAGCTCCAAATAAAATCCAAAATCCAAATTCCAAGGCGGCGCGCTCGGTTGTGATGCTCGACCACTGGCTTTGAAGCTTGGAGCTTGGGATTTATTTGAAGCTTGGAGCTTGGAGCTTGGGATTTCATTTGGGCACTTTCGCGTGTTTCGCGGGCAATCAATTCGGCTTGGTTTCGCCCGGCTTCTCCGCCTCGAACAGTGGCAGCGACAACTGCCATCGGATCGCCGCCAGCCGGAGGACCAGAATGGCACCGGTGCTCAAAATCGTCAGCCCCGATTCGCTGCTGACGTGCGGACGCAGGGCCACGTGCAAGGCCACACCGGCCAGTGCCGCCGTCGCATACAGGTGAATCTGTGGCCGGAAGACGAGCGGAATTTCCCCGACGAGCACGTCGCGCAAGATGCCGCCGGCCACGCCCGTGATGACGCCCATCGCCACGGCCACCGACGGGCTGAAATCCAGCGCCAGCGCCTTCTTCGCCCCGATGATGCTGAAGAGCGCGAGCGCGAAGGCATCCGCCACCTGCAGCGCGGTCCTCGGCGGGTGCCGATGCCGGGCGAAGAAGAAACCTGCAACTGCGACACCGACAGCATTCAGCAAGAATTCCGGGCGCCGCACCCAGAGCACCGGTGTGTCTCCCATCAGCAGGTCGCGCAGCGTTCCGCCACCGAGTGCCGTGACCATCGCCAGCACCACCACGCCGAAGAGGTCCACGCGCCGTCCGCGTGCTGCGAGCACGCCCGTGAGGGCGGCTACGGCAATGCCGAAATGTTCAAGCCAGGTCTGCATCAGTCAGCCGCAAAAGGGCGCAAAGAGCGCAAAGTGGAGAGGAATGGTGGTTGATTCCGGTGATCCATGATCGTCGCGTTCAACTGCTCTTCTTTGTGCTCTCTGAGTTCTTTCGCGGCAAAATCAGGTTTCAAAACTTCCCGTTGGTCCCCGGCCATTCTTCCTTCGGCCACGCGGGCAGGTTCGCCACGCTGGCGAGCGCCTTGTCCGTGATAGGAAGACCCCAAGCCTGGAAGAACGGGCCGAGGTTGCGGTTCACCGTCTTGCTGAAGCGCACCATCCACTGGTCCATGCGGTCGCCGTTGGCCTTGGGTTTTTCACCCGCCGGCAACGCGCGATACTCGGCGAAGATTTTCTGATACGGCTCCCAGCCGAACGCGTGCTGAAGCTGCACATACATGGAGAGCGCGAGAAACGGGTCCGCCTTCCACTTCGCGAAGTCAGGCTTACCACCTGCGGTGTATTTGCGGAAATGCTCCGCCACCACTGGCAAACCGACTCGTCCATTCGCCGGCTTCGTCCCGCCGAGCCGGTCAATCACATACATCGTGAAGAGATTGCAGGTGACCTCGCCAGTGCCCTCGAACGTCCACTCGCCGATCTGGTGGTTATGGCCGATCTCGTGACCGATGCCCCAGTCGCCCTTGCGCATGTGCGTCACATCCGCGAGGCGGCGTGTCACGTCCAGATGCGTCATGATGGGGTAACCGCTGTGCATGTAACCGGCGGAAATCTGCTCGTCGCACACGATGCGCTCCGCGCGCGGGCGATCCCTCGGGATGGCGGCGAGATCTGCAATGAGGTCCAGCGTCTCGTCCCAGACCTTCATCAGTTCGACCGGGTCCTCCAGGTCGCGCAATACGCTGGCGGGCAACGTCACGATGACTTTCTTCGTTTCGAGTTCGCCCCAAGGCGCGGGGGTGCTGCGCAATTCCTTCCACTCGGCGAGGGTGGTCTTTCCGTGGATGTAGTGCGGCGCACGCACGGCCCCGGCGATTTCCACCTTCACCTCGCCGGAGTCGGCGGCTTTCGGCGTGTCCACATAGATCAGGCCACCGAAGGCATTCGCCACCTGCGTTTCCGCCGTCTTCACCGGGAAGCTGCGTGAGACGTCAGGGAAGCGCTTCCAGGTGTCGAGCTGCCACAGTGAGTCCTTGTGTGCACCGATGATGACCTTCCAGCCCGCACCGGTGGCGCTGGCCGGCACGCGCACGGTCACGGTCTCTCCCGGTGCGGCGTAGCAGCCCGTGGAGTGCCAGCCCGGCACACGGGTGCTTACGGTTATACTTGCGGTCTCGCGCTTGGCGTCGGCCGCCACGGGGCCTGGAAAGGTTGCAGCGCTTGGATGTGCCTTCATCTGGCTCGGCGGCAGCGTCTCCAGTTCGCGGCCTTCGAGTGACACCAGCACGCGCGCGGCGAGTTGGTCGGACTTCACCGGCGTCTTGGCGGTGGGGGTCGTGTTGACGCCCGCCTGGGCGCGCAGGGCACGGAGCTTGGGCAGAAAGGACTGATCGCCGGCCGGGAGACTTTGCGCGGCGTCGGTGAGGGTGGCGCTGGCCTGGGCGAGGTCGTCCTTCGCCAGCTTGGCTCCGCTGCGGGCTGCGTCGAGCGCGTTGCCCGCGTGCAGATAGGCCGACGGCATGGGGCTAACACTAAAACCCTTCGCCGTGGTCTTGCTCACTGTGCCACCCGACACGACGAGGCCCAGCGGAGCGAGCAGCTTGTTGCCGGCAAATTCGTTGGCGAGGCTTTTGCCACCCTGCGCCCAGCCCCAGCCGGTGGCCGCCGTGATGAACCCGCCGCCGTCGGCAATGAACTTCGCGATGACTGGCACGTCGGCGTCCGTCACCGAGTGCGCGGAGAGCACCAGCACCTGGCCGGGCTGCAATTGCGCGAGCGAAGCCGTGGCAATGGTGAAGCCGCGCTTGGCCAGCGCATCGGCCAGCGACCTCGACTTGGGGACGGCCACGACGGGCTTCTCGCTGGCACCAGCCCAGGCGAGGGCGTTGATGAAGAAGGCGAAGGAGTCGAGTTGATCGAGGTTCGTGGGGTCGAGATACCCGGTGTGACCGAAGGCGACGACGCGGCCTTTGCCCGCGCGCGCCGCCGCGACCACGGGTGCGAACACAGTCTTGCCATCCTTGCCAGCAACCACCGTGAAAGCCTGTGGGCCGAAGACGCACAACTGGCCCGGTGCGCCCGGTGCCGCGATCTCGGTCACGCCTTTCGTGAGCGAGGTGAAATCGTTTTCAGCCGCGCGTAATTCGGAACCCAAGGGGAGCAGCAGAGGAATCAGCAGAAGGAGTCTTTTCATGGTTCAGGCGTAGCGATCTGGGGAAAGCAGGGTCAGGTCGAATTGCGGAGGCTCGCCCGAGAGTATCTGGGCGATCAGTTTGCCGGTAATGGGCCCAAGGCTCAGACCCATCATGGCGTGGCCCGTGGCGAGGGAGAGGTTGGCGAACTTCGCGGTGCGGCCGACGTAGGGCAGCCCGTCAGGCGAGCACGGACGCAACCCGCGCCACGGCTGGATGCCTTCGAAGTCCGCCTCCGCAAACTGTGGAAAATACCTGGGCACGGACTTGATGATGCCGCGCACGCGCACCGGGTTGATGTCCTCGTTGAGGCCCGCGATCTCCATCGTGCCGCCAATGCGCAGCGACGTGCCCATCGGAGTCACGGCGAGCCGGGCCTCGGTGAAGATGGAGCAGAGCTGCGGGAGCTGTGGCGGCTTCGGCAACGTGAGGCTGTAGCCCTTGCCGGCCTGGAGCGGGATGCTCAGGCCGAGATCGCGCGCGAGCAGCGGGGACCAGGAACCGCCGCACAGGACCACCTCGTCCGCTGCAAATTCGCCTCTGGCGGTGCGCACGCCGGTGAGCTTGGTGCCCTGTTGAGCAAACCCTGTCACCTCGGTGTTCCACTTGAAGCGGACCCCGGCGGCATCGCATTTTGATTTGAGCGCCGCCATGAGGCGAGCGGGGGTGAGGTGGGCGTCTTTTGGGAAATAGACCGCGCCGGCCACGTCCATCGTGACGGCTGGGTCGTGGGCGGCGGCCTGCTTGGCGTCGAGCACCTGCGCGGGCACGCCGAGCTGGTTGGCGCGCTCGGCGAATTTCGCTTCCTCGTCCAGCCCATGCTGGGTCTTGCACAGCATGAGCAGCCCTTTCCGCGTGAGGCCGAAATCGTTCCCGTTCCGGGTAGCAGCCGACGTGAGGAGGCTCTCGCTGGATTTCGGATTGAATGGAGCCTCCTCACGTCGGCTGCTACCTGACCAGCCATCCGCCATTTCCTCGAAGCACGCACGGCTGGCGAAGCTCAGGTCACGGAGCAACGGTGCGGCGCGCTCGACGCGCTTGGCATTCGCCGCCTGCCAGAACTTGAATCCCCAGTCGAACAGGTCGAAATCCAGACGCGGCTTGATGTAGAAGGGCGACTCCGGGTTCCACATCCACTTGAGTCCCAGCGCGACCATGCCCGGGGCGGCCAGCGGCACGAAGTGGCTCGGCACGATCATGCCCGCATTCCCGAACGAGCAGCCATCGTGCGATTCCGCCCCGCGGTCCAACACCGTGACCCGGTGCCCGCGCTGCACACAGTAGTAAGCCGTGCAAAGCCCGATGACGCCGGAGCCGATGATCAGGATGGATTTGCTCACGGGGAGGGGACCCAAAGATTTGGGACGGACAAAGATGAAGGCAGAAATCTCATGCTAGTCGTGGCTGGAGCCAAGTATGGTCGAGGCGGTCTTGGGCAAAGTTCAAAATCAGGCCGTATGAACATAGTGCTCGGCGTCGAATCCTCCGCGCAGGCACTTTAACTCGGTTACCATCTTTGAGTGGAACACCAAGTCAGCCTCGAAAATGTCGGCCACCTGACCCCGATGCATGAGTGATTCCCTGACCCGGCTGCCGTGCTCGATGCCCGCTTCGGCAAGGCGCGTTGACAGCAGTTCGTGATAGAAGAGTTCGTCCAAGCCAGGCCCCAACTCCCGGTGAACTTCCATTGCTTTGCCAATCACGGCGTATCTAAACGGGTCACTGGCGGTTTTCATTGTCTTTGTCCGTCCCAAATCTTTGGGTCCTTCATCGAATCCCCCAGCAAAACGGGTCCTGCTCATCCAAAAGTAGCGTCGCCTCGCTGTTCACTGAGGCCCTGCCGGTGATGACCGGGGCGATCTCGCCCTTGGCCCGGACCAGCCAGCGGAACTGGCCGGTGAACTTCGTGCCGAGGATGCTTTCCTGCACCCACTCCGCCCCCTCGGCAAGCTTCCCGTCCGCAGCGAGGCAGGCCAGCTTGGCACTGGTGCCGGTGCCGCAGGGGGAGCGGTCGTAGGCTTTCCCGGGGCAGAGGACAAAGTTGCGTGAGTGGCCGCCGGATTGCGCCGGGCCGATCAGCTCGACGTGGTCCACTTCGGGGAAGCCCTGCGCGTTCACGGCCTGACGGATGCGCCAGGAGACGTCGGTGAGTTGCTCGACGTTCTTCAGGTCGAGCGCCCAGGGATGCTGTTCCACGAGATAGAACCAGTTGCCACCCCAAGCCACGTCGCCGGAGATTTCACCCAGCCCGGGCACGTTCACCTTCGCGCCCTTCACCTTGCGGTAGCTCGGCACATTCGCAACGGAGACGGACTCATCCGTATGCAACGTGGCCGTCACGACGCCGACACACGTCTCGATGCGATGCTCGCCCGGCTGAATCCGGCCCAGATGCGCGAGCGTGACGACAAGGCCGATGGTCCCATGGCCACACATGGCGAGCACGCCGACGTTGTTGAAGAAGATGATGCCGGTGGCGCAGGTCTGGTCCGCCGCCGGGCAGAGCAGGGCGCCCACCAGCACGTCCGAGCCACGCGGTTCGTTCACCACGGCGGAGCGAAACGGATCGTGCTGCTCGCGGAAAACCTTGAGCTGCTCGACGACGCTG
>CAZOCL010000265.1:0-9272 GCA_964578245.1 uncultured Klebsiella sp. | reverse complement strand
GTTGCTGTCGAAGATTCCCCCTCTCCCAGCGGGAGAGGGCCGGGGTGAGGGAGAGCGCGTTCAATCGCCCACGGCGGGAATTCGACGGGTGTAATCCCGTGATTAGTATAAGCGGCTGGCACTTGAGAAGTGCTGCCCTGCTGCCGATAGAAAGGCAATGGCCTCGTCGCCGCCCTTGCTCAAACTCAACCTCGGCTCCGGCCAGAACCGGATCGTAGGCTTCCTGAACGTGGACAGGTTCGGGGAGCCGGACGTGCGCTGCGATCTCGAAGTCTTCCCGTGGCCCTGGCCGGACAACTCGGTCGATACGGTCGTGCTCAACCATGTGCTGGAGCACCTCGGGGCAAGCGCCACGACCTACATCGGGATTTTCAAGGAGCTTTACCGGGTGTGTGCCGCCGGGGCACAGATCGAGATCGCGGTGCCGCATCCGCGCCATGACGACTTTCTCAACGACCCGACGCATGTGCGCGCGGTGATGCCAGACGGTCTGGAACTGTTCTCTCAGCGGAAGAACCGGGAATGGGCGGCGCAGGGCGTGGCCAACTCCCCGCTCGGGCTGTATCACGGCGTGGACTTCGATCTCGTGAACATCCACTACGGCCTCGACCCACGCTGGCTGGCGCGCCTGCAGTCCGGCGAACTGACCCAGGCGGCCGTGCGGGACGCCGTGCGCACGCACAACAACGTGGTGCAGGAGATTCGCATGACGTTGCGGGTGGTGAAGTGAGCTTGGAAAAGGCAGTTGGAATTGCCGGTTCTTCGCTGTTTTCGGTGGAACCGGTGGGCGGGCAGGGAAATTCCAAATTCCAAGTCCCAAGCTCCAAAGAAACTCCAAAGCCCAAATTCCAATCGTTCAGCAGGCCACGCCGCCCGCGTTTTCGCCCTAGTTTGGACCTTGGTTCAAGGGCTGGTTCGGTCCGGCTGGCCCCAATGCCGGGCGATACCGCCCTTTGAAATTTGGAGTTTCTCTGGAATTTGGAACTTGGGATTTGGAGCTTCTCCCACACCCCATGCCATTGGAAACAGCGGAGAACCGATCTGCGGGTTCTCCCTTCGGAATTCGGGTTGAGCCGAATTTCGCCACTCCGTCAATTCTCAGCGGTCACTGCGCCTGCTGGGGGAGTTGCAGATGGACCACGCCGCTGTGGTTCTGGCCGAGGAAGTAACCGGAGGTCCAGCCGCGCTTTTGCAGCAGCGCACCCCGGAAAGTGGTTTCCTGCTGTGTGGCGGGATGGACGAAACTGCCCTCCACGAAGCCGCTCTCGGGCCGGAAGGTCCAGTTGAAGCGCGATAGCGTCGCGTAAAGCGGGGAGGCACTGGTGAAGGGCAGGCCGGAATCACCCAGCACCACCTTGTCCAGATTGCCGCCGCTCAACATGCCGCCGACGCTGCGCCCGCCGCTCGAAGCGGGATTGCCGGAGGGCGTGTAAAGGTTGCCGAAGAGCAGGCGGCGGGTGGAGAAGCCGGCGGGATAGTAACGGTCCTGCGGCGAGAGCGGCTTGTGCCAGATGAGTTCCCCGAACGCATCGAGGTTCGGGTCCTTGGAGACGGTGATCCAGCCCAGCAGCATGCCACGCCCGCCCGCGAGGGGGACATGCAGCGGCACGAGCCCGTTCCGGCCCATGATGGCCTCGTGCCGGACTGGCGTGCCGTCCGGCAGTTCACCGGCGAACTTCACGCGGCCCGCACCATCCACGACGATTTCGCCAAACGCATCCCCTTCCGGGCTGTTTGCATTGTTGGTCGCACTGGGCATGACGAAGGTATAGCGACCCGCCAGCGGTGACAGGGAGGTGCGCCCGTCGAACACCTGACGGTAGGCGAACATCTCGATGCCGGTGCCGTCGTCCACGAAGCGGCCCATCAAGCGCTCGCCCGCCGTCGTGTCGATCTGGAGCGAGAGCGTCACCGGCGACTGGCCTGCCCGCGTGACCGTGGTGGCCGCCTGGCCGTTCACATCAAAACGCCCGCTCAGCGGATGACTGGCAATGCCCTGACGCAGAAAACCGGCGAAGGAACCATCCGCGCCGACTTCGAGCTGGAAGAAGCCGCACTTGGCCGGGAGCATCGAATTGGTCGGATACACCAGCCCGTTGAAGACCCCGCGGGCGAGGCTCGCCACCCGGGGGGCGAAGTTTGCCTCCACGAGCAGGTTGGTCTGCATGTTGAATTGCAGCACCGGCGACCCGCCGCTGGCACCCCCGCTCCAGCCGGTGAAGACGTAACCCGCGGCCGGCGTGGCGCGCATCTCGTAGGCCCCGGCGACATCCAGCAGCCGGCCGTTCCAGTCGGGTTCCACCGTGCCTGCTCCGTTCACCCGGACGGTGAGCACGCTCGGCACGGAGTAATACATGGAACGCAGCAGCGGCTGGGATTCATTGCCCGCCTGATCCACGGCCCGGACGTGCACGAAGTTCGCCCCCGGCCGGGCCGTCCCCTGGAAGACCCAGTTGTCCGTGCCCAGCGCCGGCTCCCACGGACCGCCATTAAGGGAAACTTCCACGCGCGCCACGGCCATGTTGTCGCGGGCCGCCCCCTGAACCACGAAGGCGGGCGAAGTCAGCCGCACCCCCTCGGCCGGGGAAACGATGGCCACCTCGGGGGCCTCGCGCTCCATGTTATAGCCAAACTGGAAGTTCGCGGAAAGCATCGTGCCCGTGCGCATGATGAAGCGCAGCACCGGCGAATTGGTCTCGATGCTGCCGGTCCAGCCGAGGAACACCGAGCCGCGCGCGGGCTGGGCTTCCAACGTATAGACCTGGCCGACATCCAGTTCCGCACCGTTCAAGTCCGGCACCACCCGGCCCGCGCCGGTGGCATACACGCGGAGCACCGCCTTCGCGCGGCCTTGGATGATCTCGATCGGGGCGACGGACCCGGGCAACTCGGCGGCCAGACCCTGCGTGCCGGTCTTGCTCGGGCGCATCTCGCGCACCTCGCGGGGCGGGGCGGGCGGCTGCGGCATGCCGGGGATGTTCGTCTGGGAGGCGATCGCCCGCGAGAGGAAGAGGCCGTTCTGGTTGGTGACGGGCGCGTATTGCACGCGCGGGAAGTTGGTGGAGGTCACTCCGCCAGGGGCGACCCCAGCAGGAACCTGCGCCTGAACCTGAGCGGCCTTGGGGTCGCGGACAATAATGTTCCCCGGCGGCCACTGGGCGACAGGGCGCGCCGGTGCCTGGGCGGTCTGGCCCTGCTGGTCCTTCTTGCTGCGGATGAAGAACCCGCCCACCCGCGACCAGAAGCCGGGTTTTTCGGGCTGGGCCGGCTCGGTTTCGGCCACCGGCGGTAGTGCCTGCGCGACGGGAACCTGCGGAACGACGGGCTGGGCCACTGGCGGCGGCACCTGCGCCTGCGCGGCCGCCGCACGCTGCTTGAGCAGCTCGATCTGGTCCGCCAGCGGGTCCACCGTCGGCTGGGTCGGGGAGAAGAAGGAAGTCGCTGGCGGAGCCGGCTCGGTCGAGCGAACCAGCTCCGAGGAATCGGAAATGATCTTGAGCGGGACATTCGGAGCGGAGGCGGCGGGCACCGTCACGGCTGGAGGCGGCGGCGTGACTGGCGTCACTGCCACGGCTACGGGAGCAGGCACGGCAGGCACCGGAACGGCAGCGGGGGCCGGAGCTTCCGGCTTGGGCTTGCTTGAGCCGCCGAAGAGCCGTTGGAAGAACCCGCCCTGCACCGGCTCGAACTTCTGACGTTCAGATTCGACCCGACGGCGTTCAGCCGCCTCGGCCTGGGCGGCGGCGGCCTGTTGCTGCTTGGTCAACCGGGCGTTCTCCATGGCTGCACGGCGATCGGTTTCGGCCTGGGCCTTGGCCTGCAGCTCGGCTTCCTTGTCGGCCTTGCGCCGGGCAGCTTCGGCGGCCTCGGCTTCGGCCTGCACCCGCTTAGCCTCGGCCAGTTCCGCAGCCTGCTTCTCGGCGGAGGAGGGTTCAGTGGTGGCCGCAGGAACCGCCTCGGGCCTGGATTTCGGTTCAGCGGAACCGCCACCAAAGAGGCGACGGAAAAACCCGCCCTGCACCGGCTCCCACTTCTGCCGCTCGGCTTCGATGCGGCGACGCTCAGCCGCCTGCTCACGCGCGGCTTCGCGGGCCTGACGTTCGGTCTCCTCACGCGCGGCCTTCTCAGCGTCGGCGGCAACTTTGCGGGTGATCTCCTGCTCCTTGAGCCGGACGCGCTCAGCTTCGGCCGCGGCCCTGGCTTCCAATTCGGCCTTGGCCCTGGCCTCCGCCTGTTCCCGGGCGGCAGCGGCTTCCTGGGCCTTGCGCTCGGCCAGCTCGGTGGCCTGCTTGGCGGCCGCGCGCTGGTCGGCCTCTTTCTTGGCGAGGCGGGCCAGTTCCGCCGCAGTGGCGGCGCGGTGGGCGGCGGCGGTTTCCTCAGCCTTGCGGGCATCCTCCGCCGCCTTGATCATGTTGCGGCTCTCTTCCAAAACGCGCTTGCTCTTCTCGATCTCGGCCTGGGCGTCCGCCTTGGCCTTCGCTTCAGCAGCCTTGCGTTCGGCATCCTGCTGCAACTTGGTCTGCCGGGCGGTCTCCATCGCGGCCCGGCGGTCAGCCTCCGCCTGCGCCTTCGCCTCGGCGGCCTTGCGGACGTTCTCGGCATCCTGGGCCTTGCGGTCGATCTCCTGCTGGAGCTTCGCCTGGCGCTCGGCGTCTTCGGCGGCCTTGCGGGCAGCGGACTCACGCAGGGCGGCGTCGCGCTTGGCGTTACGGGCGAGGTCGGCGGCGGACAAGGCCCGGCGCTGGTCCTCGTCAGCCTGCGCCTTGCGGGCCAGTTCGGCGTCCTTCAGCACCCGGGCGTTGTCGGCAAACATCTTGCGGTTCGCATCAGCCTCGGCCTTTTTCTCGGCCTCACGGGCGGCTTTCGCATCGCGGGCGGCCTTCGCATCGGCCTCGACCTGGAGCTTCGCCTGCTTCTTGGCCTCGGCGGACGTGTCCACCGGCTTCGGAACCACTGGCGGCGGGACCATCGCGGCCTTGGTGCGGGCGGTGGAATCCTTCTTCGCCGCCATGGCCTGCTCCCGCGCCGCCTGAGCCCGGGCAAATTCCTCGGCCGCCGCCGCCTTGCTGGTGACATCCAGCGGACGCTGGTCCTCGACCGGGAAAACCGGGCGCACCGTCGGCTGCGCAAACTGCATCGGCGACGGCTCTAGCTGCGCAGCCGTCTGGCGGGCATCGCCGCGGAACCGCGCCCAGGCATTCGCCGCCAGCCCTTCGCCGCCCTTCACCGCGTAAAAACGCTTGTTCCACCCACCAAAGTAGATGACCCCGTTGGGCGTCAGCGTGGGGGACGAGGAGATCGCCGAGTCGGTCGCGAATTCCCACGCCTTCGTGCCCGCCTTGGTCACGGCATGCAGGCTGTTGTCGTAGGACCCGAAGTAGATCGTGCCGTCGCTGCTGACCGCTGGCGTGGAGCGCACCCAGCCGCCGGTGGAGTAGGTCCACAGTTTGAAGCCGTCCGGTGCGAACGCATAGAGCTTGCGGTCGTCCGAGCCGATATAGACGACGCCGTCCGGACCGACCGACGCCGAACCACGCACCGCCGCGCCGGTCGCAAACGTCCACTTCTTCTGGCCGCTGGGCTTGATGGCATAGACATGCCCGTCGAACGCGCCAAAGTAGATCATCCCGTCGGGGCCGATGGCAGGCGAGGAATTCACCTTCTCCGAGGCCTTGAACTTCCACTTCACCTTGCCCCAGAAGTCCACCGCGTAGAGGATGCCATTCAGCGAAGCCACGTAGATGGTCCCATCCCGGGCGACGGCGGGGGAGGACACGACCGAGTCCTCCAGCTCCAGCTCCCAGCGCTTCATGCCCTCGCTGTTCACGGCGTAGAGCGTCTTCTGCATCGTGCCGAAGAAGACCGAGTTGCTCTGGCCAATCGCGGGCGAGGAGACGATCTTGCCATTCGAGCGGAAGCGCCATTTCTCCACGCCGTCCGCACCGACGGCGTAGAGGTAGCCGTCCATCGAGCCGACAATCACCGTGCCGTCCGCCGCGATGGCGGGCGAGGACACGAGGGCCTCGCCGGTGGGAAACTCCCACTTGCCGCTGCCCAACGGGTCAAAGGCGTAGAGCTTCCCGTTGTCCGCTCCGAAATAGACGGTGCCGTCCGCGCCGAGGCCGGGCGAGGACTGGATGGGGGTGCCGGTGTAAAACTCCCAGAGCTTGGTGCCGGCGGGCTGGTCGAAGGCGCTGACAAAGCCGAGCAGGAGCAGCCCGGCGAGCAGTAATTTGGCGTTGTGTCTCATGCGAATCGGCCCGCGGCTTATGTCGCCGGGGCCGCTTCTGTAAGCGATGTCGTGATTACTCCCTTCTGGCAGGAGTTTTTCAAGACTTAACGCCGACCAGCCAAGGAAGTTGCGCCCGGATGACCGGCTTTCCGCAACTGCGCCTTGACTCCGCCGCCCGTCCCCCCGCAGATACGCGCATGATTCATGTTGTTGCGACCATCGAAGTCCAGCCCGGCCAGCGCGAGGCCTTCCTCCGTGAGTTCCACGCGCTCATGCCGTTCGTCCACGCCGAGCACGGCTGCATCGAATACGCCCCGGCCGTGGACTGCCCCACCAGCATCCCCGTGCAGGCCCGGCACGGCGACGACACCGTGGTCATCATCGAGAAATGGTCGGACGTGCCCGCGCTCGAAGCGCATCTCAAAGCCCCGCACATGGGCGACTACCGGGTGAAGGTGAAGCCCTTCGTAAAAGGCGTGACCCTCCGCGTGCTGCAGCCGGCGTAAACGGAGCGCGGGACTCCGGCCCGCTTTGCGCGTGAAAGAACGGGTCGCGTGCTCGCAGCCCAACGCAAGCAAGCACGCGCAAAGCGGGCGAGGACGCCCGCGCTCCGTCATGGGCGGATGAACGCCTCATACGCCCGCCCGCCGAGATACACATAGCCGCTTCCCTCCGCCGGCGTGCCCGTCAGCATGGAATGGATGAACCCATTCCGCTCGACCTGCACCGTGTGCAAAATCTTCCGCTCGGGATTCTCCTTCAGGAAGAACTTCACCCGCCCCTCCAGCGCCGTGTGCGTCTGCAAGCCGTCCTTCGTCACTGACGCAAACATCAGCGATTTCACGAAGTCCGCCTTCATTGCGTGGCTGCGGCCCCAGGTGCCACCCGCCTCGCTCACGAAGGTCTTGCCGTTCAGCAAGGCATTCGAATCGTGGTAGGCGAGCACGCACAGATGGCTGCGCGGTGAGTGCTTCAGCCAGGCGACGAGCTTGTCGGCATGGGCTTTCGCCGCGTCGTAGCCGTAGTTGCTGTCAAGGAACGCAATGCGCTCCACCGCTGCCGGGATGCGTTCGTGACCGTCGAGATAGCCGAAGACAAAGCTGCCGCCACCGCTGTGACCATTAAGCGTGAGCACGATTTCCTGCCCGGGGAACAACGCACGCACCCGCTCGACGAAGCCGGGGATTTTTTCCGGCCCGTGCTTGCGCTTCCAGGCCGGCCAGCTCAGCCCGCTCGCCTCGAAATACGCGACGACCAGCGTCGCGTTCGTCGCGCGCTCGCGCAGCCACCGGGTCTGCGCGCCGATGTGCTGGATGTTGAAATGCCAGTCGTCGCCGGGCCGAGGCTGCTTGCCGATGGTCTGCTCGATGGTGTTGCCATTGGGCAGCGCGTAGAGGATCAGGTGAACGGGTTTCGAGTTCGTGGCTGATTTGGCCAATGGGGCATTGACCAGCACGCGCACCTCCGGCTCCAGGCGCAGTTCCAACTCCTGCTCGCCAGTGGCTGGCTGCGCCCGCCACTCCCCGTAGCCGCCGACGTGAGGAGGCGGACCGGCGCTGGTAGGGCGAGACTCCGTCGAGCCCTGTTTGCCGACGGAGTCGGCACGAGCGGAGCGAGCATTTTGGGTTGGGACGCTCGCTTTGCTCGCCTCGCTCCGCTCGAGATGGGGCTCGACAGAGTCTCGCCCTACCGGCGCATAGCGCACCGCAAGCAATGGCCCTTCATCACTCAACAGCGCGCTCAGCTTCGCATCCGCGAGCAGGTCCTTCACCGCCACGTCCATCCCGTCCAGCTTCGCCATCGCATGCACTAGCCGGACCCCATGGCTGTAATCCACCCAGCTATCCGCGTGGCCGAGATACAGGGGCTGGATGGCAACGCCATTCGTCCGATGCCAGCCGTAGATCGCAACCTTCCGTGGCTTCGCGACAAGTTGGGGTGTCAGCACGAGGTCTTTCTTGTCCCCCGCGACGAGCGTGCCCAGCGGACGCGTTGCGAGCGTGGCTTTCCGCTGTTCCCAGACCAGCTCGTTGTGCCGGGCGAAGACCGGCAGGGTGACCATCTCCTTGCTCGGCGGGATCGGCAGCGGCACGAGCTTGAGCGGAGCGGCCGCGTGAATCGCATCCACCATGCGACGCGTCGGCAGCAGACCTGCCGTTGCGTCGGCCACGCGCTGCGCCGCCGCGGGAGTCAGCGGCGCGAGCAAGTAATCCGTGTCACTGCCCACCGCCACATAGTCCGGCGTGACGAACACGGTGACCACGCGGGCTCGACCATCCACCACGTTGGTCAAAGCAACCGGAACGAGCCGGCGCAAGAATTCCGGCACATTGCCACGCAGGACTTCTTCCACCAGCCGCGTCTCGCGGTTCTCGCGATCCAGGCTCGCAAGGGATTCCGCGAGCACACGGCCACCAGGTGCATCCACCAGCCGGTCTGGAAGCTGGAGCACCTGTCCCCAGCCACTGCACACGCCCAGGAGGAGCGCGAGCGCGCACCACGCAAACGGCGCGCGGCCTTCAGGCCACTTCAAGGTTGGGCGCAAGGTGAGTATCGGAAGCATTGGTGGAACGCGGAACATCGTGCATTGAAGCGGGCTGAAGCCCGCGGTCCGGGCACCTCGCGGCCCAGGGGGAAGCATGGACAAGCAGCGGGACACGAGGCTGGTTTAGGACAGATTTCCCGCCTCGTCCACGCTGAATTCCCGGTGGCGAGGGCCGCGCATGGTTGAAGAATACGCTTTCCTCCCGGCCACGACCGTCTAACCATCCCCGCCATGAACCTTGGCGAAACGCAAAGTCCCGGCTTTGCGCGACGCGTCGAAACCAGTTCTCCAACCCCACTATGACTCCCCAAACTCGTCGCGAGTTCGCGAAACTGACCCTGGCAGCATTGCCCGGGACGGCCCTCCTCTCCGGCCTCCACCCGCTCAGCGCGGCGGACGCGAAGCCCAACTCAAAAGTCGCCGGCGTGCAGCTCGGCCTCAACGTCCCCTACAGCTTCGGCAACCCGCTCATGAGCGGCGATGAGATCCTCAAGA
>CAZOCL010000264.1:0-9365 GCA_964578245.1 uncultured Klebsiella sp. | reverse complement strand
CCAAACCGCGCGCCGCCATTCCGTGCGCGAGGCCTTCAAGGCCGTTCAACCGCCGGGATATGGACCACGGTGATCGCTGCCGATTCCCAGCCGCGGGGCTGGCCCGTGCGCCAGCCGTCCCACGAGATGAAGAAGCGCTCCCCCCTTTCATCGAGTGCATTGCCGAACGAGCCGTCGAGCGCGTAGCCGTATTTGTCCCAAAAATGCGCATGAAGAAACGCGAGCACCTTGCGCCGGCCGCTCTTGATTTCGTATTGCACGATCGGCGTGCCATCCGCAGCGGCCCCGCCGTGGGCACCGGGCACATAATACAGATACTTTCCACTTGGGTCGGCCTCGATCGACGCGATGTATTCCTGCCGGGCCACGCCGCAATTCCCGAGCTGGCGCACCGCGCCCGACTTCACGTCGAAAGCCCACAGGTCTGCCTTGGTGCCGGACGTGCCATAGACAATTCCCTGCGACGTCTCCCGCGTGGCCGAGCGGACGTTGGGAACGTTGGACGCGGTGATGGTGTTCGACTCGGGATCGTAGCATTTGCCTTCCCAAAAGACCTTGCCCGTCGAGGGCGAAAAGATGAGGACGCGGTAGGGGCCGTCATCGGCGACCAGGAGCAGCTGCCGAGTCTTGAGATCGAAGGCGAAGAACTGAATCTTCTGATTGGGCGCATCCCGGCCAACGGCGGTGCCGCCATAGAAGATCATGCGCTTGGGATCGAGGGCGCTGCACGGAATGGTGTGTTTGGCGATGGGATGGGTGGCGACGATCTGGGTTTCGCGGGTCTGAGGATGCGTGCGCAGAATCCATTCGCCGAGGTAGCCATTTTGGTCGTGGGTGACAGTCGGCGAGCCGCGATCCGTGGCGTAGTAGAGCCAGCCGTCGCTGCCGAGATCGATGCGGCTTTGCATCTCTCCCGGCCGATAGTTCATGCCGGGTGGAAAGGCATTGACCGATTCGAGGAACCGCGAGGTGTCCACGAGCTGCCGGAATTGCTTGTGGCGGCCGTCGTATTCCCAGAGATGCGCGGTGCCCTTGGGTGCCAGGTGGTCGTTGCTGGAGGAATAGTATTTGTCGCCGACGACGATGCCGTCGGAGCGATGCGACCAGGGGTTGCCTGGATAGTTTTGTTCAGGATAAAAGGCGAAGTCCACGACCGGCGGGGTCGTTGCGATGATCACGCCGTCGCGCAGATTGGCGCCCGGTTTCAGAAACAACGGGGACGATTCGGTGACAACGAGGTGGCCGTCCGGCAACCGCGGCGGATACGGCAATGGATAGCGTGAACTGGCTTTCGGCGTCTGCGCGTGCGCGCCCGGCAGAAACAGAACCACGATCAAAAGGCAGAACAGGCGAATCTTCGTTGCGTTCACGGGTGACGGAAAGTTGGGCCAAGGCTGAACCTGGCAGTTCACTTCGCCAGTGCTGCGATTTCCTCCACCGCCAAAACCCGATGCAATACCAGCGTTCTTCCAATCAGCCCTCGATAGTAAGCATCGTGAAAGTAGAAGATCTCCGCGCCGAGGATGAGCGAGGGAACCACCAGAGAATCCGCCGGGAACTTCTTCGTCTGGCCTTCGGCGACGGGCTGGCCGTCGAGGTAGAGGCGCACAAGCCATTGCCCGTCCTTCGGCTCGGCGGTCATGGCGACATGCTGCCAGCGGTCGGCTTCGAGCTTCGCTGAGGAGGTCACGCTGTCGTTTACGTTGATGCGGGCGGCGAGCTGGTAGGGAGGCTTCTGCCCATGCAGGCCAAGGATGAAGCGCCGCGCGCCATAGCCGATCACGTCGCCCTTGCCCATGTGCGGCCCTTTGCCCATCTCGGCGGCGGGCTTGATCCACGCGGCAAGCGTGAGCCCGGGGATGGGGCCACCGCCGCCATGATGGCCGGTCAATGCGATGGGCAGGGTGTCCTTGCCCGCATAGCTGGGATGGCTGAGGTAGGAGCGGTTCAGACCGCTGTCGAGCCGGTAGTCTTTGCGGCCCGTCGTGTTCTCGGCAAACCGCAGGGCAGGGTGGCCGCCGTCTGTGACCCAATCGAGGTTGGCGAGGTCCAGGTGGCCGAGCCCGCCGCCGCTGGCGTAGTTCAGCACGAAGTTGCCCTTGCCCTCCTGCATCCGATAATCGGCGATGGCTCCGGGCAGCGATTTCGCATAAGCGGGGGGTTGGTCGTTGGGCTTCGCCAGGACACCGGTGGGCAGCGCCTCGCCGTCGGCCAGTTTGCGGAACTCCACTTCGGTCACCAGCATTTCACCAGTGCCGGAGTTGCCGAAGGAGAGCGTCAGCGACCCCGCGTCGTCGGTCACCTCGAAGACGAAGCCCTGCTTCCGCCAGTCGAAACTCCCGTTGCCGACGAAGTGCCGCGCCTCCGCGAGTTGCTTGTTCGTCTTCGCTTGCGTGACGTCGATCTCGATGCGACCTCCGGGACCGTGGGCGTTCACCGACTTCACCAGCGCGGTGATGACATAACGTCCTTTCGTGAGCGGTCCGGCCTTGCTCAGCGTCGCCTTGGCAAAGGACGCCGGGCCAAGCTTCATCGCGAAGCCGCTGCCCGCGCCACAGTTCTTCTCCAGCTCATAGGTGGGCCGCGTGTTGTGCGCAGTCATGAACGGAGTGCGCCCATAGATCCAGCTCTCGCTCATCGGCACGAACTGGCTGAAGGTCAGCTTCGGCCATTCATCGGCAAAGATGTAGTGATGCTTCGGGTCCAGGGTGGGCGCGTCATACACCTTCGACTCGTTGAAGAGCGCATTCGCCTCGGCGGCCGGCACGCCGGTGTAGCGGTATCTCACTTCGAGCCGGGTGCCGGGCTTGGCGGTCTCAGGTGCGAAGGCCACTGCGGTGTCATAGAAGGCCGCGCAGACCGCGGTGTTGAGCTTGCGGCCTGTGCTGGTGCCGCTGCTGATGTCGTATTCCACCGCCGGGGCGACGTGCATCTGCTCCAGATGCCGGCCAAACCACACGCGGGTGCCGCCCGCCGTTTCCAGATCATACTGCGGGCCGGGGTCGATGGGATAGACGGGGCGGTGATACAGGCTGCCACCGCTTTTCTTGGCGATGAGATACTGCCAGCGGAACGGATCGAGCGGCGTGTGATGCTCGAAGTCAAAGCCGTAGCGGAAGTGAAACGGCTCGCCGGGCAGCATCTCCAGCGTGCTCTCAATGTCATAGGTGTAGGTGCCCCGCTTGGCGTCGTAACCAACGGTGAGGGTGCTCTGTGTGGTGAAGCGGTCCTTCACATGCCGTGCTGACCACGCTGCCTTCAAGGTCTTACCGCCGCCACTTGTGACGGGGGCAGTCCACTTGCTGTCTGCGTCCTTGAACGCGCCTTGGTTGGCGAGATCCCAGTGCGAATCGAAGGTGAGCTGCGGCTTGTAACCGGGACGGAGCTTGGCGAAGACGCTGGGGTCCTTTTCGTAGTGCAACTGGAGAACCGGCTCGTCCCCGTCGAAGACAAACTGCCGTCCGCCCAGGAACGGTCGGACTGAGAAGTTCGGCGCGTGTGGACCAGGCGGGGGGCGCGTCAGCGAAGGGGGGAGTTCAACCAAGACGTCGCTGAAGCTGGCCTTGGCCCCGTCGTGGACGGCAATGCCCGCTGCGCCCGAGGTCAGCGGCAGAAAGATGTCGTCCCACGCAAACTTGTCCGCGCCATCCACGCGCACGGTGACGAGCGAACCTTGCGCGCTGGCAGACAGTTTATGCGGCTCCTTGAGCTTCACTGTGCAGGCTGCCACGCGCACGTAGCCGCCTTCCGGCCATTTCACGAGCGCGACGACCTGATACTTGTGCGAGAGCTGCACGCGGTAGCCGCTGTTCGTGCCCGCGCGCAGCAGCAGTCCTGCATCGAAGCCGCCGTCGCTGTAGGTGGCATCCGGCCAGGCGCTCCACCCCTGGCCGAAGAAGCGCGTGGTCTTCGCCGGCTCTGTGATGGTGACTGTGGCTGAGATGTGAACGTCAGCGAACTCCTTGGGCGCGCGCAGGGAACTCCACTTGTCACCGCTCAGCGTCGCCGTGCCTCCGGTGACGACCGCGCCTTTCCAGTCGGCGGGATGAGCCGTCCACTGGCTCAAAGACTCGGCGGCGGATAACGAAATCTGGACGAGGAAGATGGCGAACAGAGAAGCGAGAGCACTGGCGCCCAACTTCAGTCGGCATCGTCTTGGACTGCGGTGACAGAGCGTAGCGGCGACACCGCTTTGGCATCCCGCGGAGCGGCCTGGCAACTTGAGGAGGATACTGCCGGACCGCTCCGCAGGACCAGAAAGCGGCGTGGCGCTTTGCTTCCCGCCGCAGTCCAAGATGTGGCAGGCATCCGCGTCGTTCATGGCCTTCATTTGCCCGTTGCTCCGCCGGCCTTCACCCCGGAGAGCGGATAGCCCGTCACCGTCTCCCACGCGATTTGTCGCAGCAGCGGGTCCAGTTCGGGGCTGAGCTTGTCCAGCGCGGGGTTCGGCACTTTCAGGCCGACCGGCGACACGCCGTAGATGCATGCGAAGTTGCAGTAGGTGGCCAGCGCGAGGATGGGTTCCTTGCCGTGGCCGATCTGGTCGGTGAAGATGTCCGTCTGCTTCGAGAGCCCGGGCGCTTTGCCTGCGGCGATGAGTTCGCGCAGCTTCATCACCGCATCGCCCACGGGAGTGATGGTCACGGCTTCGCGACCGAGCTTCTGGTTAGTGCCTTTGATCTGCGCCTCGAGATTCTCACGGAAGCGCTTGTTCGCGGCTCGGACCTTGTCCAGCGGGCGCGCGTCCCGATCCTCGTTCTTGGCCACCTTGTCATCGCCTTCCCAGCCGTCCCACGGCGTCCAGGAATGCTGCACAAGGAAGCGCAGCTTGGGATTGTGCTTCGCGCCCAGCTCGACAAACCGGTCAATGCCCTCGTCGGGCAGATAGACGTGGGGCGACATCGTCATCACATCCACCTCACCGGCGGTGAGCGGGGCTTTCGCCTTCTGCTTGTCGTCGGGCAGATTCCAATGCTGGATCACCTTGGATCCGCCAATCATCTGCGCGGCGACCAAGGTGTGGCCCTCGATGCCCGCAGCCTTGGCCAGCGGTGCCAGGCGCGGTGCGATGAAGATGTGGAAACTGTGGGCGGTGACGAGCACGCGCTCGCCTTTCGGCGGGGCGGCGGCGAAGACGGAACTGCCCAGAAGGGCGAGAACGCAGAACAAGCGAAGGAAGTGCATGGTCTGCGTGCGACGGGTGGGACCGTGGGGTAATTCATGCCGGCCGTTGCAATTCTCCGCTCGCCCAAATCTCTTCCGTCCGTTTCACTCGCGTTCGTCAACCACCGTGATGAACACAACTGCCCTACCAGTCCCCCAGGAAGCGCATGCCGTGCGCGCTGAAGTTCGCAAAGCCTACGCCTCCCTCGCGCAACGCGCCTCGGCCTGCGGGCCAGATGCCGCTGCCTCCACTTGCTGTGGTGGTGGTGGCCCGCCCGCCATCGGAGCGGAGCGGCTGGGCTACCGCAGCGATGAGATTGCCGCCGCTCCGGAAGGTGCGAATCTCGGTCTGGGCTGCGGCAATCCCCACGCCATCGCCGCCTTGAAGCTAGGCGAGACCGTGCTCGATCTCGGCTGCGGCGCAGGCTTCGACTGTTTCCTCGCGGCCCGCGCCATCGGTCCGACTGGGCGGGTCATCGGGGTGGACATGACCATGGCAATGGTGCTGAAGGCCCGCGACAACGCAGCCAAGTCGGGCGTCCGTCACGTCGAATTCCGGCTCGGTGAAATCGAGTCGCTGCCGGTGGACTCCCACTCCGTGGACGTGATCCTCTCCAACTGCGTCATCAACCTCTCGCCGGACAAACCGCGCGTCTTCCGTGACGCCTTCCGCGTGCTCAAGCGCGGTGGCCGGCTCGCCATCGCTGACACGGTGCGCACGGCGGACATGCCTGCGGATGTCCTGGCGGATCTGGCAGCACACTGTGGTTGCGTGGCCGGCGCGGCCTCGGTCGAGGAACTGGAAAGGATGCTGCGCGACGCGGGTTTTACCGACATCCGCATCCAGCCGGTGGACACGAGCCGCGAGTTCATCCACGACTGGCTGCCGGGGAAGAACCCCGGCGACTACGTGCTCTCCGCGAGCATCGAGGCGGTGAAACCTTAGCCGATGACTGATTGATGCACCCCGCAACGCCTGCCTCGCCCAAGCCTGGCGTTCTCAAGCGTCTCGCCATGGTCTTTGGCGCGCTGGCATTGGTGGTTGGCTTGGGAGTGCTCACGCTGGGGCCCATAGTGTATTTCGCGACGCGCGATGCGGAGCGGGAGAAGCCGCTGCGGGACAGCCTGGGGCCAGATCTGAAGACCCTCCACGAGATCATCCCGATGCTGGAGCAGGGAAGCACAAACAACCTGCTCGTGGTCACGGGCAAGGTGCTGTTCCTCAAACCGAATACTTGGATCTACGGTCCCTCGGACAAGCCGCCTCCCACCCAGTGGAAAGGTTTGGTCGTGACGAACCGCGCGCTCGAACTGGACGCCAGCCGCACCTACCGGATGCCGAAAGAGCGGCAGCCCACGGCCGCTGACATCCGCGAGCGGAAACCGGTGACCCTCTTTATCGTCGAGGAGTGGAGCACGGTGCTGGGCACCTATGGGAAGGGCGGACCGGTGGCTGCGGAAACGCACGTGAAGATTTCGGTCGTGCCCTGGCCGTCGCTCCAACCGGCCCACGTCCGGGAGTTTCTGATGCTGCCTCCGGGCAGCGTCACTTGGAAACCGGGCGGACGGCCCGTCAGCGACCAGGCCACGGAACAAGTTCCCGCCCCGGGACAAATGCACTACGCCGCCTGGCTTGAGCAGTCGATCGGCGCGAAGTTTTCCAAATTTGAAACCCATGACTGGTTTGGACGCAGCGGCGACCAGTCCGGCACTTTGACGAACAAGTGATAGCCGATCGGAAATCCCGAGGTGGCCGGGTTTTCGTCGGACGGACAGCGAGGCGCATGCCTTATGGCTCAGAAAACGATAGACTTTGACGTGGTCCGGGAGCTGGCCTTGGCGCTGCCGGAGGTCGAGGCGAGCACCATCCACGGCGCTCCCTCATTGAAGGTGCGCGGGAAGCTGCTGGCCTGTCCCGCACTGCATCGCTCGGCGGAGCCCAACACGCTTGCCGTTCGACTCGATTTCGCTCAACGAGCCCGGTTGATTGAGACCACGCCGAGCATCTACTACGTGACAGAACACTACTTGAAATATCCCACGGTGCTGGTGCGACTCTCGCGGATGGACCGAGACGCTGTGCGAGAGCTATTGCATCTGGCCTGGGGCCTCGTAAGGCCACAGCCCAAAACAATTCAACGCCGAGGCCGGAACGAGAGTGAAGTGACCCCGAAGCGTGCGCCTAGGGCGCGGGAATCCTCATCTTCAGCCCGTAAATATCCGACGGGCCATGCACCAGACCGCAGTAGAAAACCGTGAACCATTCGCCGCCGCCCAACGGGGTCATCCACGCGTAGGTGATGTCGCGGCGCTGGCCGAGCGTGCGCGGGAAGCGGGCGACTTCGCCAAGCCGCTTCCACTTTAGCTCCTTCGCCTCGGCTGTCCACAGCACGACGCGTCCGAGCAGGCCGCCGGCGACCTTCTCGTTGTGCCGCTCGGACACCAGCGCGTAGAGCCGGCCAGGATGCGCGGGGTCGGTAACGAGGCAGGGAGAGGGCAGGGCGACTGGGCCGGGGAGATCCGTGGCGAGCCCGCGCTCGAGGGCCTGCCAGTTCTGGCCAAAGTCGTCACTGGCGAACTGCATGTAGTAGTTGCTCGTCTCCTTGGTCCGGACCAGTCCGATGAAGCGGCCTTCGCTGAAGACAAAGGCCGGCTCGACGAGCCCCTTGTCCGTGAATGCCTGTGCCTTGCCCCACGACTTGCCGCTGTCCGCCGACCACGCCAGCCACAGCCCCTGTGTCTGCGTGACTGAGCCAGCGCGGAAGTGACCGAAGACCGCCAGCCCCTTGCCAGGCGCAGCGGGCACGCCGCCGAAGACGGAGCCCGTCTGGTTGCGGTCGAGAGTGGAGGTGTCGGCTGCCTGCCAGGTGCGTCCGTTGTCCGTGGACCGCCATCCGTCTACGGTGTTCGCGGTGTTGCCGCGATAGGCCATCGAGAGCAAAGATACACTGCCATCGTCGGCGAGTCCGAGCGCCACGTTGCCGGCGGAGGTGTATTCGCTCTTGGCCGTGAAGCGTTTGAGGACCGTTGGTGCGCCGAAGTTCGCGCCGCCATTCGTCGAGATCGCCACGGAGGGACTGCCTTCGCCATTGGAACCGTGGAAGCGTCCGGCGACGAAGGCCACGATCAGCGTGCCGTCCCTGGCCCGCACGATCTTGGGCCAGGAATGATGCGCGAGCCCGGCATCAGCGGAGGCGGGGATGATCACCCGCGGCTCGCCATAATCTCCGGCCAGTGAAATGACGGGCTCGGCGGCGTGGACGGTGTGGGCCAGCGCCGCAATGACCACTAGGAAGAGAGGGTGTTTCATTTGGCTTTGGCGACTTCAGCGATCTTCGGCTCCAGTTCCGTCCACTTGGCCTGCGCCTCGGCGACAGGGATGCCTTTTTTCATGCCGGGCCGCAGGTGGCCGCACTCGTTGAGCCAGGCGTCCTTCAGAATTGCCTGCCGTTGCGCGATGAGCTTGAGCAGTTCGGTTCCGCGCGGGTGGATGGACGCGAGAAACGCTGCGCCGTCTTTGGCTTCGGCGAGCTTGTCTTCCGGGCCCTTGAAGTGGCGGAGCACTTCGCGGGCGATGAGCCAGTGGCCGGTGGCGTTGATGTGGACACCGTCACCGGCGAGCTTGTAGGCCGGGTCGCGCTCGCGCTCGGCGGCGATGTGCTTGGCCATCGGGACATGCGCATCCACCACCACCCAGCCCTGTGCGCGCTGGCTCACGAGCCATTCGGAGTAACGGTCGAGCACCGTATTGTAGCCCTCAAAGGGCTGCTTGTATTCCGGCAGGCCGGCGGGCAGGAGGCGGGCCTTGATGGGCATGGGGTCAAAGACCGGCGGCGTGATGTGGACGACCTTCGCCCCGGCGGCAGCGGCCTTCTTGCGGAGCAGTTCCATCCCTTCGCGATACTTGGCGAATCGCTCGTCGCTGAGCGGGTAATACATGCCACAGTTCATCCCGTAGCAGGCGACGATGAGGTCGGGCTTCGCCTTGGCGAGCACGCGGTCGAGGCGTTCGTGGACGGTGGGGCGGGGGAACGCGCCGCCCGCGTGGCCGGGCTCGCTCAGGCCGCTGACGGTCTCGCTGGGCAGGCCGATGTTGATGAACTCCACGGTGCTGTCGGGATGGCCAGCCCGGAACGCGGCTTCCAGAATGTCCACGTATCCGCCAGCGTAGGTGATGCTGTCGCCGAGGAAGACGATGCGCT
>CAZOCL010000263.1:0-9417 GCA_964578245.1 uncultured Klebsiella sp. | reverse complement strand
CATTGCCGTTGGTGTCCTTGATCCAGGAGAGGAGGACGGAGGTGTCGAGGCCGCCCGAGTAAGCGAGAACGATTTTCATGTGATCAATACCAGTTCAAATCAGGGCGGGACTAAACGGCAAGCGGCGCAGGGTGAAAAGCAGAAAGTGCGCTTGGCGGAGCGCGGCCTTCAGGCCGCAGAAACGTGAGCAGGTCACGGGTGGTTCAAACGCACTCTTCCTCTTCACCCTTTTGCGGCGTGAACGCCGCGCTCCGTTCGCAACGGCAGAACGCCCGGCCCGTCACCCTACTTCGCCAGAATCTGCTCCTCCGGCGGCGGCGGGATGACCTCGGCCGGCTTCCGTTGGAACAGCAGCGCGAAGTCATCCAGATACGAATACACCACCGGCGTCACCAGCAGCGTGAGCAGGAGGCAGAGGGTCTGGCCGCCGATCACCACCACGGCCACGGCACGGCGCTCCTCCGCGCCCGGCCCGGTGCCGAGCGCGAGCGGGATCATGCCGGCCACGAGCGTGAGCGTGGTCATCAGGATGGGCCTGAGCCGGTCACGGTTGCCGTCCATGATGGCCTGCAGCCGCTCCAGGCCATGCCGGCGCAACGTGTTCATGTGGTCAATCTGGAGAATGGCGTTCTTCTTCACGACGCCGAAGAGCACGAGCAGGCCGAGGGCGGAGTAAAGATTCAGCGTGTTACCCGTCACCCACAGCGAAAAGAGCGCGAAGGGCAGCGAGAGCGGCAGCGACAGCAGGATGGTGAAGGGATGGACCAAGCTCTCGTATTGCGAGGCCAGGATCATATACATGAAGATGACGGAGAGCAGAAACGCCCAGAGGAACTCAGAGAACGTCCGCTCCAGCTCGCGGCCACGGCCCGAGACCTTGGTGGTGTAGGTGGGCGGCAGGTTCATCTTCTGGAAGGCATCTTCCAGTGCTTCCAGGCGGTCCTTCAGCGCGTAGCCGGGGGCGATGCTGCCGCGGATGCTCACCTGGCGCTGCCGGTCCAGCCGGTCAATGCGCGACGCGGTCTGGCCCTCGACGATGTCCACGACGTTGTCGAGCCGCACGAGGCCGCCGCCCTGGCGCGGGACGTAGAGGCGGGCAATGTCTTCCTTCTCATTGCGTGATTCCAGCGCCAGGCGCAATTGCACGTCGTAGTCATCCCCCACGCTCACGTCACGGAAGCGCGAGACGCGCTCGTCCCCGCCCACCATGATGCGCAGGGCGATGGCGATGTCCTCCACGGAGACCCCCAGCGCGGCGGCGCGCTCACGGTTGACGTGGACGCGGAACTCGGGCTTGTCGAGCTTGAGCGTGGTGTCGGCGTCGGCCAGGCCCAGTTCAGCGGAACGGGAGCGCAGTTCCTCGGCATACTTCGAGAGGGATTCGAGGTCCGGGCCGAGGATGGAGAAATCAATGTCGTAGTTCGGGCCGCCCAGGTTGATGGAGCCGGTCGTCGGCCGGGCGGAGACCCGCACGCCCGGGATCTTCTTCAGCTTGGTGCGGACTTCCTGCAGCACATCGCGCTGGGAGTAGTTGCCCTTGAAGGCATCGAGCGGATGCAGGGAGACCAGCCGCGACCACATGAAGACGCGCTCATTGTGCGGTGCCAGACGCACATAGTAGCGGGCGGTGTTTGCCCCGCCGATGCGGCTGGAGCCGATGCCGCCCTGCACGATGCGGAGCTGTGGCATGGCCAGCAGTTCGCGCTCAGCCATGAGGGAAACCTCGTCCATCTGCGTAAGGCTCGTGCCTTCCTTCGCGGTCAGGCCGATCTCGAACTCGCCCTCGTCCGTGTTGCCCGGGGTGAATTCCTGCTGGAGCGCCCGATAGAGCGGCACGGAGGTGGCCATGACCACGATGGACAGGATCAGGACGGGGAGGCGGAACTTCATGCAGAGCCCCAGCACCGTCATGTAAAGCCCCTCCATCCAGCCATAGAAGCCGCCGCGCGACTGCGGGCCGCTGTGCTTCCCCTCACCGAGGCTGAACAGCCGCGCGCTCATCAGCGGCGTGAGCGTGAAGGACACGAGCAGGCTGACCATCACTGCCACGCCCGCCGTGATGCCGAACTGGTAGAGGAAGCGGCCCGCGATGCTCGACATGAACGACACCGGCACAAAGATGACGACCAGGCTCAGGGTGGTGGCCAGCACGGCGGTGCCAATTTCCTTGGTCGCCTCCCGCGCGGCATCAAACGGGTGCATCTTCTTCTCCTCGATGAAGCGGAAGATGTTTTCGAGCACCACGATGGCGTCATCAATCACGATGCCCACCATCAACACCAGCGCGAGCATCGTGACGCTGTTGAGCGTGAAGTGCAGCGCCCACATCACCCCGAAGGTGGAGATGACCGAGCAGGGGATCGCCACTGCCGCGATGAAGGTCGAGCGCCAGCTCCGCATGAAGGCAAACACGACCAGGCTGGCGAGGATGCTGCCCAGCACGAGGTGGACATTGATCTCATGCAGCGCCTCGTAGATGTAGCGCGACTGATCTTCGATGACCTCGAACCGGATGTCCGCCGGAAGCTGCGCCTGGATGCCGGGAAGCTTCTTCTTCACCGCTTCGATGACCTCCACCGTGTTGGCATCCGCCTGGCGTTTGACCACCAGCGTGACGGAGGGCCGGCCGTTCAGGCGCGAGACGGTGCGCTGCTCCTTCGTGCCGTCTTCCGCCCAGCCGATGTCCCGGATGCGCACGGGCGAGTTGCTGACGGTGGTGATGACGAGGTCGTTGAACTCCAGCGCACTCGCGAGCCGGCCCACCGTGCGCAACGAATGTTCCCGGACGTTAGAGATGACGCTGCCACCGGGGATGTTCGCGTTCTGGCGGGCCACGGCATCGCGCACGGCTGTGATCGGAATCTGGTAGGCCGCGAGCCGGTCGGGGTCCACCCAGATGCTGATGGCGCGCTGCAGCGCGCCGCTGATCTCCACCTCGCCCACGCCCAGCGCGCGTTCGAGCTGCACTTTGACAATCTTGTCCGCGAGTTCGGTCAGCTCGCGCTGGGAGCGGTCGCCGGAGAGCGAGACGGTCAGGACGCCGTTGCGCTCGGTGTCGAACTTGGTGACCTGCGGCGGATCGGCGTCGCGCGGCAGTTCGTTGCCCATGATCGAGACGCGGTTGCGCACGTCTTCGAGGGCCTCGTTGACCTTGCGGCTCAGGTCGAACTGGATGATGACGAAGGAACTGCCGACGCCGGAAATGGAACGCAGCTCGGTGATGCCCTCGACCGTGTTGACCTGCTCCTCGATGGGCTGGGCGATGAGCGACTCGATCTCGACGGGCGACGCGCCGGGCAGCCGCGTGCCCACGTAAACCTGCGGAATGTCCACCGGCGGCGAGCGGTCCACGCCGAGCTTGAGGTAGCCCGCGATGCCCACCACCACAAACGCCATCACGATCATCGTCCCGAACACCGGGCGGCGGATGGAGATTTCAGCGAGCTTTTGCATGACCAGCGGGCGGAATCACTGGGCCGCGAGCGATCCACCGGAGGCCGAAGGGGCCTGCCCGCCAGTGTCGGTCGCCTGTCTGGGCTTGGCGCTGCTGGAAGGAGCCGAGGGGGCCGGCGAATCAATGGTCACCGCCTGCCCGTTCTGCACGCTGCCGGGGCTCAGGACCACGAGGTCGCCCGGCTTGAGCCCGCCGAGGATCTCGATGAAATTGCCCGCCCGGCGGCCGGTCACAATATTCTTCTCCGCCGCCTTGCCGTCCTTCACCACGAAGATCTTTTCCATGCCGGCGAAGGTGACGAGCGCATCCTTGTGCACGGCCGTGGCCGGCTCGTTCTCGGCGAGGACGATGTCCGCCCGGGCGAAGGTGCCGGGCCGCAGCGTGCCCTGGGCGTTCGGGATGTCCGCCTCGACGATGAGCATGCGGCTCAGTTCGGCGATGGCGGGGCTGAGGCGGGAGATGATGCCGGTGTATTTGTTCGTGTCCCCCTCAATGGTGAGGCGGACTTTCTGCCCGGGACGGACCCCGGCCGCGTTGCGTTCCGGCACTTCAATGCGCAGGCGCAACGGGTCCACTTTCACCAGCGTGACGACGCGCGCCGCGCTGTCGAGGAACTCTCCCGGGCTGGCCCGGCGCTCCTGCACGATGCCATCAAACGGGGCGACGATCTTGGTGTCGGCGAGCTGCTGGCGGGCGATCTCCAACTCAACACGACGTTGCTGCAGCACGCCTTGACGCTGGCGGATGTCCTCCAGCGCTTCGAGGTGGCGGTTGAAGGCGATCTCATAATTCGCCTCGGCCACTTCCAGTTCGGACTGCGGGCTGATGCCGCGCTTCGTCAGCTCCCGGGTGCGGTCCCGCTGTTTCTGCGATTCCAGCAACGACGCCTTCGCCTGCCGCACCGTGCTCGTCTCCTCGGGGTTCACCTGGTCGTCCGCGCCGGTCAACTGCAGCCCGAGCCGGGCGCGGGCCTGGGCCAGGAGCGCCTCGGCGGATCGCAGCTTCAGATCGTAGTCCGCCGGTTCGATTTGGGCGACCGTCTCGCCCTTCCGCACGCGCGTGCCCAGGTCCACGCTCAGGCTCTGCAGCCGGCCGGTGACCTTGGCGCTCAGGGTGGCCTGATCAATCGCCGCGAGCGCCCCGATGACCGTCACCGCGCGCTCCATTGGCCGCGACTCCGCCGGGACGGCCTTGACGGCCCGCGAGGGCAGGGCAGCAGCGGCCTTGCCGTCTTTCTTGCCCTTGGCCGAATCCGGCGGATTGCAGCCGGTCAGCGCGATGGCGCTGAAGAATAGAATGGCAGTAGTTCTGGTCACAGGGACGCGAAAAGATAACGTGACGTCGAAGCGGAGGGCAAACGGTTTTGCCATCACACTTTGGCGGCGCACTTCGGACAGGTTCCCAGCACGGGCTTCAGCTCCGGGCGCGAGGCCAGGAAGTCGTGCAGCCGCTGCGTGCTGGCCGGGTCGTTTTGAATCGTGTCGCACGTGCCGCAGAACGGCAGCGCCGCCGCGAGCGAACGCAGTTCGTGCTGCATGGCGAGCACGCGTTGCGCGACGCGGACCCGGCAGCGGAGCATCTCCGGCTCGAAGGGTTTCACGATGAAATCATCCGCGCCGGCCGACATGCTGGTGACAAAATTCTTCAGCCCATCCAGCGCCGTGACCATCATGATGTAGGTGTAGCCCGGCCGGTTGACAGCGGCGGCCCGGACGCGACGGCACAGTTCCAGCCCGTCCATCTCCGGCATCATCCAGTCCGAGATGAGCAGGGGGATTTCCTCGCGCTCGAAAATGTTCCAGGCCTCCAGGCCGTTCTCCGCGAGGAGCACCTCAAAATCCATTTCTTCCAGGATGACGCGCATGAGGCTGCGGGAGACACGCGAGTCGTCGGCGACAAGTATTTTCATAGGCGGAGCGTCGGGCCGCAAAAAGGATGCGGCAATCAGTGGTTGAACACAAACTCAACTGTGTTCAACAGGCTCCAGGCGTAGTCTTCGACGCCTTGTTGTCGGTTGGGGCTGGCGGCCAGGTGTTTCACCGCCAGTTGCCGCTCCGTGTCGCTCGGCAGGCGGCTGAAAAAGGTGAGGTAAAGTTCATCCGCCAGCTTGGCGTTGTCCGGGCAGGCGGCCGCGAGGCGCGCCAGATAACCATCCGCGTGGGTGAGCTTGGCCTGGAGGTTCGGGGAGTTCAGCAGATGCAGCACCTGGGCGATGCTCGCCTCGCTGTTGCGCTCGCACTCGCAGGCGGTCACGCGCACGGGGCGTCCGAAGAGCTTGAGAAAATAGTGTGACGTCTGGCTATCCCAGAGCTGGATGGCGCGTGCGCCCGTGGGCACGCCATCAAACTTCTCCGGCACGCCCGTCACCTGGCACACGGCGTCCAGCAGCACCTCGGCGGGCAGGCGCTTGAAGAGGGCACGGGAATAATTCTGCTCGTCCTGCGCGTTGGTGTCGTTGGGCGTCGCGGAGAGCTGATACGTGCGCGAAGCCGTGAGGGTGCGGATGAACTGCTTGAGGTCGAAGCGCGACGAGACGACCGCACCGGCCATCGCGTCGAGCAGCGCGGGGTTGCCTGGCGGGTTGGTCGCGCGCACGTCGTCCACCGGCTCGATCACGCCGCGGCCGAAGAAATGCGCCGTGAGGCGGTTGGCCAGATTGCGTGCGAACCACGGATTCTCCGGCGCGGTGAACCACTCGGCCAGCACGCGGCGACGGTCGCCGGTGGTCGTGTCCTTGGCCGGCTCGGAGTCCAGGGCGTGCGGCGGGACGTTCTCGCCGGTGCGCGGGTGCTTGGTGGCCGGGTTGCCCTCGGCCAGCAGCGCCTCGCCCTGTCCGCCCTTGCGGATGCTCACCTGCGCGAACAGGCCGGACATGCCGTAATAATCCGTCTGGCTCCAGCGGTCGAAGGGATGGTGATGGCACTCCGCGCAGGCGAGGCGGATGCCGAGGAATACCTGCGAAACCGCGTTCGCCATGTCCCCGGGGCGGGTGACGACCTTGTAGAAATGCCCGGCGGGCGCGTCATCCAGCGGCCCTTCGGCGGTAAGCAGCGCGCGGGCGAACTGGTCGAGCGGGCGGTTCGCGGCGAACTGCTCGCGAATCCACCGGTAGTAGGCGTAGGCATCGCGCTGGCCGAGCTTCTGCCGGTCCACGCGCAGCAGGTCCGCCCACTTGAGCGCCCAGAAGTCGGCGAACTCGGGACGTTCCAGCAGCTTGTCCACGAGCCGGGCGCGCTTGTCCGAGGTCTTGTCCGCCAGGAAGCGCCGGGCCTCGTCCGCCGTGGGCAGCGTGCCGATGATGTCGAGGTGCGCGCGGCGGAGGAAGGTGGCGTCGTCGCAGACCTCGCTCGGGCGCAGGTTGAGCTTCTTCAGGTGCGCGTTGACGTGGCGGTCCACGAAGTTGAACTCCGCAAACCCCGTGTCGCCGACCGATTTCCCGGGACGCGGCACAATGGCCATGAACGACGTGACTTCGCCGAGGTAGCGCGCCATCACCGAGGTCTGCCCCGGCAGCGAGCCGATGCTCACCGCGCCGTGCTCGTTCACCTTGGCGAGCGAATCGTTGTTCGACTGGAACACGCACAGGTGCGTCACGTCCGCCTTGTGCCCGTCGCTGTAGGTGGCGTTGACGCGGAGCTGAAGCTGGCTGCCCGGCGCGAGGATGCGCTCGCGCGGCTCGAGTTCCACGCGCACCACCCGCGCGTCATTCGTAGAACCAAACGGCGTCCCAGCCGCAAGCCAGCCGCAGATGATCTCGTAGGACGGCGAGCCCACCGGGATGCGGGCCCCGCCCTGATGCGGCATCGTGCCGCTGGCCTTGGCGAGAAAGAGGCTCTGTTCGGGGGCGGCGGCCGAGACGCGCCGGCCTTTGCTCTCGGCCGTGAACGCACGGTAATCCGCCAGCGGGTCATAGCCGAAGACGGACAGCTTGAAGCCATTCTGCCCCTCGGCCTTGCCATGGCACTGCGAGGCGTTGCAGCCATGCCGCGTGAGCAGCGGGCTGATGTCGTTCTCGAAATTGAACTGGCGTGCCGCGGCGGGCTTGGCCGGCGCGGCGCTGGCTGCCACGGCTGCGGCGAACAAGACGACCGCAGACAGCGGTTGGAACAACGATTTCAAGAGTCTTACGATGGATGTCTGACGGCGGCCTGAGAAGGTCGCTTCAAGCGCTCTGCGACATTACGCCAGCCGCTCCGCACCCGCATACACGTTCATCCCCTCACCCCGCAAGAACCCCACCAACGTCTGCCCGCTCTGCCGTGCGAACTCCACCGCCAGGCTGGACGGCGCGGAGACGGCGGCAATGACCGGCACCCGGGCGGCCAGCGCCTTCTGCAGGATCTCAAAGGACGCGCGCCCGCTCACGAGCAGGATGTGGTCGGCGGGCGGAAACGGGCCGTTGAGGAAGGCCCAGCCCAGCACCTTGTCCACGGCGTTATGCCGGCCCACGTCTTCGCGGAGCACGAAGAGTTCACCAGCGGCCGTGAAAAGCGCGGCGGCGTGCAGTCCGCCAGTCTGGTCGAAGGTGGCCTGCTGCGCGGCAAGCTTCTGCGGAAGCTGGAGCAGGGTTTCGGGCGCGACGCGGACGGAGGAACTAACCGGCGGAAAGTGCTGGTGGACGGACTCGATGGTCGCCTTGCCGCACAGCCCACACGAGGAGGAGGCGAAGACATGCCGCGTGAGCTGCTCGAAATCCACCGCCACCGAGGGCGCGAGGAAGACATTCAGCGTGTTCCCAAGCTGCGCCGCCTCACCCTGCTGGCAATGGGCGATCTCGATGATGTCCTCCCTCCGCTGGACCAAACCCTCGGTCAGCAAGAAGCCGGCGGCCAGTTCCGCATCGTGCCCCGGCGTCCGCATCGTCACCGCCACGCTCTGCCCGCGCACGCGAATCTCCAGCGGCTCCTCGCGCGCCAGTGCATCCATCTCCCGACGTGGCTCCGTCCCTCTGCGCCAGCGGAGGATCTCAGTGCGGGAGATTTCGGGGGAGTCAGGCATGGGAAAACCACGAATGGACACGAAGGAACACGAATGAAGAGCGGGATCTTGACGCGAATTCCGCGAATTGCCGCGAATTGGGACAGGCCATTTCCCCATTCGCGACCATTCGCGGAATTCGCGTCAAGTTTCCCGCCAATCGACACTGCGGGCCGGGCAGCTTGCGCCGCATGACGGCCGACAACGGCGCGCTCCTCCCTCTCCTCCACGGAATGGAGGAGAGGGCCGGGGAGAGGAAGTGCGTTACCTCGCTGCGCTGTCGAAGTCCCCCTCTCCACATCCCTCTCCCCGCTCGTGCCTCGCAGGGCGAGGGGGTGCGGTCCTGGTCGTGAGGGAGACAAACTGTGCTCGCGGCGTCCTGATGCGAAGCCACTCCGACCTCATCCCCATTCGCGACAATTCGCGCAATTCGCATCAAAATCCCCGTCTTCTCATTCTCGGCATCCAGTCGCATCTCAAAACCAGTTGTAGTTGAAGCTGATGCTCACGCGTTCGGCGGCGACCGGATTCGCCGGGACTTCGTGGCGGAGCCAGCTCTCGAAGAGGATCACGTTGCCCGCCTCCGCCGCGTAGTGGGCGAACGTCTGGTTCTCCCGGCTCGCCCCGGCCTTGCGCGGCGGCGCGGCCATGAAGCGGTCCAGGCGCGGGTCCTCGAACTTGATCGCCGGGCAGCCCTTGGGCGTCTTCACATAGAAGGTGCCGCTGATCGTCGAGGTCGGGTGCAGGTGCAGGCCGTGCGCGGTCTGGCGCGGCATGATGTTCACCCAGCAGTCGGTCATCTCCAGCCGGCGGTTCGTGAGGTCGAAGTCCAGCTTGCGCGCGAAGGCCTTCACATGGCGGTCAATGCGCCGCTGCAGCTCGGTGAACGTGGACGAGAACTGGTGCAGCTTGTCCAGCGAGCCGTAAGTGGTGAAGCCGCCGGGGTAGTTCTGCTTCGACCACTTCTGCCCGTCGCGGTCGAAGTC
>CAZOCL010000262.1:0-9426 GCA_964578245.1 uncultured Klebsiella sp. | reverse complement strand
TGGTCCGTTTACTTTGACCCGGGGCGAAGCGCTTCGTAGTCTGCCTGCCGATGCACAGCCACGGAAAGGGATTTTTCGCGCGGAGCCTCGCACATTTGATGCTGCTTGGCAGCGTCCTCATGATGGTTTGCCAGGCCCGTGCGGAGGCGGCAGACCCAGTGTTTGATCTGGAGAAGCTGCTCGCTACCCCTTTGAACCCGCGGACGATGAAAACGGAGGAGAAGGACGGCATCATTACTGAAGAGGTGATGTTTCACTCCGAGATGGATGGCGAGAAGAGCGTGGAGATCTTCGCCTTCTTCAGCTACGCGAAGGGCAAGCGCGCGTTGCCGGCCTTCATCTGGAACCAAGGCGGGCTGGGGCAGGCTTCGACCTACTGGACCATCCCCGGGGCCAAGCGCGGCTATGCGGCGCTGTGCATTGATTTCCCGATGCCGGGCTACCGCTCGACCGGCGGCTATCCGATCGTGTCCAGTCTGGAGGCTGGCACCGACCCGAAGCGCGCGCCGATCTATCACGGAGCGGTCGCGCTGCTCAAGGCGGTCTCCTATCTGGAGTCCCGGCCAGAAGTGGACCGGAACCGCATCGGCATGTGCGGCAGTTCGTGGGGAGGGTTTTACACCACGTTGATGACGGGCGTGGACCCGCGGCTGAAGGTCGGCTCGGCGATGTTTGGGACGGGCAGTTTGCACCTGGGCAACTCGTGGTGGTTTGGCGGCGGGCAGAATCCCAAATACGACGCGGCGACGGCCGAGCACTGGCGCACCACGCTCGACCCCGCCTTCCGGCTCGCGCAGCGGAAGACGCCGATCGGCTGGTTCACCGGTGCCAACGATCACTTCTATTGGATGCCAGCGCTGATGGCGACGCACCGTCTCGCCGCCGGCCCGAAGCACCTGACCATCCTCCCGAACTGGAACCACGGTTTGACGCCGACCGCCGATGAACAGGTCTTCGCCTGGCTGGATGTGCACCTCAACGGTGCGCCACCGTTCAACACGGTCAGTCCCTTGCGGCTGGTGAGACGCGGGTCGACGGCACGGGCCGAGTGGGAGTTTGGCGGTCCGCGCGAACTGGCCGGGGCCGACTTGATCCTCAGCCACGGCGACAACGGCAACTGGGTCTCGCGGTTCTGGCAGACGCTGCCGGCACAGATCAATGGACAGGTTTGTTCCGTCGAACTGCCGGCCAGTCCACTGCCGTTCTACATCGGTGGTGCCGTGACCGACCGCGAAGGCTTCCGCTACTCCACCCCGTTGCTGCGTGTGGAGCCGGATCCCCGGCACACCAAGGCGAAGCTCAGCTACGACGGATGCAGCCTGTGGGGCGGGTTCGAGCCGGAGGGTGTCGGCTGCCTGAAGGCATCAGGCTTCTGGGACAACGCCGTCGCGATCAACACCGACCCAGCGCACGTCAAAGCGGGCAAGCAATCCGCCGTTATCAAGGGCAAGGGGAAGTTCCGCTGCATCCAGTTCACCACCGGCGTGCCGCACCGGCTGACCGCCTGGGTGAAGGCATCGGTGGACACGGAACTCAAAGTGGAACTGGGCGGAACGTTCGATGGCAAGACGTTGAAACGGGAGGCCACGGTAAGGGCTGGACCAGCTTGGTCCGAGATCACGATGACCTTCACTCCGCCGGTGACGCTCACCGCCACGCTGATGCTCAATATCGCGGCTCCGTCTGGGACGGTGGTCTATCTCGACGAGGTCCGCTTCTTGCCCGAGTGATGGCAATTACTGGGTTGCGTTGGTCGAATTCTCACTGTGGGCCATTGAACGCGTTCTCCCTCACCCCGGCCCTCTCCCGCTGGGAGAGGGGGAAAATCTTCGGCAGCTACTTGGCCAATAGCTGCACTCCTGCCGACCATAGTGGGCTACGTGGCTCCCTCTCCCAGCGGGAGAGGGCGGGGTGAGGGAGTGCGACCGCGAAGTCAGGCACGCGTTTGTTTTCTCAGAGTTGGAATCAGATGGTGGTCCTAGAGAAGCACCGCGCTCCTGCCGACCACGGCTGGTTACCGTTGCGCCTCAGCGCGTTGCATGGCGGCCGTGATTTCGCGCTCGAAGGCGTCCAGCGGGTTCAGGGGTGTGAGCGGATTTTCGCACGGCGTCACGCGGTTGGACTTCGCATCCCAGTGAACCGCGCCGTAGCGGGCGGGCGCAGGCAGGCCACGAACGAGGTGACCGAGTGCGTCGCCCTGGTTGAAGTGCCAGAACTCGTAGGGGAAGTGGATGAAGCCCTGTGCCTCCAGCATCGCGGTGATTTCGAGCCGGTTCTGCAAGTCCTCCGGGGCGATAAATGGCGAGCGCATCGGCGTGCGTTCACTCATCTCCAAGTAGGCATTGCCACGCCAGACCTCGGAGCCGTCGTCCCGGCGGAAGACCGACACGTCAATCGCCGAGCCGGACATGTGCGTGCCAATCTTCGGGACGTTCGCGACCATGACGAGCGCGCGGCGGGCGACGAACTCGACCGGCGGCATGACACCGCCGTTTTCCCAGATGCACTTGCGCAGCACGGCGTCAAAGACATCGGGCTTGCGCACGAGCTGGCCCTGCATCTCCAGCGAGCGATAGGCGTCCTCGATCTTCAAAATCCAGCCGCGCTCGTTCATGGCCCGGCCCACGGCCATCACGTCGCGGACCAGTCGCTCGCGCATGAAGAACACGCGGTCGAGGCCCCCGGCGATCTTGGACTGGGAGAACTGCATCTCAATGCCGGCCGCGGCGGCCGCATCGGGCAGGGAGGCGAAGCCCTCGCCGCACTCGCGGACCTCGAAGGGCAGCGTGCGCTGGACCAGCTCGTAGCCCAGTTCCATCTGCTTGGCCCAGTAGGCGCGGCGCGCGGCATCATCGGAGTTCGTGGTCATGGTCGTGTTTGGTCGGAAAAATCGTGGAAACTGCGGGGAGGCTTCAGCTCTCCACCGTCAGCCGCATCACCCACACACTGTTGGTCTCGGGCGACTCGTCAGGGATGGCGTTCCAGCCGAGGCCGAGGCGATCGTAGATGAGCAGGAGGTGATGGTCATCCAGCCGCGCCAACTCGGTGTAGCTGGAAGTGAAGCCGTGCAGCCCCTCGCGCAGCAGCTTGTCCACGCCGCCCCAGGCTTTGCGGGAGTCAGGATTGATGAAGTCCTGCGGACGGCTGGCGTTGTGCTGGGCGAGGATGTCCACCGCCTGCCAGTCGGCGGCCTTGCCAGCCGGGTCGAACCACACGGAGATGCCCGGCCGTCCGGACGAAAGTGCGAGCATTCCTCCAGGCATCACTGCAAGGCTCGGCTCCACGGAGTGCGGAGGGATGTTCACAGGCTTCGACCAGGTCTTCCCGTCGTCCTCACTGAAGGACTGGCCGAACGGCACAAACGATGCGAGGCGGAACACGCACATGAGCCGCCCGTCCTTCAGCCGACAGATGGCGGACTCGCACGGACCTTCGCCGCCGGCAAGTGCGCAGTCGGCCCCGGACACCACCGCGCGAATACCCCACTGGAAGCCGTCCGGCGACTCGGCGAACACGAGCGAGTAGCGTTTCTCGCCCTCGAAATGTCCGTAGAGCGTGGTGAGATACTCGTCCTTGCGCCCGCGTAGAACCTGCCCGTTGAAGACGAAGCCGGCCGTCGCGAGGTCCGCGCCCATGGACTTGGGCGGCTTAGGCCAGTTGCCAACCGTCACGCCGGAAGTGCGCATCGTGAGCTGGCCTTTCGGCGAGATGACATTGCACGGTGCTCCGATGGTCCCGCCCGCGCGAGGCCGAAGATAGTAGGGAATCACCACCGCGCTTCCATCTGCGAGCAGCAGGTGGTTCAGGCCGGCATCGCCAATCACGCGCGGCTCGTCCCAAGTCAGCCCGCCGTCGCGCGAGCGCGAAAGGTAGCTGAACGAATCAGACACATGGACGTCCGCATAGGCGTTAATGATGGCCCACAAGGTGCCGTCGGGCTGGCGGATGAGCGAGGGGAACCAGCAGAACCAACGGCTGCGCTTCACGAGCACCGGCTCGGAACACGTCACGCGCAGGCCCTTGAGCTGAACGGGCGCGCGGTCAGTCCACGGTGCGGCGGCGGCGGCGAAAGCGGGCGCAGGCAGGGCGGCACTCGCGCCGAGCAGCGCGGTGGACTTGAGCCAGGCACGGCGGGTTGGTGCGACGGTAGGCATGACTTCAGGGGTTGAACTTCAGAGCGAACACGTCGGCATCCTTCAGCTCAAACTTCAGCCGCACCGCCTTGCCCGTGTGCGACGCGAGACTCCCACCGCGCCAGTTCACCGTGTGCTCGATGAAGTCATCGGTGATGGGCGTGCAGTCGGCCAGCGCGAAGCCGGGCAATGCCTTGCCGGACGCGTCCTGTAGTTCGACGCGCGTCGGGCCTTTGCTCGCGAGGTTCACCGAGAGTTTCGTGCCCGCGAATGTCAGCGGCTTGGTGAGCAGTGTGCCACCGGCCGCGCTGGCGCGCACCGAGACGAAGCCGTCGGTGCGGAAGACGAACCGGCGCACGCGGCTGCCGGGGCCGGCGTAGTAGGCCTCCGTGGCATACACCGACAGTTCACGATCCTGCCCGGGCAATTGCAGCAGCCCCCAGGTCATGTAGTTGCTGCGGTTGCCGTCGCGATCCTTCGGTGCAGTAATGGGAATGAGCGGCTCGGCCCAGCGCTTGAAGAGCACGCCGTCGCGGCTGCTCATGAACACCGGCTCCACCTGCTGATGCTTCGGCTGGAAGCGCGTGGGGAAGCCGACGAACAGGTGCGGCGCACGCGCGTAGGGCATTACTGCGTTGGTGTAGAGGTGCTCAGTAGGCGAGTCCACATAGCGAAGGTCGGCCTGGTTTTCCCAGTGGAGAAAATTCTTCGAAGTTGCGGTGCGGATGGCCCGCACTCCCTGGGCGAAGATCCGCCAGTAGGCCCGATACTCCCCACGCGCCACGTCCCAGAAGGCGAGGTTCTGCGAGTCGAACGCACCGTCGGTGATCACGGGGGTCTGCTGCATCCACGACCACCGCACGCCGTCCGGCGACTGGAAGGCATGCAAGCCCTTCTTAAATGCGCCCGACACCGCCTTGTAGCGCGCCTCGGCGGGCGCTGAGGGATTGGCATCCTTGAAGGCAGTGAAGCAATGCGTCCCCGCTCCGCTGAGGACGACGTTGTTCTCTTTGGAGCCGTTGAACTCAAACAAGCCAAGCTTGGGCTTCGTGAAGGTCAGCCCGTCGTTGCTTTCCGCGTAGCAGGCGAACTCCGGGTGCGCCTCCTTCTTCTTCGCCTCGTCCCAATGTGCGCCGCGGTAATACATCCTGACCCGGTCGCCATCCGCGAAGAGCGTGTAATAGGCCGAGGTATTGCCCTCCCACGGCGCGTCGCAGGTGATGACCACGTCGCGCGGCGTGGGCTGGTGGGCGCGCAACTCCGCACCGTCCAAGTGCGCAATCAGGAAATCGTCGAGAAACAATTCGCGGCGCGAGCCGAGCGCAAGCGGTGCGGATTCAACAGCAAAGGTCGCCGTCGGAAACCGGGCGGCAACCAGTGCGCCGGTGCCAAGCGCGGATTTCGCCAGCCACTGACGGCGTGTCATCAAGGGACTGTTCATGGCAGAGTTACTTCTTCGCCTTGACCGATTCCACCTTGAGCAGCGAGTAGGGATAGATGGTCGTCGCGTAGATGGTGCCGTCGTGGGCGACAATCATGCCCATGATGACGTGGAGCGGCGTGAGCGTGCCATCGGGCAACGTATGAAAGCCGTGGCGCGGACGCAGCGAACCGTCCGGGTTCTTCGCCTGCACGCCCTTGAAATCGAAGAAGCCTGGATTGGAGATCGAGAACACGCCGAGGTCTTCCATGGAGTTCTTCTTCTTCGGATCGTGGCGGATGAGGTGGTGCAGGTAGCCGGTGCCGAAGCCGGTCTTGTTGTCCACGCGCAGTGCGGAGTAAACGCGCCCATCAGGGCCGAGGCTGATCGAGCCACGTGAGTCCGGATGCACGCCTTCGAGGCGGTTGCCGAGATTCGTCACGACCACCGGCTTGCCCTCCTTGCTGGAAAGGTCCACGCGGAACATGCGCAGGTCGTTGAGCACCTGCACATAGGCAGTCTTGCCGTCCGGCGTGAGGCGCCAATCGGGGTGCACGCGGTTGGTGCCGAGCACCTCGGCGAACGGCTTGCCGTCCACCAGCAGCGGGTCCACGGTGACCTTGTCAGTCTTGGGATCGTAGCGGGCAATCTGATAATCCTTGGTAATCGCCGTGCCCCGGCCTTGCGCGTCCACAAGCGTGTTCGGCTGATCGCGGAGGATCGGGCCAAGCTCGCGGAACTTCTTCGTCTTCACATCGTAGAGCATCCAGTGCTGCTCCTCGCAGGTGATGACGTAGATCAGCCCGCGTGCCTCGTCCGCCGTCACGTCAATCACGCCTTCGCCCTCCTTCGCCCCGGCGGGCTTGCTCTCGATGGGCATCGGCATACCGAGATTCTCAGCAGTGTCGGTGGCGGGGTCATAGACGATCACGTAGCCGCCGCGATAGGTGGGGATGGTCTCGCCGCGCTTGAGTGCCGCGTGCTCGGCGGCGGTCGGATAGCCCTGCTTGGACCCCACGTAGATCTTTCCTGACGGGCCAACAAAATTGCGCGTGTGGAGCTTGGATTGAGCGGCGTAACCAGTCGGGGTGAGCGGCAGGCCGACGAGCTTGTGGACATCCAGCACGATGCGCTGCTTCTCGGTGGCCGGGTCGAACTCGACCAGGAAGGAGTTCCGCCCATACGCGGCGGTGCCCACGTAAATCTTGCCGTTGCGCCCCTCGCACAGCGAGAAGTAGCCCGACTCCTCGGTCGTGGTCTCCGGCGGAATGTGAAACGCCTTGGCGGTCACATAAGGAAACGGCGCGGTCGCGGCGGGCGCGGCGGCGACCGCGAGCAGCAGCAGCAGTGCGAAGGAGAGGAAACGGTGGCTCATAGATCAGATGTGATTGCGCAGTTGGTCGAAGCGGCAAGCTTGCGTTGGACGAGGCATTCAAGAGGGAGCGTAGCAAAGCGGCAGCAGCACTCAACCATTACAAGCGTGCTCCGGCAGCACGGTGGATTTGTGGCTGATCAAAAAGGCGCACGGCTGCCCATATCCGTCGGTCGCCAGCGCAGGCCAGTTTTGAACGCTGCGCCGGCACTAAGTTGTCCAACTAACATGAAAACGAAGCATCTACAGCTACCCCTTTTAGGCGCAGCCCTGCTCCTGCTGGCAACCAGCGGCCTGGCCGGAGAACACCGGTTTGGCCGCGACACCGCGATGGTGACGAATCTGGAAATCCTCGTCCCGAAAGCCCCGCCCGCACCCCGGGACGAGTGGATTACGGAGTGCCCCGGACCCAACTACGCATGGATTCCCGGTGCGTGGGTCTGGCACGGCCACTGGTTCTGGGTCGCGGGACGCTGGGCGCATCCTCCATACCCCAATCTGGTGTGGATGCCCCACCGCTATCTCTACCGTGACGGCATGAATTACTACGTGCGCGGAGGCTGGAGCTACTAGCCGTGCGCCGGTGCACGCGTTCGACAGGCACGGTTTGGGAGACCAAACCGTTTGAACAGAAATCTGCCCGGGCGGTCCAATTCTTCGTGAAAACCATCCCCGTTCGTTCGGCCATTTTGTGCGCAACCGCCCTCCTGCTCGTCAGCGGCTGCGTGGTCAGGGAACGCCGTTATGGGCACCGGCCAGGGGTCGTGCGTGAGACGGTCGTGGTCGGCCCTGTCGTGGGCACGGAAGTGATCGTCACGCAGGCCCCGCCGCCGCCGCGAACCGAGGTAATCGTAGTCCGGCCCGGTCCGGCATATGTTTGGGTGCCCGGAGCCTGGGTCTGGCAAGGGCGCTGGGTATGGGAAGGAGGCCACTGGGCCCAACCGCCGCGCCCGAACGGCGTGTGGGTGGCGCCGCACTACGTTTACCGAGGTGGCACCCATGTGTATGTCCACGGGGGCTGGCGCTTTTAGGGCAGCGAGAGCAGCGACGCTTACTCGCCCAGCACCACCGGGAACGCCGGGCAAAGCACCTACTTCTCGGCAGCCTTCATTGGCCTCGCTTTGCTGAAGAAGGCCATCTGGCCCTTCGCATCGCACAGCCACACCTCTTCCGCGCCAGCCGCAAAATACAACCGCTGCTTCTCCTCGATTTCACCCCGCGTGTTGCCGGGGGAAATGACTTCCACACAAATCTCAGGCGCTTGCACGAGCACGTTCTTCCGCCGTGCCTTGGTAAGTCGCCCAGCCGAGATCCAGACCCCGTCCACTCCCTTGATGCCCTCGGTGGTGGATACAGGGCACTCGGTGACGACCTTACCGCCCTTCATCAACTGGCGTAGACGGAAGCTGATGGTGGACTGGTAACCGCCGTGGTCCAACCCAGGTGGAGGCATCAAAATCGCGTGACCGAAACGATCGGTTTCGACCCTAAACTCATACGCGGCCAGCACGGGATCGGCACAAACCTCCTTCCACCGTTCCAAGTTGAACGCGTGCTGATCGGCAACCACTCGCAAATCGAGCATGGTTTCCATGCTGTCGGCGAACTTAGGCGCCATTGGCCCGGTTTCAAATCCGGGCTTCACTGGTCAAGAAAGCCCAGCGGTCCTAGCGATTAAACGACTTCGTAAAATCCTCCGCCGTGTTCGCCACGACTTTCTTCTCGTGGCGCGAGTTGGCGATGAGGTCGTTGAGCTTCGCTTCCCAGGCCTTGCTGTCCATCGGCAGCTCGACGGTCTGGTTGATGAGCGACGAGTAGAGGAGGACGTTCGCCAGTTCCACGGAGCCCATGCCTTCGGCGCCGGGCGCGATGAGCGGCGTGCCGTCGAGGATGGAGTCCACGAAGTTCTGGATGAGGATGCCGTGCGGGTTGGGGGCGTTCTCGAACGGGATCTCGACGTTCCACACCTCGGGCTTGGCGAAGCCGCTCTTCGAGGTCTTGCTGAACTCGATCATATCGGAGTCGTTGCGGGTGAAGTTCAGCTTGTTGTTCTCCACGACGAGCTTGCCGCGGGTGCCGCAGAGTTCGAGGCGGTTCGTGCCGGGGGCCTCGCCCGTTGAGGAGATGAAGACGCCGGTCGCGCCGTTGGCCCACTCCATGAAGGTGGTGATGTTGTCCTCGACCTCGATGTTGTGGAAGCGGCCGAGCTGGCAGAAGCCGCGCACGGACTTGGGCATGCCGCACATCCACTGGAGCACGTCGAGCTGGTGCAGGCACTGGTTGAGGAGCACGCCGCCACCCTCGCCCTTCCAGGTCGCGCGCCAGCCGCCGCTCGCGTAGTAGGCCTCGGTGCGGAACCAGTCGGTGATGATCCAGTTCACGCGCACGAGCTGGCCGAAGTCGGCGCTGTTGAGGAGCTGCTTGATCTTCTTGTAGCGCGGCTCCACGCGCATCTGGAACATGCCGGCAAAGACCTGCTTGGGCCGCTCGTTCGCGCAGGC
>CAZOCL010000261.1:0-9508 GCA_964578245.1 uncultured Klebsiella sp. | reverse complement strand
ATCGCGTGGGCCATGGCGACCACCGCGCTGCGGCCTTCGTGCGGCTTGCTGCTGTGCGCGGCGCGCCCCATGGCGTGGATGGCGAAGCGCAGACAGCCCTTGCATCCACGCACCACGCGCAGCCGCGTAGGTTCGCCGACGACGGCGAAGTCAGGGAGCCCACCGGTAGGGTGAGACTCCGTCGAACCCCATTTGCCGACGGAGTCGGCGCGAGCGAAGCGAGCATCTTGGCCGGGCGTGGTGAGGCCCGAGACGCTCGCTGCGCTCGCCTCGCTGCGCTCGAGACGGGGCTTGACGGAGTCTCGCCCTACCAGTTGGTCGAGCATCGCCGTGACACCCCGGAAGCGAAATTCCTCATCCGCCATGCACGCGACCGTGAGCGTGCCGCGCCACGTGGGCGGCGTGTTCTTCAAGTGGAGCGCCGCCGCCAGCATGCACGCCAGCGGACCTTTCATATCACTGGCTCCGCGACCCCACAGCCGCCCGTCGCGCACCTCGCCGCCAAACGGGGGGATGGTCATGCCACCCACGCCCACGGTGTCCGTGTGACCGTTGAGCATGAAGTGCGGGTGGTCCGCGCCATTGCGGAACTGAACGAGCACGTTCTCGCGCCCAGGCAGGACGGGCTGCCGCCAGATCGCGAAGCCGTTCGCGCGTCCCCAGTTCTCAATCCAGGTGGTGGCCGCGCCTTCGCCCGCGCTGGCGGGGTCATAGTCCGGATTGACGCTGGGGATGCGGACCAGAGCCTGGGCGATCTCGAGAGCGGTGATGAACATCAGATAGGGACAGTCTGAATCAACCGAGAAAGCTGACGAGAAAATCTCCCATCGCGGCCCCAATCTCGCCACTCGCCTCCAAGGCGACGACCGGCGCGGCGTCCGCGAGGCCGGCTGCCAGGTCGGCACCTGCACCAAAGGTCGCCCCCGCAGCCACCCCAGCCACCGAGGCCGGGCTGGGCTTCCTCGATGCGGGCGAGGTTTTGCGCGTGGCCAGGATCTTCTCCACTTCTGCCTTCGCCAGCCAGATGCCGCCACACTCCCGGCACCGGCTGACCTCGATGCTGCCCTGCGTGCGCGTCTGCAACTGTCCGCCCGCGCATTCGGGACACGCGAGGCGACGCAGCACGAAGCCTGACGTGCCGGAAGGCACCGGTGGTTCGGCGCTGGCCGGCTGCACCGCCCGCTTGGCCAGCGACTCCAACGCCGCCCGCGAAAACCAGACGCCGTGACATTGCAGACAGCTCTGCGCGGCGATGCCGTCGCGCTTGTTCGGAATCAGCGGGGTTTGGTCGCGGGGGCAGAGCATGCTTGTCTATTTACGCGCGGTGGGGCGGGGGTTGAAAACCGCTTCCATCGGAGCGTGGTCGCTTAGATTTTCGAGGCCATGCAGATACTTGCACCTCTCCACGTTGAGAGAGGATGACGCAAAAATGTGATCAAAGCGTCTTTCGACGCGATTGCCCCTGTTCATTGTGAAATAGCTGAAGTCTTCCTTGTGATAGCCATGAATGCCGCGAAACGCATCGGATAGGTCGTATCTTCTCAATCCTTCCAAAACGCTTCGTTCGCCGAGATCCCAACGCTCCTGAGTTATGCCTTCCCATTTGCCTCTTCCGATATAAAAACTGCCATCAGCTTTCTCGTTCTGCCCCCAAGTAATAACCTGACCTTGAGTTGTCTCTCTTTGCGGACTGTTGAAGTCACCGCACAGAATACGATGGTGCTTTTCGTTGCGGGCTAGCCGCTTGTAAATCGTTTCAAAAATTTCGATTTTAATCCGGCCATGCGCTGATCCATTTGGCACTTGGACAGTATGGATTTCGACATCACCCCATGGCGTATCAATCACGACCGAAAGAACTTTTTGTGTCCAAAGAGCAGGAACACCAAATTTACTTGAACTAAGTTGTTCAAACTTCCAACGGCTGGCAATCAATTCTCCAAATTTCCGGCCGCCATTTAATCGGTCGCTGCCGCATCGAGGAAAACTGTCGGCGAGGTGTTCAAATCCCATTTGTTCAAACTGTGATCGAAAAAGCCCGACTGTTGATGGCGTGACCTCTTGAAGTGCCACGATATCCGGTTTCCGAGCGCGGAGAGTTTCTATTTGCGCTTCAATTCTTTTGCCGCCGCCCGATCTGACGTTCCATGAAATCAGGTGCATTAACAGATTTTCGATTTGGCCTTGGATCTGGCTCTTCCATTTTCATCGCCCTCTCTAGTGCGGGAAGCTGCGCCAGCGGTCTTTAAGTTTGAGCCCGAGGAGCCGTCCCAACGTAGGCGAGAAGCTGCCGTGCCCGTGCCTTGGCGAGCCGCATCATGTGTTCCAGTTCCAGATAGTGGTGCAGCTCGACCCGCTCCTCGGCGGACAAGCTGGCGTCCTTCTGCCGCTCCAGCAGTGACCACGCGCGCTGGCTGGCCGGTCCAGAGGGTTTGAAGTCAATCACCTCGCGCGGGTTCCGCGAGGCAATGAACTCGATTTTCTCTTCGTAGGCTTTCATCGCAGGCTCAATCTAGCTCGTCTGCTCATCGTTCTCCATCGCCTTCTTCAGCGCGGGCACCTGCTGTCGATGCGGCCCCAAGGCGGCTCACACGGTCACCGGGAGGGGGTCTTTGGCCGATTGCTTCCGGCTCGGTTTCCGCCCTGGCGGCTTCGACGTCTCCAGCCGCTTCAGATGGTCGAGGTATTTGTCCGTGTCATGCCCGAAGCGGGCCGACTGCTGGTGGCGGATGCGGCGGACATCTTCGATGATGGCGTTACGTTCACGCATAGGGCCCTTTCATACGAGGCTGTCACTTCCCTCCTTCGGCTCATCCTTCTCCATCGCCTTCTTCAGCGCGGGGACCTGCTGGAGCAGCTTCTCAAACTTGATGCCCGTGAGGCTCTCCAGCATCGGTGGGAGCTGGGCCATGATCTGCGTGACATCGCCGGTGAACTTGCTCGCGCCGCCACCGGGGCCGGAGCCGGAGTTGATGATGACCATCTTCTCCATCTTGGAGAGCGGCTCGGAGATGCGTCCGGCGATCTCGGGCATGATCTTGACGAGGAGTTCGATGACGGCGGCCTCGTTGTATTGCTGGAAGGCTTCGGCCTTGAGGCGGGTGGCTTCGGCGTTCGCCTTGCCCTGCGCCATGATGATGTCCGCCTGGGCAAGACCCCGGGCCTTGTTCGCCTCGGCCTCGGCGATGCCCGTGGCCTTGTTGACGTCGGCGGCGGCGAAACCGGTGGCCTTGGCGGCGGACGCGGCACCGGCGGCTTCGGTCTCAAGCTGGAACTTCCGCGCGTTCGCGAGGGTCTCGACCTTGTAGCGCTCGGCGTCGGCGGGCTTCTGCACCGTGGCCTCGAGTTCGCGCTGACGGCGGAGGATTTCCTGCTGCTGGAGCTCGATCTGCTTCTGCTTGGCGACGATCTCGACCTGCACTTCTTCGGCCTTCACGAGCTGGCCGGTCTTGTATTTCTGGAGGTCGTAGGCGAGGTCGGACTCGGCCTTCTTCTGGTTCACCGCCGCCTGGTATTGCGCGACGTTGGTCTGATAGTCGCGCTGCGCCTCGGCGATCTTCGAGTCGGCGGCGAACTTCGCCTCCTGGCCGGCCTGGGTGGCCTGCGAGGACTTGATCATCGCATCGCGGTCCGCCTCCGCCTGGGCGATCTGGGCGTCGCGCTTGACCTGGGCGATGCGCGGCTTGCCGAGGGCGTCGAGGTAGCCCTGGGTATCCCGGATGTCGCGGATGGTGAAGCTGACAATGCCCAGGCCCATGTTCGCCATGTCCCCGGCGGCGACCTCCTGCACGCGCGTGGCGAAGGCGTCCCGGTTCTGGTAAATCTCCTCCACCGTCATCGTGCCGAGGATGGCGCGGAGGTGGCCTTCCATGGTCTGCATGGCGACGTGCTTGATCTCCTCGGTGGTCTTGCTGAGGAACTGCTCGGCGGCGGTGGCGATGGAGATGTCGTCGCCCTTGATCTTGATTTGCGCGACGCCGTCCACCTTCACCGGCACGCCCTTGCTGGTGTAAACCTCGGGCGTCTGCACATCAATGGTGAGCAGTTCGAGCGAGAGGATGTCCACCTTTTCGAAGACCGGCCACACGAAGACACCGCCGCCCTTGACGATGCGAAAGCCGACCTCGCGCGCCTTGCCGTCAGGGTCAATCAGCCGGCGCTTGCGACCGGAGATGACCAGGACTTCGTTCGGGCCGACCTTTGTGTAGCGGCTCGCGAAGATCGCGAAGATGATGATGACGGCGACGACCATCACGAGCACGACACCGATGCCGAGCGCCGTGCCGGGGCCGGAGATTTGAGCGAGGAAGGGAGGCGTGGTCATAATTGGAGGCGGAGGCTTGGCTCAAGCAGGCTTGACGAAGAACTGGGTGCCGACGATGCGCGTGACTACGACGGGGGCACCGGTGGGGATGGACTTGCCATCCTCCGTGCGGGCCGGGGCCGTGTAGCGGGTCCCGCCCTGCACATAGACGATCTCACCGACGCCGTGCTCCGGGATGCCGGTGCCGAGCGTGGCGGTGGTTCCCACCACGCTGGCGGCCATGGACTCGCTTGAGCTTTGCGTGCGGCGGAACACCAGCCGCAGCCCTGATACCACCGCACTGGCGAACACGAACGCCCCCACCCCCGCCAGCGGCGCACTGAGGATCGGAGACTGGGTCGCGGGGATCATGCTCAAGAGGTAGCCAAACGCGCCGAACCCGGTCATGAACGCGGCGATGATCATCGGACTGAACGCCGACACCCCGCTCCCGTCGCTGCCGTCCGCCCCTGATTCCGCGTGGCCACCGCTGCCGACATCATGGTGCCCGACGCCATCCATGAAATGCCCCATGAACGCCAGGATGACGAGGAACAGAAAGCCGCCACCCAGGCAGAGTAGATAAATCAGCGAGTCCAGGCTCATAACGACCTCGTGGTTGGTGATTGCGTCCCCAGTAAAAGGTCTGGCGTGGACTCAGGCAAGTTGGAAAGGGGGTTGCGCATGGTTTGTCGTCGGCAGGACAGTGACGGAAGGTTGAGGCGGATTCAGCTACAAGTTACCGGCGGGTTTGTAGGGTGAACGAGAGGTCGTGAGTTTCCCCCCGCGCTTCTCCGCTTCACCCCGTCGCCTGCCCATGCTACAACCGCCGCCATGCAATCCCATGAGTTGCTCCGCGAGGTCATCAAGGACACCAGTGCCAAACAAATGGCCGCCGACCTCAATCTTTCGCTCTCGATGATCTACAAGTGGGCCGAGCCGCCCGAGAAGGTCGAGGGCAGCGGCCTCACGAACCCGCTCGACCGCATCGAGCAGCTCCTCAAGAGCACCAACGACCCGCGCCTCGTGCAGTGGATTTGCGAGCGGGCTGGTGGCTTCTTCATTCACAATCCCAAGGCCCACTGGCCGCACCCATACCAGGTCATCCCGGCGACCAACCAGATCGTGCAGGAGTTTGCCGACATGCTGGGGGTCATCGCCGCTGCCGCCGGGGACAGCCACATCACGAAGACCGAGGCGAAGGACATCCGCCGCCGATGGGAGGATTTGAAGCGCGTGACCGAGGGTTTCGTGCATTGCTGCGAAGGCGGGAACTTCGCCCCGGTAAAGCAGACGCCCGCCGCGGTCCCGCCGGAGCGCGGCCCTGCACCCCCTGCCGCGCGGCCTTGAGGCGGTTCTGGGAACCCTAACCGAAGCGGCGTTCAAGCGTCGCCGCACGCTACAATTCTTGGCCACGGTCTGGCAAAGGAGGGCAAGCCTGCGCCCCCGCCTTGCTTCACCGTTCCAGCGTCGGGCAGGAAACGAGACGGGCATCCACCGAATCGATTCCGCGTAAACCCTCCGTTCGCGCAGACCAGTCAGCGGACCACCTCCTGCTTCCTGCCCCGGCAAGCATGCTATGAAGACGCTCATTTGCTCCGATAGTCGGACCCGCTACCGGCTGCCGCCAGCCTTGGTGCTGGTCGCATTCACGTGGCTCGCGCCATTTCACGCAGCCTGGGCCACCGAAGAGTTTCAGAACTGGCACGGGTTCAACTGGCATGTTTATCAGACCACCAATTTCGACGCGACCGCCTATGGCGAAGTGCGCTACCGCGAGGATTCCTCCCAGCTCTTCCAGTCCCTGCTGAACCCGAAGCTCATCTGGAAGGTCCTGCCGCATCTGGACCTGGGCTTGAACTACACTTGGTTCGCCAACCGGACGAAGACCGGTGAGTTTGCCGACACGCACCGCCTGGAACTCGAGGCCAACCCGCACGCCAGGTTCACGGACTGGCTCGAATTCCACAACCGCAACCGGCTGGAGATCTATTGGGCCGAGGGCGTGCACGGCGAGCGTTACCGTTCCCGCAACCGCCTGCAGTTCACCGTGCCATTCAAGGGCTTCGAGCCGCTCGAGTCCATCTACTGCAACAACGAGTTCTGGTATGAGTTCTACCGCAACGACTTCACCTTGAACCGGGCTGTCCCCGTGGGCTTGAATTTTCACGTCGCGGGGCACACCCATCTGGCCATGTTCTACATGATCCAGTCCTCTAAACAGCTCACCGGCCATTGGGATCAGGCTCATATTCTGGGAACGACGCTTTCCTTCTAAACCAATGACCCACTCGCTTTTCAGTTCACCAGATGGAACTGCCTGCTCTGCGCGCTGATGAACTCTGGGCAAATTGACTTGGCTGGCCCGCTGCCACCCGCGATAGTCTGCTTCGCAAGGCAGGCTTCCCACCGCGCGCTCCCATCCGCGGAACCTGTCGTGCAACCATGACCTATCTGTTCGACTTGGCCCGGTTGAATCCCGTCGCGCACGCCGTGCTCGTGCTGGCATGCGTGGTGGCGCTTGGTCTGGCGTTGGGCAGCGTGAAGATCAAAGGCATCGGCCTCGGGGCGGCGGGCGTGCTCTTCGTCGGCATTCTCTGCGGCCACCTCCAGTTTACGCTGGTGCCCGAGTTGCTGGCCTTCGTGCGGGATTTCGGCCTGGTGCTCTTCGTTTACACCATCGGCCTGCAGGTGGGGCCGGGCTTCATCACCTCGCTCCGGCGGCAGGGGTTGCCGCTGAACCTGATGGCCGCCGGCATCGTGCTGCTCGGGGCCGGAGTCACCATCCTGGTCGCCAAGCTCCTGGGTGTGGACATGGCGGCGGCTGTGGGGATTTTCACCGGTGCCACCACCAATACACCCGCTCTCGGCGCCGCGCAGGAAGCCCTCAAAAGTCTGCCGGACCTGGCCGCAGAACGCCTCGGGCTCCCGGCGCTGGGATATGCGGTGGCGTATCCCTTTGGCATCCTCGGCATCATTCTCGCGATGCTCGCCCTCCGTTGGTTTCTGCGTGTGGACATCGCCGCGGAGGCGGAGACCTTCCGCACCGAGCAGCGGCACGACCAGGATCCCGTCGAGCGCCGGAACATCCTCATCACGAACCCCAATTTCAACGGCCTCCGGCTCCATCAGATCCCGGCCAAGGACAAGCTCGACGTCGTCATCTCGCGCGTGAAACACCTCGGCGAGACCGAGGTGGTTCCCGCCAGTGGCACCACCTTCCTCCATGTGGGCGACCTCGTCCTGGCCGTGGGCACGCGGGCGAGTCTGGACGAGTTCTGCCTCATCGCCGGCAAGCCCTGCGCTGAAGACCTGATGAAATCGCCGGGGCGGGTCACGTTCCGCCGCGTGGTGGTGACCCAGAAGGAAATGCTCGGCCAGTCCCTGCGCGAACTCCAGTTGAACCAGCGTTTCGGCGTCACGCTGACTCGCGTGACGCGCGGTGATGTCGAACTCAGCGCCCGTGGCGACCTGCGCATCCAGTTCGGTGACATGGTCCAGATGGTCGGCGAGGAGGCGGACATCGCGCGGGCCGCCGAGTTCTTCGGCAACTCGGTGAAGGAGCTGAACCACACCAATCTGATTCCCGTTTTCGTCGGCATCATTTTCGGCGTGCTGCTGGGGATGTATCCGTTCCAGCTCGGGAGCATGCCCACCCCCGTGCGCCTCGGTCTCGCGGGCGGTCCGCTCCTGGTCGCCATAATCCTGAGCCGCATCGGGCGGATCGGACCGCTGCTCTGGTATATGCCGGCCAACGCCAACGCCTTGCTGCGCGAACTGGGCATCACGCTCTTCCTCGCCTGCGCGGGCCTCAAGGCCGGCGAGCACTTCTTTCACGTCCTGCGCGAGGGCGACGGCCTCAAGTGGATGGCCTGTGGCGCGGCCATCACCCTCGTGCCGTTGCTGATCGTAGGCCTGGGGGCGCGCTTGCTGTGCAAGCTCAACTACCTGAACCTCTGCGGCCTCCTCTCCGGCAGCATGACCGATCCCCCCGCGCTGGCCTTCGCCAACTCCGTGACCGGCAGCGACGCCCCGTCCGTCGCCTACGCCACCGTGTATCCGCTGACGATGCTGCTGCGCATCGTGGTGGCCCAGTTGCTGGTGTTGTTCTTCTGCCGGTGAAGCGGTCGCTGGTGCGTGTGGCACACTCGGCCTCCTGGCCTCAAAAATCCGTGTCCATCCGGGCCGTCCGTGGTTAACCTCACGTTCCATGAAATCACTTCGCCGGCTGGCGTATTGCATTGCGCTTCTCCCGCTGCTCTGCGGCCCATCGCCGGCGGCCGATGCGCCTCTGACCTTCAACGACGCCACGCCGAAGCGCTACGAACTGACGGCCCGCGCCAGCCAGCTTGACCCGCGCGCGAAGCCGCATCCCGAGATCGACTTCGTCTTCGAGAAGGACGGCAAGCCGCAGGACACGCAGCAGGCGTCAGTGGATACGCGGGTGAAGCCGCAGGGGAAGCTCGTCATCTGGCTCATGGGCAATAGCGCGCCGCTCTTCGAGCGGGTGAACAGCTACGGGCTGCACTCTCTCCGCGTGCATTACGCAAACGGCTGGTTCGGCAAGTTTGGCAGCGCCGCCCCGGCGGATGATGACAAGTTCCTTGGCAAGATCCGGCTCGAAGCCGCGACGGGCGAGGACTTCAGCAGCGTGGTGAACATCCCCAAGCCCGACGGCATGATGGAGCGCGCGTTCCAGTTCGTGAAGTGGCTGGCCAAGGAAAACCCGGCGGGCCGCTGGGATTACTTCCTGACGGACGACCAGGCCGGCCTGCGCTGGGACCGTGTCATCATCGCCGGCAGTTCGCATGGTTCGACCACTGCCGCGCGGTTTGCGAAGCATCAAAAGGTGGACCGCGTGGTGATGTTCTGCGGGCCGCGCGACCAGTTGGAGACCTGGCAGGGCCTGCCGTCGGCCACGCCCGCGAACCGCTTCTTCGGCTTCAGCCATGTGCTGGACGGCGGCTGGTCTGGTGACCACTACTGCCGCTCGTGGGAATTGCTCGGCCTGCACGCCTTTGGCCCCATCGTGAACGTGGACCAGGCAAAGCCGCCCTACGGCAACTCCCGCCGCCTGATCACCGATGCGAATGTGAAGGACGACGCCAAGCGCGCCCACAGCTCGGTGGTGCCCGGTGGCGCGGCGGTGAAGGACGCGGCGGGCAAGTTCATCCACGAGGATGTGTGGCGGTATCTCTTCACGCA
>CAZOCL010000260.1:0-9539 GCA_964578245.1 uncultured Klebsiella sp. | reverse complement strand
GCACGCTCACCGTCATCATCACGCACAACGCCACCATGGCGGACATGGCGGACCGCGTGATCCATTTCTCGGACGGCCGGGTGCATCACATCCGTGAGAACGCGCAAAGGGCCAGGCCGGACAGCTTGAAGTGGTGAAAGGGGAGAAGCTCCAAATCCCAAAATCCAAGCTCCAAATAAACTCCAATACCCAAATTCCAATGACTGCTACGCCCCGCGCAGGTTCATGCCAGCCGCAGGCACTGAACTGGTCCGCCGTCTTGGAGCTTGGAGCTTGGAGTTTATTTGGAATTTGGAGTTTGGGATTTGGAATTTCCCCCTCCTTTCTTCCGATCGTGGCTAAACCTCGCTGATGCTCTCCCACCTCGACCGCAAACTCTGGCGTGACCTGGGCCGCATGAAGGGCCAGGCCGTTGCGGTTTCGCTCGTGATGGCGTGCGGGCTGTCCATGCTCATCATGGCACGGAGCCTGATTCATTCGCTGGGGTCCACGCGCGATGAGTATTACCGCGCCAACCGCTTCGCCGAGGTCTTCGCTCATCTCAAGCGCGCACCGCTTTCGCTTGTCGAGCGCGTGCGCCAGATTCCTGGCGTGGCCGTGGCACAGCCGGGCATCTCGGTGCAGGTCACGCTCGACATACCAGGGCTCGACGAACCGGCCAGCGGGAACGTCCGCTCGCTGCCGGACTTCGGTGAACCGGACTTGAACCGCCTCTTCCTACGGCGCGGCCAGTGGCTCCAGCCCGGCAAGCGCCGCGAAGTGCTCGTGAGCGAAGCCTTCGCGGATGCCAACCAGCTTGCGCCCGGGCACGAAATCGCCCTGCTCCTCAATGGCCGGCGGCAGACCTTTCGCGTCGCAGGCATCGTGCTCTCGCCTGAGTTTATCTTCGAGTCCCGGCCCGGGGCAGCGTTGCCGGACAACCGCACCTACGGCGTGTTTTGGATGGCCTATGAGGAGCTGTCCTACGCCTTCGATCTCTACGGTGCGTTCAACTCCCTTGCGCTCGCACTGGAGCCGGGCGCGAGCGAACGCGCGGTCATCGCGGGGCTGGACCCGCTGCTGGAGCCGTTCGGCGGACGCGGAGCGTTTGGGCGCGTGGATCACCCATCGCACATCCGTGTATCGGATGAGATTGGCGTGCTGCGAACACTCTCCATCGCGTTCCCCATCGTGTTCCTGAGCGTGGCGGCGTTCATGACGAACGCGGTGCTCTCGCGCCTGCTGAACCTCCAGCGTGAACAGATCGCCATCCTCAAGGCCTTTGGCTTCGCGAACCGGCAGATCGTGCTGCACTACTTGAAGTTCGCGTTTGTGATGGTTGCGGCCGGCACGGTGCTCGGGGGCATTGGCGGCTACTTCCAAGGGCACCGGCTGGTGGGGATGTATCATCTGTTCTTCCGCTTCCCGGACCTGGCGTTCCAGCTCGACCGCAGCGCGTTCGTGGTGGCGCTGCTGGTGAGTTCGTTCGCGGCGCTCGTCGGCGTCTTCAACGCGGTGCGCAGCGCGGCGCGGCTCCCGCCCGCTGACGCGATGCGCCCCGAGCCGCCCGCCAACTACCGGCCCGCGCTGCTGGAGCGCACAGGCATCGCCCACCTGCTCTCGCACTCGTTTCGTATCGCGGTGCGGAACCTTGAGCGCCGTCCCGTGCAAGCCTTCTTCACCGTCGCCGGGCTGGCGCTGGCCACCGGGATCATGATCGTGCCGAACTGCTTTCGCGACAGCGTGACGCAGGTGCTGGGGTTCCAGTGGGATGTGATCCAGCGGCAGGACATCACCGTGGGCCTCATCGAGCCGTCGAGCAGCCGGGCACGGCTGGCGTTCGCGCATCTGCCGGGGGTGATCGCGGTGGAGCCGCTGCGCAGCGCGGTGGCGCGCATCAGCTTCCAGCACCGGCACCGGCAGATCGGCATCCAGGGCCAGCCGCGCGCCGGGCTGCACAGCCGCGTGGTCGCGAAAGGAAACCATCAAATCGCCCTCCCCAGCGATGGCATCGTGGTGTCCGCCAAGCTCGCCGAGGTGCTCGGCGCGAAGATCGGCGACCCGTTGCGCGTGGAGTTCCTGGAAGGCAAGCGGCTGGTGCGCGAGGTCACGCTCCTGGGTCTCGCCGATGATCTCGCGGGCATCACTGCCTACATGGAACTGGACGGACTGAACCGCCTGCTGGGCGAGGGCGACGTGGTGACGGGGGCGAGCTTCACGGTGGACGCCGCGCACAAGGCGGACTTTCTCCGCGCGCTCAAGACCGTGCCGCGCATCGGCTGGGTGGCCATCAAGGAGTCCTTACGCGAGAACTTCGCCAAGACCACCGCGGCGAGCATCAACCTGATCCAAGGCATCTACCTCACCTTCGCGACCGTCGTGGCGTTCGGCGTGGTCTATAACAACGCCCGCATCTCGCTGGCGGAGCGATCACGCGAACTGGCCACGCTGCGCGTGATCGGCTTCTCGCGGGGCGAAGTGGGGGCGGTGCTGGTGACGGAGCTGGTGCTGCTGGCCACGTGCGCGGTGCCGCTGGGCCTGCTGCTGGGCACGGGCTTCGCCACGGCCATCGTGACGCAGGTGAACACGGAAACCGTGCGCTTGCCCCTGGTGTTCACGACCCGCAATTATGCCTTCGCCGTGCTGGTGGTGACCATCGCCTCGACGTTGTCCGGCCTGCTGGTCCTGCGCCAGTTGAACCAACTGAACCTGGTCGGTGCGCTGCGCGCGCCAGAATGAGATGATCACAAATTCCAAATTCCAAATCCCAAGTTCCAAAGAATCTCCCAAGCCCCAATCAGTTCGAGCCTGGCACCCGACGGTCACCGGTCCCGTTGGCCGCCGCCTCATTGGAATTTGGAACTTTGAGCTTCTTTGGAGCTTGGGATTTGAAGCTTGGAGCTTTGCCCTGTGTCGCCCAAACATCGCCTTGGGCCGCTAACTTCATGAGTTCACCCGCTGTTCAACCCGCCACCCCCGCTACCCGCCGCAACGGGCAGCGCAACTTCTTCCGCCGCCTGCTGCCGTGGCTCGGTGCGCTCGTGCTCATCGGCCTCATCGTCGCGGGGCTCTGGCCCAAGCCGTTGCTGGTCGAGACCACGCGCGTCCTCACTGGCCCGTTGCGCGTCACCGTCAACGAAGAGGGCAAGACGCGCATCAAGCAGCGCTACGTCGCCGCCGCGCCGGTGGCCGGCTATCTGCGCCGCATCCCGTGGAAGGCGGGCGCGGAAGTGGTCGCGAATGAGACCTTGCTCGCCGTGATCGAGCCGCTGCCGCCCGCGTTGCTTGATATCCGGGCGCGCACGCTGGCCGAGGCGAAGCGCGACGTGGCCATTGCTGGGCTGGCCCGCGCGAAGGAGGCGCACAAGTTTGCCGCGAGCGAACTGAAACGCATCGAACAACTGGCCAGGGACAAGGTCATCTCGCCGCAGGAACTGGAGAGCGTGCAGTCCCGCGAATCCGCGGCCGCACGCGAGCTGGCCGTGGCCGAGAGCACCGTGCGCCAGGCCGAGGCGGAACTGCTGGAGTTCGTCGTCGCCCCCGGCGTGACCAACGCGACGCGTGCTCCGGTCGAGGTGAGGTCCCCCGTCACGGGCCGCGTGCTCAAGGTGTTCGAAGAGAGCGCCCGGGTGGTGAACCCCGGCACCCCGCTCGTCGAGCTGGGCAACCCGGCCGACCTGGAGGCCGTGATCGAAGTGCTGTCCCGCGACGGTGCAGCCATCGTCCCCGGCACCAAGGTCGAGCTGGAGCACTGGGGCGGTTCGCAGCCCTTGCAGGCGCAGGTGCGGCTCGTGGAGCCGGCGGCCTTCACCAAGATCTCCGCGCTGGGCGTCGAGGAGCAGCGCGTGAACGTGGTGGTGGACCTGCTCACGCCGGTCGAGGAGCGCCTCAGCCTCGGCGACAACTTCCGCGTCGAAGGCCGGGTCATCATGTGGGAGGACGCCCGCGCCTTGAAGGTGTCGAGCGGCGCGCTGTTCCGGAAGGGCCAGGAGTGGGCGGCCTTCATCCTGGTCACGAATCAGGTGCAGCTCCGCATGGTCAAGACCGGCCGCTCCAGCGGAGCGGAGACGCAGATCCTCTCCGGCCTGAAGGACGGCGACGAAGTGATCCTTTACCCCGGCGACCGGTTGCACGACGGGCAGCAGGTCCAGACCATGGTGATCAGCGTGGCAAGATAGCGCCGCTTTTGGACCCTGTCCCCGGAGCGCGGCGGGCGGATGAGAAAGGCTTCGGAAAAACTAGGGCGCGTTCAGCAAGGTTGCCGCTGCGGCCCGGAGGCCGCACTCCGCCTCCGGAAAACACCCCGCAAGGTTTGGCTTTTCAAGTTCCGTGCAGTGACTAGCATCCGCCCGTGAAGCACGTTGAAATCTGAGCCAAGGGCATCTCCATGGACACACCACGGACATCTCCCAGCGCGAACGGTTCCGATGACGACGGCAAGCTGCGGATCTACTTCCTGCCGAACCTGATGACGGCGGGGAACCTCTTCTGCGGGTTCCTGGCCATCACCAAGATCGTCGAGTCCCGTCTCGAATCCCCCTACCCGAACATCCGGGCCGCGCTGCTCTACATCCTGCTCGCGTGCATCTTCGACCTGCTGGACGGCCGCGTGGCACGGATGGTGGGCAAGGAAAGCCCTTTCGGTCGTGAGTTCGACTCGCTGGCGGACGTGGTCTCCTTCGGCGTGGCCCCGGCCTTCCTGGTGCACCGGGTCGTCCTCCGGGACGTGTTTCAGGACGTGCCGGAGCTGGGCTGGCTCATTGCGGCGGTTTACCTCATCTGCGGGGCGTTCCGGCTGGCACGGTTCAACTGCCTGGCCCTGATGCCGCAGTCCGCCCAGAACACCAGCGGGGAGTTCACTGGCGTCCCGATTCCGGCGGCAGCAGGCATGGTGGCGTCGCTCACCTTGTTTCTGATGTGGTGGGATGAGAAGGAGTTCGCCGTGGGCACCTGGCGCTATGTGCTGCCCGTGCTGCTGCTCTTCCTCTCCTATTTGATGGTCAGCGAGGTGAAGTATCCGTCCTTCAAGAAGCTGAACTGGCGGGCGGCCAAGCCGTTCCACAAGATGCTGACCATCCTGTTGATGCTGGCCACGTTCTTTGCGCTCTGGGAGAAAATCCTGCCCGTGGTCGCCCCGCTTGTCTTCACCATCTACCTCCTCTATGGGTTCATCCGGCCGAAGATTTCCCGGCAGATGCGGCATGACCTTGAGGAAGACGACGAAGATGACGACGAACACCAGTCCCCGGCCAAGCCCGCTGCCTGACCATGCTGCCTGACTTTCCGTTACTGGAAGCCTTCCTCACCGGCCTCATCAGCGGGTTTCTCGTGTCCATCCCGGTTGGCCCGATCAACGTGACCATCATCCACGAGGGCGGCGGGCGCGGGTTCCTGTGGGGTTTTCTCATCGGGGCCGGGTCAGTGCTGATGGAGTCAGTCTATTGCGCGCTCGGCTTCGCGGGCTTTTCCGGCCTGTTCACCTCGAACATCGCCGTGGCGTTCCTCCAGCTCGCGAGCTTCGCGCTGATGACCTACCTCGGCTGCAAATACGTATTTGCCAAGGAGATGAAGACCACCTCCCGCAGCGCCGAGCGCATCGAGGAGCGGCTGCATCCGCACACGGCGTTCTGGACCGGCTTCGTGCGCACGCTGGGCAATCCCGGCGTGCTGCTGCTCTGGGTCGCGCTCTCCGCCACCTTCCTCTCGCACGAGTGGGTGGACCCGAACTGGACGAGCAAATCAATCTGTATCGGCGGCGTGGCGGCGGGGGGGCTGGTCTGGTTCTCGTTCCTGAGCTATGTGGTGTCCATCGGCCACCGGCACCTCTCGGACAAGGCCCTATTGAACATGTCCCGCACAGCAGGCGGCCTGCTGCTCGTCGCCGCCCTGGCGCTGGGCTACAAGCTGGCGCTGCTGCTCTCCCACACGTTCACCGCCCCCAAGGTCTGAGCCCGAAGCGGATGGAGGGCAGCGATCCGGCTGCGCCAGCTTTGGAAAAACCCATTGACACTCTGGCCGGGTAACTGCCACGTTCCAGCCGTTCGCCTGAAAACGAACACTCATCCAGAGTGACTGAGGGACTGGCCCGATGACGTCACGGCAACCGGTTGCGGCGCGTTCCACAACGACCAGGTGCCAAGTCCAGCTCCAGCCGCAAGGCCGGGGGAAAGATGAGAAGCGCGTCAGCCTGTCCGGCCCCTTCTCATCCAGATGAGACGGGGCTTTTGTTTGCCCCGAACGGGACGCCGACAACATATATGGACAAGCACGAAGGTTTCATGAAGGCGCTCAAGTGCCGCGAGTGCGGCAAGGAGTATCCCCTCAGCGCCACCCACGTCTGCGAGTTTGACTTCGGCCCGCTCGAAGTCGCCTACGACTACGACCGCATCAAGCAGTCGCTCACCCGCGCCGCCATCGAGTCGCGCCCGCGCACCATGTGGCGCTACCGCGAGCTGCTGCCCATCGCGGGCGAACCCACCGTGGGCTTCCAGGTCGGCTACACGCCGCTGGTGAAGGCGGACCGCCTCGCCAAGCGCCTGGGCATCCGCGAGCTGTGGGTGAAGAACGACACCGTCAACTACCCCACGCTCTCCTTCAAGGACCGCGTGGTGAGCGTGGCCCTGAGCCGTTCGCAGGAGCTGGGCTTCAAGACCGTCGCCTGCGCCTCCACCGGCAACCTCGCCAACTCCGTCGCGGCCAATGCCGCCGCCGCCGGCCTCAAGTCCTACGTCTTCATCCCGTCCGACCTCGAACAGGGCAAGGTGGTCAACTCGTTGGTCTATGGTGCGAACGTCATCAGCATCAAGGGCCACTACGACGAGGTGAACCGCCTGTGCGCGGAGATCGCCGGCAAGTTCGGCTGGGCCTTCGTGAACGTGAACATGCGCCCCTACTACGCCGAGGGCAGCAAGAGCATGGGCTTTGAGATTTGCGAGCAGCTCGGCTGGCGCATCCCGCAGCATACCGTGGTGCCAATGGCCAGCGGCTCGTTGCTCACCAAGATTCACAAGAGCTATCAGGAGTTCTCCAAGCTCGGCCTCGTGTCCGAGTCGCCCTACAGCGTCCACGGCGCGCAGGCCACGGGATGCAACCCCATCAGCTCCGCTGAGAAGGCGGGCATGGACTTCTTCAAGCCCGTAAAGCCGAACACCATCGCCAAGAGCCTGGCCATCGGCACGCCCGCCGACGGCTTCTACGCGCTGCGCGTGATGAAGGAAACCGGCGGCCATGCCGACGACGTGACCGACGACGAGGTGCGCGAGGGCATCCGGATGCTGGCCGAGTGCGAAGGCATCTTCGCCGAGACGGCCGGTGGCGTGACCGTGGGCGTGGCGAAGAAGCTCATCGCCGCCGGCAAGATTCCGGCGAACGGCTCCGCCGTGCTCTGCATCACCGGCAACGGCCTCAAGACGCTCGACGCGGTGGTCGGCCATGTGGGCCAGACCCGCGAGATCCGCCCGAGCCTCCGCGAGTTTGAGTCCATGCTGAAGGACGAGGAAAAGGTCTGCGTCCCGGCCTGAATTGATGGCCCGCAAAATACGCGAATGAACGCGAATGCCGAGCCAGACGCGTGCCGCCTCCCCGAAGGGGCGGACGCGCGCGTCTTCTCCCTCTCCCCCAATGGGGGAGAGGGAACTCGCGTTCGGGTGCCATCGTCCTTTATTCGCGTCTTTTCGCGTGTTTCGCGGGCTGCCCCGCTTTCTTCCTTTGCGTCTTAGCGCCTTTGCGTCAAAACCTAGCCACTTTATGCCCATCAACGTCCGCATCCCCACCCCGCTCCGCCAGCTCACCGGCGGCGAAGAAGTCGTCATCGTCACCGCCGCCAGTGTCGGCGCGGCCATCGCCGAGTTGCAGGGCAAGTTTCCCGGCATCAAGGACCGCCTGCTCGACGACAAGGGCGAGGTCCGCCGCTTCGTGAACGTGTATGTGAACGAGGAGGACATCCGCTTCCTCCAGAACCAGGCCACGCCCCTCAAGGACGGCGACGAGATCAGCATCATCCCGGCGATTGCGGGGGGGTAGGCCAGCACAAGAAGCCGCTGCGGGGTTTTGTATGACAACCGCTACGAAGCCAAAAACAAACTGGCATCTGGTCATCTGGCCAATCGTTGCGGTTTGGGCCGTCTCGGCAATCTACGTGTTCCGAAGTGATTGGCGCGACTCAGCGGTCGTAGCGTTGCCAATCTTCATGGCTGCCGGCGCGTTCGTGGTAGTTCTGCTGAACGCCATTGCAGGTTCGGTCGCGCAGCGGCGCTGGGAGTTGTCTGCGCTCGACGAAATCACAACCGAGTGTTGCGTTTGCCGAAAATCGGACGCGCCACTGCATATTGTGGACTACCACTGGTATGTGTTCTTGGGTGCTATCGTTGTGCAGTTTGGCCGTGCGGCGAAGTTCTGTGTTCCTTGTGCACGAGCTAGGGTGGACAGCATGTTCCGCAAGACGGTTTGGGGTTCGATTTTCTGCCCACCGATAACTTTATGGGCATGGCTTCAGAGGAAGAAAATTTTGGCAAAGATTGGTCAGTAAGCGACTCCACAACTTCCAACCATGTCCTCTCCAAAAAAGAAGCCCGCCGTTAAGTCCGAGGCCAAAGCCGAGCCGAAGCTCCCGCCCGACCCGCGCCAGTCCAAGTCCCGGCTCTGGCTCACCTTCCCCGCGCCGCTCATCACGCGCCCGGTGATCTGGGAGCTGGGGCAGAAGTTCAAGGTGGTCTTCAACCTGCGCCAGGTCAGCGTGGGCAAGGACATCGGCATCGTCTGCCTCGAACTCCAAGGCGCGCGCACCGAGATCAAGAATGCGATCAACTGGCTGGAAGGCCTGGGCATCGAAGTCGAGCCGGTGGAGATCAGCGTGCTCGAAAGTTAAAGCGTGTTCCGTGTTGCGTGCTCCGTGATCTGGAACGAACGCGTCCTGTCGTAGTCACGCAACACGGAACACGCACCACGCCCCCGTGTCCCACAAGTCCCCCAAGATCGCCGCGCTCATCGCCGACCTGCAAGGCCGCGACCTCCCCGCGCACTACCTCGGTTACTTTGCGTGCTTCAACCGCAGCCTTTTCTACGAGGCCCACGACGTGCTGGAGGAACTCTGGCTCGCGGACAAGCACGGGCCGAACGGCAATTTCTACAAGGGCCTCATCCAGTTCGCCGGCGCGTTTGTGCATCTCCAGAAGGACTGCCCCAAGTATCCACGCCTCCGCCCCTCCGCCGCGCTCTTCAAGCTGGCGCAGGCCAACCTCCGCCAGTATCCCGCGCGCCATGAGCAGCTCGACTTGGAATTCGTCCATACCCTCATTGCCCACTGGCTGGAACGGCTCGAAAGCGCGGGCTTCCAAAACAACCCCTTGAAAGAGCACACCGCCCCCCAGCTCAGCCTGACGGGCATTGAAAACCAGCCCTTGCCAGACTGTGCCGCCTGATGGGCCGCACAGTTGGCCCCAAAAAGGATTCTATCGGGCCTATTGACGGCGAGGGGGCGGGTTTGTATTTTCCACGGGCCTTACGGGTTCCAAAGTAGCTCAATGGTAGAGCATCCGGCTGTTAACCGGACGGTTGTAGGT
>CAZOCL010000259.1:0-9551 GCA_964578245.1 uncultured Klebsiella sp. | reverse complement strand
GTTGCGGACTTCGAGGATGATGCCTTTGACAATTTCACCAACGGCGAAGCGTTTCGAGCTCGCGCGCATGGCTTCTTCCATGGTTAGCATACGGACTTATGTGTGACTGCGGGAGACTAGGCGGGCGAAGGGCCCGGCGAAGAATCCATTGCCTAACGACCGACGTTGCAGGGCAACGGAGGTTGAAGGTTAGGTTGCGTTGTTGACCGACGTTTCTCAGCCTCTATGAACATCCACACACGTGGCGTTCAGGCGGGGCGGACACTAGCGGGCGGGCGGCGGCTGGCAAGGGTATTTCGCGAGGTTCCAGGGCCAGCCTTGAGTGGAATCATCGCAGACGGATCACCGGTTCGGCCAAATCCGGCTGCACCGCCGGCTCGTCCGCAAAGATGACCTTGATGCTCGAAAAGCGGTCGCTTCGCCAGTGGTCCTCCCGGAGCAGCCAGTCGCGCACGAATTCCGCCACGGTCTTCCGGCACTCTTCGCGCACGAGCGCGAGGCGGCGCGGATCGCCGGCGTGACGCGTGAGGCGCGGGGTGAGGCTACGCTCCAGTTCGGCCATCTGGTCCTTCGCGTCGAACCTCGCCCAGCCTGCATCGGAGCGTTTCTGCATCTGGTCGGTGTGAATCGCGGGTGGCAGGCTGGGGCGGATGGCCGGCGCGCGGACTACGCAGGTGTTGCCCACCACGTCGAGTTTCCAAGCGTCGCGGAGATTCACATGGTAGCGGTAGGTCACGGGCACGGAAATCTCGGAGACGGTCTTGCCCAGATAGACCATGTCCCACGCGATGGTGCGCTCGTCCGTGCGCGTGAGTGTTTCGGTGGAGGTGGAGGTGGCGAGTTCCAGATTGCCACCCGGCGTGCGGGCAAACGTGGGCAGCGCGGAAGTGAACGTCTCGGTGATGTGCTGCTGCCGGAATTTCTCCGCGAGGCCGCTGGTGTGGTTGAGGACCATCTTGGTAGCCACCAGCAAGGTGCCACAGACCATCAGGACAATGGCGAGCTTCACCCACCACGGCTCGATGCGTGTGGAGGGCGATGGCGCGCCAGGCGGCGGAGGGGGCGGCAAAGCAGCCGCTACCGGTGGCGGAGGAGGAGGCGGCGGCGGCGGCAAAGGCGGAGCGGCTGAGATGACCTGCGCCTCGATCGGAATTGGCGGAGCCGGCGGGCGGGCAGTGGGACGCACTTCGTGGACCGTGGGCATGAAAGCCGTCCCTTTGGAACGCATGATGCCCGCCCACGTCAGCAGCGCGAGGCCAATGGGAGTTCCCGTGATGGAAGTTGGCACCCCGGCCAGCACGCCCAGGAACAAACCCTTGGCGAGAGACTTGCCCCAGCCGTCACGGTGGAGGAACCGTTGGATGAGGACCACGGGCGCAAAGACACTTAGGAAACTCAGCGGAATTGTGATGAACCAGTCCACCACTGCCCAGTCGGCCAGGTTCCACAAATTGTCCACGAAGATGAGCAGCGCGGCGGCCAGCGGATGGACAGGGCCATCCGGCGGGTGCGTGGGCGCGGGCTCCCGTGATGCGGGCGACAGGCTCATGACTCGCGGCGAAACTACTTCGCGCGCGCGTCAGGCTCAACGTCAGAAGGTGAGGATTCTTCGACCATGCCCGATCCCGGCTCCTCCGACGCAGGGAAGAGTTCCGGCTGGGAATCCTGGCGCGGGACCGTGGCGGTGATGGCCGCCACGTCGGCGAGGTTCACCGCGAAGACCCCCACCGGCGCGTCATTCGCAGCTCCGTCCACGACGGCATAGGCACGATGAGCCTTGACCCCGATGTCGAGAAATTGGAGATAGTCCCGCATCAACTGGTCATCGGCCAACGCGGTGTCCACGTAGCCGGTGCTGTTGTTGAGGTTCTTGAGATAGACGGTGAAATAGACCATGGAGAGCGTTTGATGGCGTCGCGCGCGACTTTCCTTAGCAGATTTTAGGGGTCATGTCACGCGGGGAAAAGTGTATTTACCGACCGTCCAAGTATCGGCACAATTTCATGCATCCTGTAGGACAAAATGGGCTCAAGCTGATCAACGCCCGGACGACTTACGCCCGTCGGCCAGCCAGCCATCCCCAGGCCATGCCCATGAGCAAACCGCCCGCGTGGGCACCATTGGCGACGTGCCCGATCAAATTGGTGAAGCAGAGGAAAAACCATACGATCGACATGATCACCGTCTGCTGATGCAGTCGCAGGCCGCAGCCTGGATCGTATTTGCTGCGAATCCACATGTAGCCGATGAGGCCATAGACCACCCCGGACATGCCGCCGAAGTTGGGATACCCCGTTGCCATGTATTGAACCATGTTGGAACCCACGGCCAGCCCGAGCACCAAACGGCTCAGCAAGGCGGTAGACTGCCGACCTTCAATCATGCTGCCGAGGTCCGCCAGCCACATCATGTTGAACAGGAGATGCAAGATGCCCATGTGGATGAAGATGGGCGTCACCAACCGCCAGACCTGGCCCTGACGCAGTTCCGGCAATTCCACGATCCGCCGCCAGAACGATCCAGGATGCACATGCTCGGAAAACCACAGCATGTTCACCGGCTCAAACTTCTCCCCCAAGCTCGTGGCGATGAACACCCCGACGGAAATCAAAATCAGCAGGTAGGTCAGCGGGCCGAAACGGTAGCCCTTGAGACTGGGAAAGATCGTGCGGCCGCTCCGCACGCGTCGCTGATAGATGGCCTCCTCGGCTTCCGCCCGACGCCGCACTTCAGCGGCGTCACTCGTGGCGCTGGCGAAGCGCGGGTCCGCCGGGTTCTGCACGAAGGCGGTCAGGAACTCCGCACCGCGCTGGCAGTCGTCATCCGACTTCACCCACACGGTCCAGCCGTCGTTCTCGCCCGGTTCGATTTCACCGGCGATGCCTTGAGTGTGCAAGAAGTCCCCGAACACCCGCGCGGCAGCCTCGCCCTTGATCTCGCCTATGACTCTCATTGTCGGGGGGAAGTTAACCGTGCTGTGTCGATTGCGAAGCGTGAACTTGTCGCAATCGGAACCTCACAGCCCCGACAACCCCACCGGCAGATGGGACAAGGTCACCCCAGGGTTGGGCGTGGTGAAGTAGTTCGCCGACCACTCGTTCGAGAAGAGCACGATGGGGTTGTTGCCCATGTCATAGCCGAGTTTTGCGCCAGTGGGGAGCGATAGGGCGTCGAGTTGTTCGTCTTTCAATCCAGGGGGAAGCCAGCGCACGACAGACCATGGAGCCAGTTCCAAGCGCGAGGTTGCACCATATTCGCTCTCCAGCCGGAACTGCACGACCTCGAACTGGAGGGGGCCGACGGCCGCAAGCAGCGGCACCTTGCTGCCGGAATGCCGGATGCTCAGCGCTTGGATGACACCTTCCTGCAAGAGCTGCTCCAACCCCTGGCGGAACTGCTTGAATTTCGCCGTGTTCGGATTGTGCAGGAACGCGAAGGCCTCGGGCGTGAAGCGCGGGATCTCACGATAGACGATAGAAGGATCGGTCGTGAGCGTGTCGCCGATGCCGAAACCGTCGTGGCCCACCAGGCCGATGACATCGCCCGGGTAGGCCTCATCCACCGTCTCGCGCTCGTTGCCGAGCAGCTTGTGTGAACTGGACAGACGCACCTTCTTGCCCGTGCGTGAATGGCTGACGCTCATGTCGCGCTCGAATTTGCCGGAGCACACGCGCAGGAACGCAATCCGGTCGCGGTGCCGCGGGTCCATGTTCGCCTGAATCTTGAAGATGAAGCCGGAGAAGGCCGGATTCTCCGGCGCGATGACGGTGCCGGCCATCATCCGCGCTTTGGGCGGCGGCGCGTGCTGCATGAAGCCGTCGAGCAGGAGCTGCACGCCAAAGTTATTGATGCCGCTGCCGAAGAAGACCGGCGTGGTCAGGCCCGCGAGCACCGATTCCTCGTCGAACTCCTCACCAGCGAGGTCGAGCATCTCAATCTCCTCGACGGTCTTGTGAAACGTCTCGTCATTGAGGCGTCCGCGAATGATGGGATCTTCCAGGCCACCCACCTCGACGGGTGCCCGATAGGCCCCACCCACGGTGCGCTCGAACAAGTGAAACTGCTTCGCGCGCCGGTCATAGACCCCTTGAAACTCGAAGCCCGTGCCGATGGGCCAGTTCACCGGGAACGCGCCGATGCCCAGGACCTTCTCCAGTTCGTCGAGCAGTGCGAGCGGGTCCTTCATGGGCCGGTCGCACTTGTTCATGAAGGTGAAGATCGGCACGCCGCGCTGGCGGCAGACCTCGAAAAGCTTGCGCGTCTGCGGTTCGATGCCCTTGGCCGAGTCAATCACCATGACCACGGAATCCACGGCGGTGAGCACGCGGTAGGTGTCCTCGGAGAAGTCCTTGTGGCCGGGAGTGTCCAGCAGGTTGATGCGGTAGCCGTTGTAATCGAATTGGAGGACGGTCGAGCTGATCGAGATGCCGCGCTTCTTCTCCAACTCCATCCAGTCGGAAGTGGTGGCGCGCTGCTGCTTGCGCGCGGTCACGCTGCCGGCGAGCTGCACGGCGCCGCCGTAGAGCAGGAGCTTCTCGGTCAGCGTCGTCTTGCCCGCGTCCGGGTGCGAGATGATGGCAAAGGTTCGCCGGCGCTGAATTTCTTTCGCAATGTCCACAAGGGCGCGGACGGTAGCAAAGCGCACGCCGGTAACAAGCCGGGAAAGGGCCGAAGGGGCGGCCCGATCGAAAGCACGTCTGCGGAAAGTCCGGTTCCGAGTTGAAATCTCCCGCCCGTCCGCCTCTATTCAGCGCGATGAAAAACCCGGTCGCCCAACTGCGGGTGTGTTCGCTGGCGGAAGGCGTGTCGTTCCTCGTGCTGCTGGGGATCGCCATGCCGCTGAAATACTGGGCGGGCCTGCCGCTGGCGGTGCGGGTCGTCGGGTCCGTGCATGGGGCGCTCTTCGTCGTGTTCTGTGGGTTGCTGCTGCGCGCCCTGCTCGCCGCCCGCTGGCCGCTCGGTCGGGCAGCCTGATCTTCGGGGCTTCCCTCGTCCCCTTTGCGCCCTTCTGGCTGGACCGGCACCTACGCGCGTGGGAAACGGAATACCTCCAGCCAAGGATCTGAGTTCGTCGGCGGCTGCCCGTTATCCCAGCCCCAACGGCGCATCCGGCCCCGAAGCCGAGCCGGCCAGGACGCCGGCGCTACGTAGCGCCGGCCTCCGGCCGGCCGTGCCGCAAGCGTCCTCGCTTGCCCGCTGGGGACAACCGACGTGCAAAGCGCGAACGTGCGCCCAGCACCGCCCGCGCCCACCTTGATCGCCATCCCGCTTGCCCCGCCCGGCCCGCTGAGCTACCACTCCGCCAGCTTCCAGCTATGAAACGGCTCGCCATCCTTGTCCTCATTGCGCTCACCCACCCTGCCCTGCCAGCCACACCGCTGCCGCAGCCGGACTTTCCCGCCGCGCTCAACGAGACCATCACCAACCTCTCCGCCTTCATCCGCGTGGACACGGTCAACCCGCCCGGCAACGAAACACGCGGCGCGCAGTTCCTGAAAGCCATCCTCGACCGCGAGGGCATCCCCAGCGAAATCCTCGCGCTGGAGCCGACGCGCGGCAACCTGGTGGCCCGCCTCAAGGGGAACGGCAAGAAGAAGCCCATCCTGCTCATGGGCCACTCGGACGTCGTCGGTGTCGAGCGTGATAAATGGACCGTCGAGCCGTTCACCGGACTGGTGAAGGACGGCTGGGTTTACGGACGCGGCTCGCTCGATGACAAGGGCATGACCAGCGCCTTCCTCGAGATCTTCCTGCTCCTGCACCGCCACAAGGTCCCGCTCGACCGCGACGTCATCTTCGTGTCCGAGTCCGGCGAGGAGGGCACCACGCATGTGGGCATCGATTTCCTGGTCGCAAACCATTGGGACAAGATCGCCTGCGAGTTTGCCTTGAACGAGGGTGGGCGCATCCACGAGGTGAACGGCAAGGTCACTTATGTGGGTGTCTCAACCACCGAGAAGGTCCCGCGCCCCTTCCTCATCTCGGCCAAGGGCACCAGCGGCCACGGCTCCCGGCCACGACCCGACAACGCCATCGTCCATCTTTGCGCCGCCGTTGCAAAAGTCGGCGAGTGGCAGGCCCCGATGCGCCTGAACGAAACCACCCGCGAGTTCTTCAAGCGCCTCGCCACCATCAGCTCCGCGGCGGACGCCTTTCTCCTCACACACTTGGAAGACCCGGGAGTCGGCGCGATGGCGCAGGAGAAGCTGCGCCTCAACTTCGGCACCTACCACGCCATGACCCGCACCACGCTGGTGCCCACCATCATCAAGGGCGGCTTCCGCATCAACGTGATCCCCGGTGACGCGCTCGCGCAGATCGATGTCCGCGCCCTCCCCGATGAGGACGTGGAACGCCTCGCCGACGCGCTGCGCAAGCTCATCAACGACCCGTTGATCGAGGTGGTCCCGCCCGTCGGCGGACGCCCCACGGCACCGCCGTCCCGGCATGACAACGAGATGTTCCTCGCGCTCGAACGCTCGCAGAAGCGGCAGTTCCCCGGGGCCCTCACCATCCCCATGATGGTGGTCGGCGCGACCGACTCCGCGCAGCTCCGCGCGAAGGGTGTGCAGGCCTATGGCGTCGGCACGGTGTATGGGGACAAGGAAGTCACCGGCATGCACGGCAACGACGAACGCATCAACATCAAGGGCCTGGGGCAGTTCACCGAGTTCATCTGGCATGCGGTGGTGGACCTGGCGGCGGCCAAATGAACCGGGACCAGCAGCGCCATGGCTCATCCACTTGAAGGCGTTCCGGACTTGCACGGAAGGTGTCCGCGCTGTGGCTGGGTGGAGGTGGAGGTGTCCAGAGGGCCCCGGCGTCCGAGTCGATTCATGCGCGTGCTGGAGGGAGCTTCGCTCCTGTGGCTGGCGTGCGTGGGCGTGCTGTATGTGCTCGGGCAGGCAGGGGTGCCGATCCCACTGGGTTCTTCGGGTGCCCTCACCACAAGTGGCGAGTCTTCGGGTGGCAACTACACTTGGATATTCGTCTTCGTTGGCCTCATTGTTATCACATTGCTGGCCCGTGGCATTCTCGAGCTTGGAAGGTGGCGGAATTCTGAAGAGGGAAAGGCCTACCACTTCCGCTGCAAAACCTGCAACCGAGACTGGCCCGTGGAATGAGAGTGACCGGAGGTAAGGCGGGCTTGATCGAAAGGCTCCCATCCCGATAATGACAGCCATGTTCCAACTCGGCTTCGTCTCCGCCATCTTTCCCGAACTGTCCCTCGACGAAGTGCTCGCCTTCGCCGCCGCCGAGCGGTTCCGGTGCGTGGAAGTGATGTGCTGGCCGGTGGGCAAGGCGGAGCGGAAATTTGCCGGCATCACGCACATTGACGTGGCGGGCTTCACCTCGTCGCATGCGGATGTGGTTCACGCCTTGTGCGCGAAACACCGGGTTTCGCTCACCGCGCTGGGTTACTACCCCAACCCGCTCGGCCCTGATCCTGCCGTGTCCAAGGCCGCCGTGGCGCACCTCAAGTTGGTGATTCAGGCCGCCGCCGTGCTGGGCCTCAAGAACGTGAACACCTTCGTCGGACGCGACTGGACCAAAAGCGTGGACGACAACTGGCCGCGCTTCCTCAAAACATGGAAGCCGCTCATCGCCTTCGCCGAGGATCACGACATCAAGATCGGCATCGAGAACTGCCCGATGTCGTTCACGAAGGACGAGTGGCCCGGCGGGAAAAACCTCTTCACCACGCCGGCCATCTGGCGGCGGGCGTTCAGCGACATCCCATCCAAACACTTTGGCCTGAACTACGACCCGTCGCACTTCGTGCTGCAGCACATGGACCCGGCGAGTCCGCTGAAGGAGTTTCAGGACAAGCTGTTCCACTTCCACGCGAAGGATGTGCAGCTACACCGCGACCGGCTCAACCAGGTCGGCATATTCGCGTATCCGAACGAGTGGCACACCCCGCGCATCCCCGGCTACGGCGAAATGAACTGGGGCAAGTTCATGGCCGCGCTGATGGAGACGACCTATCGCGGCCCCGTGTGCATCGAGGTGGAAGACCCGACCTTCGGCAAGACGCTGGCAGGAAGGCAGGACGCCGTCCGTGTCGCCGGAAATGTCCTGCGCCCCTACATGGGCTGAACCACGCGTAGTCGCAACCTTCAGGTTGCGCTTCGGTCCCAGAGCTGACGCGCAGGCTGAAGCCTGCGACTACGGAGTGCCGGTCTCCGACCCGGCGCGTTCACCAACTGCCTGAGGTCAACGCCGGGTCGGAGACCGGCGCTCCGCAATCATACCAAACGAGATGAAATCTGATAGAATGCGCTCGGTCATCGGACGTTTCCTTCCCCCTCACCCCTGCCCTCTCCCCCAAGGAGAGGGGGCCAGTCAGCCAGTCACGGAGCGACGCTGGCGCAAGGATTCACCGGTCGCGGGCGGCGTTTCTCCCTCTCCCCAAGGGAGAGGGCCGGGGTGAGGGGAAAGCGCTCATGCGAATATCACGCCCTTTCTACCCGCCAATACCGGAAGTCGGTATCAAACCTTTCAGAGGCATCACCACCCAGTCATTCACCGCTCCTTCGCTTTCAAGTCCGACTCCTCCTCCTCCAGCAGGATCTCCAACATCCGCTCGTGCCGGTTCAAGAAGTCTTTGGTGATGCGGTAGTGCTCCGTGTCCGTGTAGGCGATTTCGCGGATTCCTTGCTCGCCAAACTCGTAGATGCGCGCGTGGGGGTAGGCCAGCAGGATCGGCGAATGCGTGGCGATGACCAACTGGCTCCGGTGATAGACCAGCCGGTGCAGGAGCGTCAGAACGCTCAACTGCCGTTGGGGGGAGAGCGCAGCCTCCGGTTCGTCGAAGAGGTAAACGCCGCCTCCTTGAAGCCGGTTCGACAGGAGGGCCAGGAACGACTCGCCGTGCGATTGCGCATGCAAAGACCGGCCTCCGTAAGCGCGGAACGGTGGTCCAGCACCATACTCCTTCTCTGCCAGTTCCACCTCGGTGGCGAGATTGTAAAAGCTCTCGGCCCGGAGGAACCAGCCGTCCGTCGCCCGCCGGCCAAACACGCGCTCCGTCGTAATGAAATCGTGCAATGCTGAATGCGTAGCGTGTGTGCTGCCCCGGTGATCGCGGCTGCCGCCTTCCGCATTGAAGCCGAGGTGGACCGCGATGGCTTCGAGCAGCGTGGACTTGCCCGAGCCGTTCTCGCCGACAAAGAACGTGACTGCCGGATGCAACGCCAGACGGTCCAGCGCGCGGACAGCAGGGATGTTGAAGGGATACTCTGCAAAGGAAGGCACCGCCTCTCGTTTCAACCGGAGGTCACGCAGGAAATGGCCGCCAGCAAAATGCGGCGCGGCCTCCGGCCCGAGTGCCAGCAGGGGTTGCTTCGGTCTGGTCGTGGATTTCACGGCGAGTGGAACGACCCACGGTCAAATCTGCTCGAAGTAACGCTGCTTCTCCCAGTCGGTCACTGCGTCACCGAAGGCCTGGTGCTCCAGGCGGGCGTGGTGCGTGTAGAAGTCCACCACGTCGTCACCGAAGGCGGTGCGGGCGAGCGCGGATTTCTCGAAGAGATCGGTCGCGTCGCGCA
>CAZOCL010000258.1:0-9557 GCA_964578245.1 uncultured Klebsiella sp. | reverse complement strand
CTTGGTCTTTTCTGGCATCTCCCAATAGCCGCTGAAGACGCTCGGGCCTTTCACCTCGATCAGGCCGATCTCGCCCGGTTTGCAGGGCTGGCCGTCTTCGCCCGTGATGCGCAGGGACAAGCCGGGCAAAGGCCGGCCCACGGTGCCGCCATAGCGCCGCCCTTCGCGCTCGTGATACGGGTTCGAGGCCAGCATGCCGGTCTCGCTCATGCCGTAGCGCTCTAGGATCGTGTGGCCGGTGCGATCCTGAAAAGCGGTGAAGGTCTCCAGCAGTAGCGGCGCGGAGCCGGAGACGAAGAGGCGGATATTGCGGCACGTTTCGCGCGTGAAGCCTGCCTCTGTGAGCAGCCGCACATAAAACGTCGGCACACCCATCATGAGCGTGGCGTTGGGCAGGTGGCGGACCGTCGCCTTCGCGTCAAACTTCGCCAACCAGATCATCTTCGCCCCGGCCAGCAGCGCGCCGTTCACGGCCACGTAAAGCCCGTGGATGTGGAAGATCGGCAGCATGTGCAGCAGCACGTCATCGCTGCGCCAGCCCCACAGTTCGCGCAGCACGAGGGCGTTCGAGCCGAGGTTGCCGTGCGTGAGCATTGCGCCTTTGCTGCGGCCCGTGGTGCCGGAGGTGTAGAGGATCGAGGCCAGCGCATCGTCGGCCAGCGCCACGGTGGCGAACGTGTCAGGCTGCGCAACGAGGGCATCCATGAGCGTGCCGGTGCCGTCCTCGTTCAACGTCACGACATACGCGACATCCGCCTGCTTCGCGACCGGTGCGATCCAATCCACCGTCTTGTCCGAACACACGACCACGCCGGGCGTCGCATTCCCAAAGAAATACCCCAGCTCGGTCTCGCGATACCCGGTGTTCAAGGGCAGGAAGACAAACCCCGCGCGGATGGTCGCGAGGTAGAGCATCAGGCCCTCGGGCGACTTTTCCACCACGGCGGCCACGCGTGAGCCTTGTGGCAGGCCGAGGGATGCCAGCCAGTTCGCCATCCGCGCGCTGCCTTGCTCGATCTCGGCCCAGGTGCGATCCCGGCCTCCCGGCACTGCGAGACAGACCTTGGTGCGGTCTTGAGGAAAACCGGATTCGAGGAGCGAGTAGAGGTTCATCCTAAAGACAAAAGTTAAAAACCACAGAAGACGCGGAATACGCGGAAAACAGAGGGCTTGCCACTTCGGAATGGCTGTTGACGATTGATTGTGGACGAGAACACCAGATCAGTTCGGCCCCCTTCGACTTCCGCGTATTCTGTGTATTCCGTGGTTTCAACTGTAGTTCCTGGGTTCATGCGGGAAAGCTCATTGGCCCACTGCCAGTTTCACGGCGAAGAACAGCACCGATGGCCCGAGCAGACAGCCCAGACCCGTGTGGAAGGTGGCGACCAGCGCGCCGTAGGGCACGAGCTTGCGGTCCGTCGCCGCCAGTCCCGCCGAGACGCCGCTCACCGTGCCCGCGAGCCCGCCGAAGACCATCGCCGAGCGCGGCGTCTTGAGACGCAGAAACTTCGCGGCCATCGGCGTGGCCACCATCACAATGATCGCCTTGATCACGCCGGTCGCGATGCTCAGCGCCATCACGTCCGAACTCGCGCCAATCGCCGCGCCCGTCACCGGACCCACGATGTAAGTCACCGCGCCGGCACCGATGGTCGTCATGCTCACGGCATCGGTGTAGCCAAAGGCGCGGGCCACGCACACGCCGACGAGGAACGGCAGCACCGTGCCCAGCAGCAGCGCAATGGCCCCAATCCAGCCCGCGCGGCGCGCCTCGGTGGCCTGCACTTCAAAGGCGGTGGCCACGATGGCGAAATCCCGCAGCATGTTCCCGCCCATCAGCCCAATGCCACTGAACAGCGCCACATCCGCCAGCCCCTTGGTTCCGCCCGACATCTTCCCGCCGACATACGCCAGCGCCAGCCCGATGAAGATCGCAATCGCCGACCCATGCACGCGCCCAAACGTCAGCTTCTGCGAGATGTAGCCGGACGCCCAGACGATGAGGCCCACGAGGGCGAACGCGGCTACGAGGCCGTTGTCCTTAGCTGCCTTCTCGAGAATCTCTCCCATGGCGGTCACTCCGGTTTGGAATCGGGTTCCGGTTCCGCCGGCACCGGCTCCATGCGGTTGATGAAGGAGACGAACAGGCCGCACAGCACCACGCTCCCCACGGCCGCGAGCAGCGCCACTGGCCCGCCGCGCAAGGCCGCCACCACGTTCTGCTGCATCGCCATGGCCACGACCACCGGGATGTAGAGGGCGCCCCAATAATGCACGCCGCTCTCCGAGGTGGCCGTGAGCCGCCCGGTCTTGTGCAGATAGAGGCGCGCGCCGATGAGCAGCAGCATCGCGATGCCGACCCCGCCGACATTGCTCTTCACGCCGAGCAGCGAGCCCAGGAGATCGCCGAGGATGATGCCGAGCAGGTGACAGACGGCGAGAAGGGCGGTGCCATAGATGATCATGCGGCGAAGGCACGGATTGTTTGAGGGGCAAGGGGAGATTGCAACCCGGGATTTGCTGCGGGCGGGGCGCGGGGTGCAAATCAGCTTTCAAGCAATCGTCCCAGAGGTTTCGCATCGCCACAGAAGCAGGGGACCGCTCTCCCTCACCCCGCCCTCTCCCGCTGGGAGAGGGAGAATCCTCGGCCGCCATTGTCCAACGGCGGCACCCCTGTCAACTCGGACGGGCTTAGCGGCTCCCTCTCCCAGCGGGAGAGGGCTGGGGTGAGGGAAAGGGGCTGCGAAGCGGACGGATGCCAGCTCAAGCCGTGGCGTGCGGACGCCGTCTCCTTCGTATTCAAGACCTGATCTGCGGCCCGGGGCGCGGGCGTGTGCGGGTGCGTGCGCAAGGGAGGGTTCGTCCCGTTTCGGCGGTCGTATGCGAAAAGCGGGCGAGGACGCCCGCGCTCCGGGGGACCTTGCGGCCATGCTTGGCTGCAAAATCCCTTCATCATCCGCCTCACCGCCGCGTCCAACCGCGCATGCTTCAATGCGCCACCCGCCTTGTTTTCTGCCTGCTGCTCAGCGGCCTCAGCGTCTTCGCGGAGGTCAAACCAGGCCGCTACAACCTCGCCGAGGTGCGGGATGCCGCCACGCTCGAAACGCGCGTGGTGGAGGACTGGCACCCGTGGGGCACCGACGCCAAGCTCCGGCGCAAGCTGGTCGAGATCATTGTGTGCGAGTGGTGGGCCGGGCAGAAGGTGCGGCTGCCCGTCACGTTTCTCGCGCCGGCCACGGGCGGCCCGTGCCGGAACATTTTGCTCGGCAACACCGGCGTGCAGTTGAAGCCCGCGGTGCCCACGGGTGCGACCCTGCGGCTGCTGAAGGACCATGGCGTCGGCGTCGTGCTGATCGGGATGACCTCGATTGATCTCATGGAGCCAGCGGGCAAGCTGGACGTGGGAATGAAGGTGAACTTCCTCAAGACCAAGGACGCGCGGTTCACGCCGGCCTGGATCTGGGGCATGAGCGACATGCGCGCGCTCACCGCCGCGCTGGCTGAGAAAGACGCGTTCCAGCCGGTGAAGGTGCTGGCCACAGGAGGCTCCAAGCGCGGCGTGGGAGCTGCCGCCGCCGGCATTGCGGATGACCGCTTCACTGCCATCTTGCCGGTCGTGGCCCCGATCATCGACAGCCCGGGCGGTCCCTATGTGGAAGGCATGATGCCGGCGAAGATCACGCGCGCGAACGAGCAGTTCCTGGCCGACCTGCTCGCGGACAAGGTGCCCAACGCGCCCGCCTCCGCGCGGGCACCGTTGATCGGCCGCCAAAAAGCCCGCGCGGACGAACGCATCACCGTGCGCGAGGCCCGCGACGCCGGCTGGAGCGAAGCCGAGATGAAGGTCGCCTGCACCGCCGCGTGGGAGGTCTGCCGCACGACGAGCTACCTGCCGGAACTGCGGAAGCGCGGGCTGGAGATCTTTTACAATCAAGGCTCGAACGACACCGTCAGTCCCGGCCTGCGCGAACTGGGCCGGCGCTTCCCCGACTTCCCCATCTATGTCGTGCCTGGCGGGCATCACGGCGCGGCGAAGGAGGCGGGCATGAAGAAGCAGGTGGGTTCGCTCCCGGAGGTGGACGAGAACCTCTACGCCTTTTCGCTCCACCACTTCTTCGGCACGCGGCCGATGGTCGCAGCCCCAAAGGTCACCACCCGCTGGGACGCTGCGAAGCGCCGGCTCGAAGTGACCGTGCGCTTCCCCGACGGGGCCGAGCCCCAGCAGAACGACCTTTGGTGGTCTGTGGATCGCCATCCCGACTACACGCTCGCGATGGAATACGATGCGTGGGAATCCGTGCCGCTGCGCCGCACCGGCCCGGCCACCTACACCGGTGAGGCCACGTTCAGCACCAAGCCGACGACGCTCGATGTCCTCACCGTCCACCAGCACGCGGCCAATGGTTCGACACTGACGCTGTCGAGTCCGCTGCTGTTTCTGGAAGGGCTTTGAACCGGCGAGTTCCAACGCCGTCTCCAGACGGAATGAAGCCCGTTGCAGCCCATTTTTGCCTAGGGAGCGACACGAATGCCGCCGCGCCGCGCTCCAGCCCATTCGAAGAGTCCCCGATTTCTCCCGGCGAGTGAACCTTGTTTGACGTGGCGCGGGTGATTCCGCAAACTCCCCGCTACATGCGAACCCGAATTTTATCTGGCCTGGCCGCGCTGGCATTCGCGCTCTCCGCCGGCGCGCAGACCAATGTCCCCGCGCCGCGCGTCATCACCCTGGCCCAGTGCATCGAATTGGCGCTCCAGCGGAACCTCGACATCCAGATCCGCCGCCTCCAGCCGACCATTGACCTCTACAACCTGGACTCGGCGCGCGGCTATTACGACCTGACGGTCAACGTCAACGCGAGCCACCGCTACAACTCCTCGCCGGGCTCGCCGGACCCGAACAGCGCACTCTTCGGCGTCACCAGCGACAGCTACACGGAGAGCTACGGGCCGAGCCTGACGCAGCAGCTGGGCACGGGCGGCCGCGTGACGCTCAATGGCGACCTCGTCCGCCGGAGCGGTTCGTCGTTCACCAGCTTCAATTACGCCACTGATGCGGGCATCAGCCTCACGCAGCCCTTGCTGAAGAACTCGTGGATTGACGCGACCCGCCAGACCATCCTGGTGAACAAGCGCACGCTGAAGATTGACGAACTGGCCTTGCGCACCCAGGTGATGGCCACCATCGCCAGCGTGCAGCAGGCCTACTACGAACTCATCTTCGCGCGGGACAACGTGCTGGTGCAGGAGGCCTCGCTCGGCCTGGCCGAGAAGCTCCTGTCGGACAACAAGCGGCGCGTCGAGGTCGGCGCGCTGGCCCCGCTGGATGAGAAGCAGTCGGAGTCGCAGGTGGCCGCGCGGCGCTCGGATCTGCTCTCGGCCCGGCGGGACCTGGAGCTTCAGGTGAACACCATCAAGAGCCTGCTGGGCGACGATTTTGCCGCCTGGGCCACCCAGGTGCTGGAACCGGCGGACAAGCTGGTGGCCCTGCCGCAGAGGTTCAACGTGCAGGATAGCTGGCGCAACGGCATGTCCCTGCGGCCGGACCTCCAGTCCTCGAAAGAGGCCATCGAGCGCCAGAACATCGTGCTGCGCTACAACCACAACCAGCTCTTCCCGTCGCTGGACCTCTCGCTCACTTATGGCCACAACGGCCTGGGCCAGACCCTGCCCACCGGCCTCAACGGCATCCAGCGCGGCGACAACCAGTTTTACTCCTACGGCCTGGTGCTCAGCTTCCCCCTGAGCAACACCACGGCGAAAAACAATTACAAGGCCAGCAAGGTGTCGAAGGAAGTCCTGCTCCTCCAGCTCAAGCAACTGGAGCAGACCGTCATCGTGGAAATTGACAACGCGGTGAAGGAGGCGCAGACGGCCTACGACAAGATCGAGGCGACCCGCCAGGCCCGGCTCTACGCCGAGGCCGCCCTGGATGCCGAGCAGAAGAAGCTGGAGAACGGCAAGAGCACCAGCTTCTTCGTCCTTCAGCTCCAGCGCGATCTCACCGCTGCCCGCTCCGCCGAACTCCGCGCCCTGGCCGACTACAACAAGGCGGTCGCCGCCCTGGCCAAGAGCGAGGGCACCACGCTGGAAAAGGCGAACATCGGGCTGGAGTTCAAGTGAGGCGGACGCGGATGGTGCCGAGCATGGAGTCCCGCCTTTAGGCGGCGGGTCATCCGGCTGTCGATGAAGGTTCTGCGCAGCGGCTTAGTCCGGGACGATGCCGTTGAAAGTGGCGATCCCTCTTAACGCGGAGACGCAGAGAACGCGGAGAAACGCAGAGCAGGACCAAGTCGTTGGCGTTTACCTTTTGGTGGCCTTCGCAGGCCAGATTTCCGCGCAACTTGGCATCCTCTGCGTCTCTGCGTTGAAGTGGTCGGTCCCATTTCAAATGCATGGTTCCGGTTGATCACAGCCGCTACTTCTTCTCGTCCGGCTTCTTAGGTGCGGCGGGCTTGGTCCCTTCGGCGGGGACGGTCGTCACCTTCGCTGCGGGAGCGGTCGCACCAGTAAACTCCGTGTAGAGGGAGTTGATCGTCTCGACCGCCGGCAGTTCGCCTTTTGCGATCAGGAAGCGGTAATTGAAGGTGAAGGACTCCCCCTGCTTGATGGAGGTCGTGGGGAACGCGCCGAAGCGGCCGTAATCACGATACGCGGACCAGCGCGTGCCCGCGGGGTTCTTCGGGTGACTGATCTCCACCACGCTGTAGCTGGCATTGTTCAGCGTGTAGGTCTCGCCGACCCACGGATAATCCGTGTCCTTGTGGGCGTTCGGTTTCTCGGCGGGGAAGTGGTAGAGGGTCTTCTGCGTATCGAGTTCCCCGGCGGGACGAAAGTGGATGCCGGCGTGCTCGGGATCGCCGTCGAGCTTCACATCTCCGCGCGGGGCAGTGAGTTTGGCGCTGAAATCAATCAGCGTCCCCGCCGGCACGCGGCGCATGGTGAAGGTGCGTTCCTCGACGATGAATTCGTGCTTCTCCGCGTCGTTCCAGTGGACGAGCGCGGTGAACGTCGCCCGGTCCGCCGCCGTGTCCTGCTTCAGGAGCTTCTGCACCACCTGTTCGCCGCCGGACATGTGCCAGCGGTCGTAGCTCTTGCCGTTGAAGGTGATCTTGTTCCAGCCGATGAAGATGCCGCGATGATGCGTGAACTTCCCGCCCGGCCCCTTGGTGATGAGCTGGTCGCCGCCGGGCGCGAAGACGTGGAGATAGGGCTTGTAGGTGTCGTGGAGCGACTCCTTTGTGGCCGGGTCGTAGGCATACATGAAGCGCACGAGGGGCTTGCCACCCAGCGTCACGTCGAGCTGTTTGCCCGCCGTGTCGGCGAAGGCGAAGTTGTCGGCCGCGTGGAGCACGGCGGCCAGGGACGTGAGGAGAACAACGAGCAGCAACGACCGGAGCTTCATGGTGGGCCGATGACACCACGGTCCCGGGCCGTCGTCGAGGGCGGTTTCACCCCGCCTGCTGGAGGCTTGCCAAACCCGGACCCCCTCCCCATGCTTGACTCGTATGAATAACAAGACGGCAGTTATAGTGTTGGTGGCCCTCAGCGCGCTGCTGGGCATTGGCCTGCTCATGCGGCATCAGAAAGCGGTCGAGGTCAAGAAAGCGGACGACCAGCATATCGCCACTTTGGAAGTCACCGTCAAGGAAACCGAGGGCAAGCTCACCGAGCAGAAGAAGGTGAACGACACCCTCACCACGAACCTGGTCGCCAAGACCGAGGAGGCGAAGGCCCTCGGCGCGAAGGTCGAGGCCACCACCGCCGAATTGAACCAGACCAAGGACTCGCTCACCAAGTCGCAGGGCGAGACCAGGGCCGCCCAGGCCGAGACCAAGAAGGCCCAGGACGCGATCAAGGTCGCGCAGGCGGAGACGAAGGTTGCCCAAGGCCAGACCGAGGCAGCCCGGGCCGAGACCAAGAAGGTCGAGGCCACCATGACCGCCGCGCTCAACGACGCCAAGGCGAAGGCCGAGGCCGAGGCCAAGGCCGCCGCCGCCCGCTATGCCGCGCTCGACAAGTCCAAGGCCGACGAGATCGCCAAGCGCGATGCGAGCATCAAGGATTTGCAGGACACGCGCGACCAGTTGAACGCCAAGATCGCGTCGCTGAACACCGAGATTTCCTCGCTCAAGTCCACCATCGGCACGCTCAACGCCCGCATCACCCTCGTCGAAGGCGAATTGCAGGTCACCAAGGACGACAAGGCCTTCCTCACCAAGGAGCTGGCGCGGATGCAGAGCGAGCGCACCGAGATGGAGCGCAAGATGAACGATCTCGCCTTCCTCAAGGAGCAGATGTCCACCATCAAGAGCGACCAGGCCATGGCCCGCCGCGTGGACTGGATGCGGCGCGGGATGTTCCAGGATGAGCGCAAGGGCGGGCAGTTGCTCAACGAAGGCCTGAAGCCCCTCGCCTCCTCCAAACCCACCTCCACGCGTGGCAGCCAGCTCAATGTCGAAGTGCACCGCGACGGCACCGTGACCATCAAGGCCCCGGCCTCCACCGCGCCGAAGCCGGCGGACGCCGCTCCCGAAAAGAGTGTCACCGTGGGCCCTGACTTCCCGGGCGCGCCGAAGAAGAAGTAGGCCGCCCGCTGGCTTTGGCCGTTCAACTGGAGTATTCAGTAACCAGTGTTCAGTGATCAGTGGGCGTGCAAACCACTGGCCGCTGACTGGATACTGAACACTGATTACTGAATCCCGATGCCCGCGCCACTGAACGATTCCTTCGGCCGCACGATGCGCGACCTGCGGGTCAGCATCACGGACCGATGCAACTTCCGGTGCATGTATTGCCTGCCGGAGACGGAGGAGGCGGCGAACTTCTACCGTGGCAAGTTCGACGCGCTCAAGAACCCGCAGCCCACGCTCACGCCCATCGTCCGCGAGTGGAAGCCCAAGTCCGCGCTGCTCACCTACGAGGAGATCGAGCGCATCGTGCGCGTCGCCGTCGGGCTGGGCATTGACAAGGTCCGCATCACCGGCGGCGAGCCCCTGCTGCGCCGGGGCGTGCCCGACCTGATCGCCCGGCTCGCGCCCATCCCCGGCATCCGCGACCTGGCGATGACCACGAACGGCTCGCAGTTTGCGTCGCAGGCCGCCGCCTTGCGCGCCGCCGGCCTGAAGCGCGTGAGCTTCAGCCTCGACTCGCTCGACCACGACAACTTCAAGCGCATCACCGGCCGCGACGGCCTCCGCGCGGTGCTCGCGGGCATCGTGCAGGCGAAGGAACTGGGCTTCGCGCCCGTGAAGGTCAACGCCGTGGTCATCCGCGGCCTGAACGACCACGAACTGGAGCGCCTCGCCGAGTTCGCGCGCGAGCAGGACGTGAGCTTCCGTTTCATCGAGTTCATGCCGCTGGATTCCGGCCGCGCCTGGCTGCGCGACTTGGTTGTCCCCGGACGCGAAATCCTCGCGCGATTGCAGGCCCGTTTCGACCTGCGGCCCGTCATTTCCGAGAACAAGTCCGAGACCGCGAAGCGCTGGACCTTCGCCGACGGACGCGGCGAGATCGGCATCATCGCGCCGGTCACGGAAGCCTTCTGCGGCCACTGCAAC
>CAZOCL010000257.1:0-9605 GCA_964578245.1 uncultured Klebsiella sp. | reverse complement strand
GCAAGCCGGTGGGCAAGGTGGCGGCGCAGGCGGTGGAGCCGGCCAAGAAGTAGGCCTGGTGCTCCTCGCCCTCGAAACTTCCTGCGACGAAACCAGTGTCGCCGTCATCCATGACGGGCGCGTGCTGGCCAATGTCGTCTCCTCGCAGATCAAACTCCATGCGGAGTATGGCGGGGTCGTGCCGGAACTGGCGACGCGGGAGCATCTGCGCAACCTACTGCCCGTGGCGCGGGCGGCTCTGCTGGCGGCGAAGTCCTCGCGCCCGGTAGGGCGAGACTCGGTCGAGCCTCATTTCGAGCGGCGCGAGGCGAGCGCAGCGAGCATCTCGGGTGTCGTTGCATCCGGCCAAGATGCTCGCTACGCTCGCGCCGACTCCGTCGGCAGATGGGGTTCGACGGAGTCTCACCCTACCTTGGGAGAGTTTGTTGCGATTGCGGCGACGACCGGGCCTGGGCTGCCGCAGGCGTTGATGATCGGGGCGCGGGCGGCGCAGGCGATGGCCTTTGCGCTGCGGAAGCCTTTCTACGGGATCAATCACCACGAGGCGCATCTCTACTCGCCGTGGATTGTCCCTGAGCCTCCCACGGACCACGGACCACGGACCACGCTGCTTCGTGCCGACTTCGCGGGCTTCCAGCCCAACGTCTCGCTGATCGTCAGCGGCGGCCACACCATGCTGGTCTTCGTCGAGGCTGAGCTAAAGCATCACCTGCTGGGCAGCACGGTGGACGATGCAGCGGGCGAGTGCTTCGACAAGTCTGCCAAGCTCATGGGCCTGCCGTATCCGGGCGGGCCGGAACTGGACGCGCTGGCGGAGCAGGGGGACGCGCGGGCTTTTGATTTTCCACGACCGATGATCCGTGACCTGCATGACGACTTCAGCTTCAGCGGTCTGAAGACCTCGGTGCGCTATTTCCTCCGCGACCAGCCGTTCATCCTCGATGACTCGGATCGCGTGCGGGATCTGTGCGCGAGCGTGCGGGATTCCATCGTGGACGTGCTTGTGACGAAGACTGTGCGGGCCGCGAAGCGCCTTGGGGTGAAGTGCGTGACGGCATCCGGGGGCGTGACCTGCAACCGCGCCCTGCGGCGGCAGCTCGCCGAGGCCTGTGCGCGCAACGGGCTGACGCTGCGGCTCGCCGAGAAGTCCATGTGCACGGACAATGCCGCGATGGTGGGCATCCTGGCGGAGCGCAAGCTGCAGCATGGGGTCGCGCCGAGTTCGTGCGATGAGGAAGTGAAGCCGAGCTGGCCGCTGGCGACGAAGTGAGCGGGTCTGGCTGCAGGCCGCTGAGATGGTGCCCGCGAAACACGCGAAAGGACGCGAAAAAGACGGTGGTTCTTGGGCGGTGCTTTCTGTTTCGCATGGTTGGCGTTTTTCGCGGGCAGCTCTTTTCTGCTTTGGGTCATCAGTAGCTTACTAATTCCCGATGCAAATCGGGAGCATGTTGCCGGACGGCACCCCTCACCCCAACCCTCTCGCAGTTCGCATGAGTTCTTCCACCAATTGTGATTCAGAATTGGGGTTGCCTGCGGGTTCTATTTCGGCATTCGGGATGACAAAAACAGGATTGACGGCAGTGGGCCGGTGGAGGAAACCATATTGCGTAATCCCAAGGCTTATGGAGACCGGCACAACACGACTGAGTCGCAACTGTTCCGCGCACGGGTTCACCCTGATTGAGCTGCTGGTGGTGATCGCCATTATTGCGATTCTGGCGGGCATGCTGCTGCCGGCGCTGGGCAAGGCGAAGCAGAAGGCCAACACCATCAAGTGCATTTCCAACCTGCGTCAGATTGCCATTGCCGTCCGGCTTTATAATTCAGACCACGATGATGCGTTTCCGATCAGCACGACGGCTTGGCCGCGCTTTCCGCGGGTCGAATACTGGCAACTGCTGAATCCCTATCTGGCCACGAACAGTCCACTGAACCGCTGCCCGTCCGACCGGGCGCTGCCGGCGTGGAACTATGACTGGACGGTGAACTATGGAGCCGCGTTTGGTGTCACCACGAACATGCTTCCGGGGCCGAGCAGCTATTCGAGTCCGATCCAGTTTTGCATGACGGATGACAACAACGGGGGCAATCCGCAGGTCAATCCCACGCGGCGGTTTCTCAGCCAGGTGGGTTTTCCTTCCCAGAAGCTGCTCGCCTTCTGTGTCACCGCCGATCCGTTCTCGGCGCTCACGGCGAAGAACCCGGGACACGGCACGAATGGTCTGCCGCTGGTGTGCGTGGATGGGAACTCGGCCTACATCAAATATACGGACTGCAATCTGACCGTCCCGGGACCATACAACTGGGACTGGACGGTGGGCGGGCTCTCGAACGGCCGGGATCTGAAGTGAGGCGGCTCGACATCAATGTCGAGTGAAGTGCGGGCCGGGAGACACGGGCGGTGTAAGTCGGGTTTTGCGAGGCATCCTAACATCGAGATTGATGGCCGAACAGAGCAGGGGGACTGGAGTGTCCCCCTCACTTACTTGGCGGCCTGTTTGACTGGCTTGGTCTCGATGCGGTAGAGGGCGGTGTCGGTGCGGAGGAAGAGGGCGTGGTCCACGGCGGCGAGGGAGGCGAAGATCTTGCCGGGGAGCTGGTTCTTCTCGATGACCGTGAACTGCTTGCCGGGCTTTACCACGGTGGTGAGGCCTTCGCGGTTATGGAGGTAAATCTTGCCATCGGCGAAGGTGGGGGAGGCGCTGTAGTTGCCGCCGAGGCGCTCGCGGAAGTGCTCCACGCCGGTCTTGGCGTCGAGGCAGGTGAAGATGCCGCCGTCGTTGACGAAGTAGAGCTCCTCACCGATCAGGATGGGCGAGGGCATGGTGGGCGCGCCCTTGTCGTAGCGCCAGGCGATCTCCGGCTGCGAGACGCCTTCATACTTGATCGCGAGAATCTGCGCCTTCATGAAGCCGGTGCTCATGTAGATCATGCCATGGCCGATCACGGGGCGCGGGGTGAGCGAGAAGCCGAGCGAGCCATACTTTACGCGCCACAGCTCCCGGCCCTTGTCGTCGTAGGAATAAATCCAGTCCGATGCGGGGGAGATGAGCTGCTCCTTGCCGTCGATGGTCAGGAGGATCGGCGTGCCGTAGGACTTGCGGAGCTGGGGATCCTTGTTCATGTCGCCGGAGCGCGGCGTCTTCCAAGCGAGTTTGCCGGTGCGCTTGTCCAGGGCGGCGATGAACTGGTGGTCACTGCCGTCCATATGGAAGACCAAGAGGTTCTTCCAGAGCACCGGTGAGCCGCCGGGGCCGTTTTCGTGCATGACCTGAAGACTGGCGTCGGTCCAGAGGACCTTGCCGGTGCGGGTGTCGAGGCAGGCGTTGCCCATCGCACCGAAGTGGCAGTAGAGCTTGCCGTCCTCGATGATCGGGGTGCAGGAGGCGTAGCTGTTGAGCGCGTGGACCCACTGCGGCTCGCGGGCGGTCAGGAGCGGGAGGTCCTGGGTGAGCTTGCCGGTGTCGCGGTCCACGCAGAGCGCGCGGAACTCGACTTTTTCGAGGACGGTGAGGGGCTGATTGCCGGTGTTGGCCTTGAGGCGGCGCTCGGCGTCCTCCTTCTTGGCCGGGACCTCGAGGGCGGTGGTGAGCCAGATGTTCTTGCCCTCGATGACCGGGGAGGACCAGGCGCGCCCGGGGAGTTCTCGTTTCCAGGTGATGTTCTTGGTCTCGTCCCACGAGGTGGGCAGGCCGGTGGCCAGGGCGTGGCCTTGCCCGCCGGGGCCGCGCCACTCGGGCCATTCAGCGGCGGAAAGCGTGGTGGCGAGGGTCGCCAGCGTGGCGGCGAGGAGCAGACGAGGTGTGTTCATGCGTTTGACGGCAGGTAGCAAGACGGATTGGCGGGGGATGTCAATTCAAGGGAGCGCCTGGATTTCAACCACGAATGGACACGAAGAGACACGAATGGAGGCTGAGATTCAGGACGGGTTAGGCGGGGTTCGTCACGTTGCGGTGGTGGCACGCGCAAAGCGGGCGAGGACGCCCGCGCTCCGCCCGAGGCGTCGCGGGCGCTTGCCTTGGAGGACGGTTCGGGCAGGCTTGGGGCATGAGCATTCCGTTACACCAGCTTCGCGCGGGCGTCATTGGCACGGGCTTCATTGGGCCAGTTCATATCGAGGCGCTGAAGCGGCTGGGGGTGCAGGTGACGGCGATTTGCGGCTCCACGAAGAATGCCACGGCCACGGCGGAGAAGTGGGGCATTCCGGAGGTATATGGGGATTATGATTACCGCGCCATGTTTCGTTCACCGAGTGTGGATGTGGTGCATATCACGTCGCCGAACAAGGTGCATGTGGAGCAGTCGCTGGCGGCGCTGGCGGCGGGGAAGCATGTGGTGTGTGAGAAACCGCTGGGGATGACGACGAAGGAGACGGCGAAGGTGGTCGCCGCCGTGAAAAAGCCGGGCGCGTCGGTCTTTGCGGTGAACTACATGTGCCGGTTCTTCCCGGCGGTGCTCCAGATGCGCGCGATGGTGCAGCGTGGTGACCTGGGCCAGATCATGCATGTGCAAGGGCACTTTTTTCAGGACTGGCTGCTGCAGCCGACGGACTACAACTGGCGGCTGCTGGCCAGCGAGGGCGGCAAGCTGCGCGCGGTGGGGGACATCGGCACGCACTGGATTGATGCGGTGTCCTTCATTCTCGGCGCGCGGGCGGAGGCGGTGTTCGCGCATCTGGAGACGTTTCATAAGACGCGTTACCGGCCGCGTGGCGAGGTGCAGACGTTTGCCAAGGTGGACCCGAAGACGATGGTGCCCTACCCGGTGGACACGGAGGATTTTGGCAGCCTGCTGCTCAAGTTCGGGAAGGCAACGCACAGTTTCGTGAACGGCACGCACGCCAATGCCTCCATCTCGCAGGTGGCGGCGGGCTGGAAATGCAGTCTCGCGCTGGGCATCTACGGCACGAAGGGCAGCGTGCGGTGGGATTTCCAGCAGCCGAACGAGATTTTGGTGGGGCGTCGCGACGAGCCGAACCAGGTGCTCCAGCGTGGGACGGCCGGGTTCAGCGAGGATGTGGCGGGCTTCACGGATTATCCGGGCGGGCATCCGGAGGGTTTCCCGGACAGCCACAAGATGCACTATCGCGCGGTGTATGAGCACATCGCCAGCGGGCGGAAGACACCGGTGCTCTTCGCCACGGCGGAGGATGGGCACCATGAGGTGAGGCTGTGCGAGGCGGTGCTGAAGAGCAGCCGGGCGAAGCGGTGGGTGAGGGCTTGAGGGACGGACTATTTCCCGCAGATTCAGGGTGGCTAGAGAGGGGGAAACGGAGGTGGACCCAAAGATTCAGGGGTTCCCCGCTGTCTTCGGTGGAACCGGGAGGCGGGCAGGAAAATTCCAAGCTCCAAGTCCCAAGCTTCAAAGAAATCCCAAATCCCAAATTCCAATCGTTCTGCGCGCCTCGCTGCCATGCCACCCAGGTTCGCACCCTGATTCAATGGCTGGGATGGTCCGACTTGCCCGTCCAGCGCCAGGCAACGCCTCCCTTTGGAATTTGGAGTTTGGAGCTTCTTTGGAATTTGGAACCTGGGATTTGGAGCTTCTTCCACACGCCATTCCACTGAAAGCAGCAGAGAACCGATTCAGGGAAGACAAAGATTGAAATCTCAATGGGGAGACGTTTATTTGCGCCACGGGATAGCGGGAGGGCGGGGGAGGTGCGAGAATGGGCGGGATGAGGAGCAAATTCACCTGCACCGCAAAGGCGGGACGAGCGCGGAGGGCAAGGTTTCAAGAAACCTATCGAGAGCCATCGTGGTTCAGGGGCTGTCTGCATTCAGCCGGTGGAGGGAACTGGTGGAGGGCGGGCCAAAGTATTTTACCAAACGAAGCCATTGGGGGCCCAGCGTCAGAGCGTGGGCCCGCGGATGACGCGGATGACGCGGATGGGGACGGGTTACGGCTGGGCTTTGAGCGGGCCGGGCGGGCTACGGGGAACGCTGTCGAGTGGAACGGGTTTTTGCGAAACGAAGCCATTGGTGGTGGAGATGCGAAGAAGCCTTTGGAATGCGCCGAGCGGGTGCTTGGTGCTCGGGGAGGGCTTGGAATGTCGAGCTGCGGATTTTACGAAACGAAGCCAATTTGGACTCCGACTCAGAGGGTGAGCCTGCGGATAACGCGGATGACACGGATGGGGTGCTGCCGGGTTTGCGATGGGCCGGACAGGTGGTGGGCGCTTCCGGGACGGGGATTTCGAGTGGGGTGTGATTTTGCAAAACGAAGCCATTGGTGGTGGCGGGGATTTTGGAACGCGCCGAGCGTGTGCTCGGCACTCCGGGGACGACTCGACATTGGAGAGGTCGTTTTTGCGAAATGAAGCCAGTTTTCGGTGCCCGAGGGGTCAAAATGGACTGGATGGCACAGTTTGAGGCAGGGGAGGGGTTGTGAATAACTTACCCCCATATATGGTGGCTTTCCACTTTACACCCCACCGGATATTGGGCTTATTCTTTCACTCATGTATCTGAAGAACCTCACCGTTCTCGGTTTCAAGTCCTTCGCGGACAAGACCTCGCTCAACTTCCAACCCGGCATCACGGCGGTCGTCGGCCCCAATGGGTGTGGTAAGTCCAACGTGGCAGACGCTATCCGTTGGGTATTGGGCGAGCAATCGGCCCGGGCGCTGCGCGGCGGCGAGATGGCGGACGTGATTTTCAACGGAACCGACGGCCGGCGGCCCCTCGGCATGGCCGAAGTCTCCCTGACCATCGGGGATGTGGACGCCGAGCACCTCAAGGCGGCGGGCATCGAAATGGCCTTCAACGAGGTCACGATCACCCGGCGGATCTTCCGCGACGGCGGCTCGGAGTATTACATCAACAAGGTGGCGTGCCGGCTGCGGGACATCCAGCAGTTCTTCATGGGCACGGGCATGGGCAAGACGAGCTACTCGATCATGGCCCAGGGGCACATCACCCAGATCATCCAGAGCAAGCCGGAAGACCGGCGCATGGTGTTCGAGGAGGCGGCGGGCATCACGAAGTTCAAGGCTCAGAAGAAGGAGTCCCTCCGCAAACTGGAGCACACCGATCAGAACCTCCTGCGGGTCGAGGACCTCATCCGCGAGGTGAAGCGCCAGATCGGCTCGCTCCAGCGCCAGGCGGGCAAGGCCCGCCGCTACAAGCAGGTGGCGATGGAACTGCAGCACCTGGACACCCAGCTCGCGCGGCATCAGTTCGACTGCCTGCAGACGGACATCCTCCGCCGCACGAATGAGGCCGAGCAGCTTCGGGCGGCCACGGAAGAGCTGTCGGAAACGGTCCTCCGCACGGAGGATGAACTCCTCCAGCTCCGCCAACGCCTTTCCGAACTGGACGCGGAGATCAACACCGCCCGGCAGCAGGGGCTCGAACTCAAGGGCCAGACGGAGCACCACGAGCATCGCATCCAGTTCAACGAGGAGCGGCTGCGCGAGCTGGAAGCCCAGAACTCGAAGGCCTTCCGCGACATCAACGAGTCCGAGGAACGCATCGGCTACGCCCGGCAAGAACTGGTCAGCGTCACCCAGCGGCTCACGGAGTCGCAGCAGAAGCTCGAGGGCTTGCGCGGAGAACTTGGGGCCAAGCAGCAGGCCGTGCAGACGGTCGAGCGCGAGCTGATCGCGCGGCAGGAGGAGCTTCGCCGTGCGCAGACCGAGGCCTTCAATTCCTCGCAGCAGCTCAGCCGCGTGCGCAACGAGATCAACGCGCTCGACATGCAGAAGCAGGGCAACGTCGTGCGACTGGAGAAGCTTTCTTCGGAGAAGGTCCAGCTTGAAGAGGAACGGGGCCGGCTGGATGCCCGCCTGACCGAATTTGCCAACAACGTCGAGGCCGAGAAGGCCAGTGTCGTCGCCCAGCGCGGCACGGTGGAGGAGCGCCAGAAGCGGCTCCGCGAAATCCAGTTGGAGATCAACGCTGTCACGCAGGAACTGGACGTGGTGCTGCGCGCGCAGGCCGGGGTGAAGTCCCGCCTGAACGTGCTGGAGCAGCTCCAGACCAGCCACGAGGGTTTCAGCGCGGGCGCGCAGGCCGCGCTCAAGCAGTCCAAGCTCGCGCTCGGCACGCTCGCCGACCGCATCCGCGTGCCGGACCAGTATGTTGGGGCCGTGGAGGCCGCGCTCGGCCATCACCTGCAGCTCGTGCTCACCGAGCAGCCCGAGGCCGCGCAGCAGATTTTCGCCGACCTCGTCGCGAACAAGAAGGGCCGCGTCAACCTCGGCTGCCTCGGGCTCAAGAACCCCGACTTCAAGCCCGCCGCGCCGGATGAGAACGCTCCGGGCGAGAGCGCGATGAAGGTCATCGAGGCGGATGAGTCGGTTGCTTATCTGATCAGCGGATTGCTGGGCAACACCCGCATCGTCGCTGATCTCGCCACGGCCACCGCGGCCTGGCAGCAGAGCAACGGTGCCTACAACTTCGCCACGCTCACCGGCGACCTGCTCAACCGGCAGGGCATATTCACCGGCGGCTTCCTGAGCGGGGCGGCCAACGGCAAGGCGCCGTCCTCGATCCTCGGCCGCAAGAACCAGATCGCTGAGCTGCAGAAGCAGATCAGCGACTCGCAGACGCAGGGCGAGGAGATCGGCCGCAAGAAGGCTGCGCTCCAGAGCGAGCAGACCACGTTGCAGGCCAGTCTCCAGCAGGCGCAGACGGAATTGCGTGCGCAGGAAGTGGCCATCGCGTCGCGCGAGGGCGAGTTCAAGGCGCTCAAGTCGTCATTGCAGAACCTGCACGTGCGCATTGACACGGTGGTGTATGAGATCCGCTCGCTGGCCTCGCAGGAGCAGGAAGGCAATGCCAAGCGCGACAAGCTCGCCGCGCAGATCGCCGAATTCGAGGCCCGCGAGCAGACGCTCACCGGGCGCGTTGCGGAACTGGGCGCGAACATTGACGGCCTGCGCCAGCAGCGCGACACCGCGCTCTCCGCGCTCAACGACACGAAGGTTGCCACCGCGACGGAAGAGCAGCTCGTCCGCTCGTTCGCCGGGCAGAAGGCCCCGCTCGAAGGCCGCATTCGCGAGCTGGAGCAGTTGATCCAGACGCGCCAGAAGGAGATTGGTGCGTTCGGTCAGCGCAAGACGCAGGCCGAGGCGGAGATCGCCGAGTCGCGGCACCACATCGAGCGCCTGCGCCACGAGCGCGAGCAGGTGGGGCTGCGCGTGACCGCGCTGGGCACGACGAAGACGACGCAGGAAGCGGACATCCAGTTGCGCGAGGAAGGCTTGCGCGGGCAGCGCAAGCAGCTCACCGATTTGCAGAGCCGCCGCGCGGCGATTGACATCGAGCTGACGCAGAAGAACATGCAGGTGCAGAACCTGCGCGCGCGCATCCAGGAGAAATACCAGCTCATCCTCGACGACATCCGCAGCGAGTGCTTCACCATCACGTTTGCCGACGAGGGCGCGCCCAAGGTCGAGACGATCAGCCCGGATGAGATGGTGCTGCGCGGCCTCGCCACCGACTGGGAGAAGGTCGCCGAGCAGGTCGGCGTGATGCAGAAGAAGCTCGACGACATGGGCGCGGTGAACCACGCCTCGATCGAGGAATACGAGGAGGCCGAGACGCGCCACGCGTTCCTTACGAAGCAGTTCGAGGACCTCGTGCAGGCCAAGGCCCAGCTCA
>CAZOCL010000256.1:0-9618 GCA_964578245.1 uncultured Klebsiella sp. | reverse complement strand
GCCATCGGCGCGCAGGTGGACTTCCTCATGCGCTACCAGGAAAGCCCGGAACCAACCCCGCCCGGCATGCTCGCTCCGGGGTTTGAGAACAAGGTCATGCACTCCACCTTCCGCATCGGTGGCAGCACCCTCATGGGTTCCGACGGATGCGGCGAAGCACCGAACTTCCAAGGCTTCTCACTGTCGCTCGCGGTGCCGACGGAAGCCGAGGCGAATCGCGCCTTCGCCGCCCTCGCTGACGGTGGCCAGGTGAAGATGCCGCTCACCAAGACCTTCTGGTCCCCGTGCTTCGGCATGCTCACCGACCGCTTCGGTCTTGGCTGGATGATCAGTGTCGTGGCCTGATGCACTGCACCTGCTAAAGGCTGCTACTGGCCAGCTACCACCCACCGCGCCGCCTCGTCCACCCACCCGGTGTTCCAGTGATGCTTCCGCTGCGGTCCGTCGAGATAGGCATGGGGGACTTTCAACTCCTCCATCAACGCATGCGCCTGTTGCGTCGGGACGCGGAACGCATCGTAACCCATGAGCAATAAGCGCGGCTCGGGGCCAAGCGCTTTGCCTCGGTCACGGAGCAGCGTCGGGATGCGGTAGCGCTCAAAATTCTCCTGCGTGCCAGCAATGGCCGCCATGCCGTAAAGCCCCTTCTCCATCATCAGCGGCGAGTCCCAGGCGGCGGCCTTGCCGAACACCTCAGGGTTGCGCAGCAGCAGGCTCCACGCACCCCAGCCGGACTTGCTGAATCCCAGCAGCAGCCGCGCGCCCCGCTCTGCGCGTGCGGGATAAGCGCGCTCCATATATGGCACGACCACCTTCAGAAAGTAAGTCTCCTGCCGGATGCCAGGATCAGTCGGATGATCGCAATACCACGGCAGATGGCTGAAGGTCGGATATACACAGATCACCTTCAGCTTGTTGGCCAGGTCGAGTTTCGTGGCTTCGGCAAGCGGATCACCCCAGCGCTGCTCGTCTTTCGCTTCGACGGGCAGGAGGTAAAGCACCGGCAATCGCGTCCCGGGGGTGACCTTATCCGGAGTGCGCACATAAATCTTGGTCGGCCCCGCCTGAAACTCAGATTGAACCGTGTGGACCACAAAACCATTCGTCGCAGGAGCAGCAGATGAAATTACTGGCTCGGCGGCACCGGCGGCGAGGTTGAGGAGAAGGAGCACCCAGAGAACGCAACTACGCCCGGTAGGGCGAGACTCCGTCGAGCCCCATTCCGAGCGGAGCGAGGCGAGCGCAGCGAGCATCTCGTCGCAACGGCGATATGATCGCCTCGCTCGCGCAGCCTCCTTCGGCAGGTGCGACTCGACGGCCTCTGTCATCATTGGGTTACGTGCGCTCATAATGCGGGATTCCGGGGGAACTTCACCAGCGGCAACCGCGCCCCGCGATGCAGGCTGCGATCCGCCCGAACCGCTTCCGGCGGCAGGAAGATGCCGCCCAGCGCCGCCGCCGCTGAAGCCGCGACCAGATCATCCTGGTCCACGCCGTCACCGCTCACCCCCACCGCACCGATCAACACACCACCCCGATAAAGTGGCATGCAGCCCGCGAAGATCGTCATGCCATTGGGCAGGTTGGGATTCACCGCCGTCATCGTGTTGAAGGCCGCGCCATTGAGCGTGTTCACCGCCGCGATGGACCCACCGGGCGTGATGATGCAGAACCGTTCCTGCAGGCCCAGGAAGATCCCGGGCGTGGTGCCGCCGATCCCCGGCGGATACGTGCCTTCCGCCATGAAGCCAACGGTGCGCGACGTGAAGGCCCGCGCGTCGCTGCTGAAGAAGACCGCCGTGCGCGCCTTCTGCACCGCCACATCCCAAGCGAAGCGCGTCGTGTCGGGTGAGGTGCAGAACGTGCCCAGGCAGACCGGGGCGGTCCCAGCGGCATTGGGATTATTCACCACCGTGATGAAGACCTGCATCGGGGTGCCCCGCGGGAGCCGGATGCCTGCGCGGGTCGTGCGGGCACGGTTCGCACCCGCCGTGAGAATCGCCGTAACTTCCGGCGCAGTGAGCCGCGCGGTGCCACCCGGCAGCGCGACCCCGCTCGGATCGGCGGTAATGGGCTGGCGGATCTGTCCGGTCACTCCGCCCATCGTCGCGGTGACATAGGGCAGCGGCGCCGCTGGACTCGCAGTTGGTGCGAACCCCGCGACCGCCGCCCCAATGCCGCCCAGCGGAGTAACGACTCCCAGCGAGGTGGAACTCGCGACATAAGCCACCGCAATGCCGTCAATGAAGACCTTGTTCCCCAGAATCCGGGAAGCTGGCTCAAAGCCGACCTGCCCCGCCAGCGCCACGTCCTCGTCCACTTTCGCCGTGATGACCGTCTGCGGCGTGATGTTAAGCGGGCTGTCATCCCCGTCGCCGCCCACCCCCACGCCCCCTATCAGCGCCCCCGCCTTGTAGAGCGGCACGCCACCCGCCGTGCCCGCGAGCCCACCCGTCAGCGGCGTATCAATCGCTGTCACCGTCGCACCCGGGGTGGCGTTAAAGGCCAGCGGAGCATCACTGGGCAGCTTGTATTTGTTGATGTCGGAGAACGAGAGCTGGGAGAAGTTCACGCCCACCAGCGGCCCCGGCGGCTTGTTGTTCACGCCCGGAGGGTAGTTCTGCTGCACGATCATCGCCGCCGTGCGCGGGGTGAAGGCGTTCTGATCGCTGCTGAGAAACGCCGCCGTGCCCGCCTTGGCAATCGCGTTGGCCAGGTTGGCCGCCGAAGGTGCCGCGCCATTCACACTCCACGCCCCGAGCACGAAACCCTCACGGTCCACCACCGCCACCACACTGGCCGGTGAAACCACCGCCGCCCGTGAAACCGCCTGCGCCAGCACCGTGGTCACATCCACCAGCGTCATCTGCGCGCGGGCAGACAGCGCGGACAGGAGGAGGCCCAGGATGAACAATGCGGACTTCAAGCGCGTGAAGTTGTGGAAAAACCAACGCCCACCGGCAAGCAAATTGACGGAAACTTTACACGGGTCGCCACGCCGTGCTCCTCCCTCACCCTTCATCGGATGACGGGAAAGGTTGAGGTGAGGGGTGTTCGGCACCCCGGTCCGCTTTCCCAAATGGCTTCGTTTCGTAATATCACGGTTCCAAATTGGCTTCGTTTTGAAAAATCCCATCCACCCTCTGTGTCCGTCCCGCCTCCGCGGTGCCAATCCCATCTCGCCCTGCCCGATTCGTGTCCGTTTGTGTCCATTCGTGGTTTCCCCCCTCCCTGTTTGAAATCTGAAATCTCCAATTTGAAATCGCCCATCCACCCGCGACCCTACCCCCTCTCCCACCTCGTGCATCTGCGCCACGCTAATAGACTCTCCGCTCCGACCAATGCCAGAGCCGCGCCTCCCAGCCTCCCATTCGTGTCCATTCGTGTTCATTCGTGGTTTCCCCACTGGCTCCCTTTACACTTCGCTTACACGCTGAGGCTTGCTTTTGGGTGGTTGTCTCGCCTTTCATTCTCGACGGATGCTGGCGTCACTTCAGGGGAAGAAGTTCCCGCTCTTGCGCGGTCTGCTTCAGTCTGCCGCACCCGGCGTGGCGGTCAGTCTCGCGTGCCTTTCCGGGCAGGGAGCGGAACCCAGCTCCACCAAGCAGCCCGCTGCGCAACCCTCCCTCTCCCCTAAGGACGACGCCGACCGCGAGCGTGACCGCCTCAAGCCGCTGCAAGGCATCACCTCCGGCCCGCCACCCGCCTCCCCCAGCCGCTTCACCCCCGAACCGGACAAGCGCACCCTGCCCTTCCCCGCCGAACTCCTGTTTCCGCCCATCCAGGAACTCCTCGTGCCACGCGTGACGCTGAGCCTCGGCACGCCACCGGCCTCGCCGGACAAATTCAATCCCGACCCACGCACCGGCCCAGTCTGGCCGCGCGAGTTGTTCGAGGAGCCGCCCAAACTGGCGCTCAAGTTCACCTACACCCCGCCCCCGCCCCCCAAGGCCCCGGCGCAGTTCAACCCCGACCCCGGCGCGAAGAACTCCAAGCCTGCCGAGGAACCCTTCTACAAGCCCGAGTTCACCCTCGGTCCCGCGTTCGGTTCGGAGCCCGTGCCTCCGCCGTTCGCCTTGCCCCGTTCCCCCTTGCGCGACACCGAGGTCGTCGCCGTGCCGCCCAAAGCCCCCAGCGGCTACGGTTCCGAGCCGGTCCCCTTCGCCCTCCCTCGCACGCCCATCCGCACCCTGACGGTGGAACCCACCGCGTCAGACCTTAAACCCCGGCACGGCCTGGAGCCCCTGCCGCGCGAACTCGACCTCCCCCGCCCGAACACGCGCCGCAACCTGCCGTTCCACCCGCACTTCGAGAACTCCGGCATCGCCCGCGACACCGGCGTGGCCCTGCCGCCCAACACCGAATCGAAGAACGACCGCTGGCGCGTCGGCTTCCTGCCTTGGAAACGCTACGTAAACGGCAGCGGTGAAGACCCCTTCTACTACAACGAACCCCGCCTCTGGCATCCCTACTACCAGAGCGTGCTGAAGGGGGACCTGCCCGTCATCGGCCAGGACATCTTTCTCGACCTGACGGTGAACAACTCGACGGACTTCGTCGGCAAGCGCATCCCCACGCCCGGCGGCATCAGCACCACCGGCCCCGGCCAATACGAGTTCTTCGGCCGCAGCGAAGCCCTCATGGTGCAGAACAACATGGCGTTCTCGGCCGAGTTGTTTCGCGGTGAGACGGCGTTCAAGCCAGTCGAATGGGCCGTCAAGGTGATGCCCGTTTACAACCTCAACTACGTTCACGCCCAGGAGACCGGCGTCATCTCGCCCGACCCGCGCGGTTACTTGGGCGGCGGCACGGGCAACAATCTGCCCAACCCCAGCAACGCCTTTGTTACGAACCCGGCGGACATCAGCACCCTGCTCGCCGGACAGCTCACCTCCGCCGACAGCCTCAGCGGCACACGCTCGACGGTGCGAACCAAGGATTACTGGGCCTTGCAGGAAGCCTTTGTTGAACTGCATCTCCGTGATCTCTCCGACAACTACGACTTTGTTGCCGCCAAGGCCGGCAACCAGATGTTCAACTCCGACTTTCGTGGCTTCCTTTTCAACGACACGAACCTCGGTGGCCGCCTCTTCGGCAACTACATCAACAACCGCCTCCAATACAATGTCGCCGTGTTCGACATGCGCGAGAAGGACACCAACTCGGGCCTCAACAGCTTCGAGCAGCGCAACCAGCGCGTGCTGATCGCCAACGCCTACCTCCAGGACTTCTTCTTCAAAGGCTACACGGGGACGTTCAGCTTCCACGCCAACTTTGACGACTCCGACGTCCACTACGACCGCAACGGCAACATCGTCCGCCCCGAACCCATCGGCACCGTGCGCCCGCATGATGTCCGCGCCTACTACCTCGGCTGGGGCGGCGACGGCCACATTGGCCGCTGGAACGTCACGCACCAGTTCTACCAGGCGTTTGGCCGCGACGACTTCAATGGTCTTGCCGGACGCCCGGTGAACATCAACGCGCAGTTCGCTGCGCTCGAAATCAGCTACGACCGCGACTGGATTCGCTACAAAGGCTCCTTCGTCTACGCCAGCGGCGACAGCAATACCAGTGACGGCACCGCCACCGGCTTCGACACGATCATCGATAACCCGAACTTCGTCGGCGGCCCCTTCAGCTACTACGTGCGTCAGGGCTTCAACTTCGGCGGCACGCCCGTCGGCTTGAAGCAGGGTGGCAGCCTTGTGCCGAACCTCCGCTCCAGCAAGACGCAGGGCCAGGCGAACTTCGTGAACCCCGGCGTCTATCTCTGGGGCCTGGGCTCAATCATCGACGTGACGCCCAAGCTCACGGCCTTCGTAAACGCCAACTACATCCGATTCGCCGAGACCGATCCCCTGCGCACGGCCTTGCTCACGGACAAAATCGATCGCGAACTCGGCCTCGACCTGAGCCTGGGCATCCAATACCGCCCCTTCCTGACCGACAACGTGATCGTCTCCGCTGGCTGGGGCGTGCTCCTGCCCGGTCGGGGCTTCAAGGACATCTACCGTCGCAGCACCGACCCCATCCCCGGCCTCGAAGACACCTCCCGCGCCGGCAAGGTGGACGACTTTCTCTACAGCGGTTTGATCGCGTTGACTCTGACTTACTGAAGCCCATGAAAGCTCCAAACTCTATGGAAGCGCGCGGAGTTCCGGCCACCGTCTTGGACTGCGGCGGCAAGGGGAGCGCGACGCCGCTTTCGCCACGCACGCCGAGCGATCTGCCTACATCCTTCGCGCCACGCACGCCAAAGCGGCGTCGCCGCGGCGCTCTGCCGCCGCACTCCATGATGGGCCGCTACCTCGCCTTGCTGCTTGGAGCTTGGAGCTTATTTGGAATTTGGAATTTGGAACTTGTCGCTTCCCCCGCTTTCGGCCCCGCCATCTCCGTCCCCATTGACCTCCCCCGCGACCCCTCCCGCAAACTCCCCGCCTCCAACCTCATCGACCAGACCCGCGAGGACGCCGCGCTCAAATCCCGAGGCTGTCTCGAATGCCACGTCGGCACCGACGAGCACACGATGCACAAATCGCCGAACGTCGTGCTCGGCTGCACCGACTGCCACGGTGGCAACGCCACCCCCGGGTTGCTCATGCGCAAAGCTCACATCCCGCCTCGTCACGGCGAGTGGTGGCCCGGCTCCGCCAACCCGAACAACTCCAGCATCCTCCTCAACCAGGAATCCCCCGAATTCATCCAGTTCGTGAACCCTGGCGACCTGCGTGTCGCGGAGAAAGCTTGCGGCCTCTGCCATAAGAAGGAAGTCGGCGATGTCGGCCACTCCATGATGCGCCACGGCGCGATGCTCTGGGGCGCTGCGCTCTACAACAACGGTGGCATCCCGCAGAAGAACCCCCTCTACGGCCAGGCCTACGCCGCCGATGGCACCGCCCTCCGTCTCGTCAACCCCACACCCGTCACGCCCGAGGACACGAAGCAATACGGCGTCCTCCCCTATCTCGATCCCCTGCCCCGCTTCGCCATCGGCCAGCCAAGCAACATCCTCCGTATCTTCGAAAAGGGGGGCAAGAAGCAGGGCATGATCGGCAATCCCATCGTCAACGAACCCGCCGGCAAACCCGCCCGCCGTCTCAGCGAGCGCGGCCTCGGCACGTTGAACCGCATTGACCCGGTCTATCTCAATCTCCAGAAGACCCGCCTCCACGACCCCATGCTCGACTTCATGGGCAGCAACAACCATCCCGGCGACTACCGTTCCTCCGGCTGTTCCGCCTGCCACGTCATCTATGCGAACGACCGCTCGCCCGTGAATTCCGGTTGGTATTCCAAGTATGGCCACCAGGGTCTGTCCTTCAGCAGTGACTCCGCCATCCGCAAGGACGAGCGCGGCCATCCCATCAAGCACGAGTTCACCCGCAGCATCCCCACCAGCCAGTGCATGAACTGCCACATGCACCAAGGCAACCTCTTCGTGAACCCCTTCCTCGGCTACACTTGGTGGGATCAGGAAAGCGACGGCGACCTCATGTATCCGCACCCCGGCAATCCGCTCGCGCAGGACAAACATTTCCTCGGCGAGCGCAAGCCAGAGGAATTTCAGAAGCAGCGCAACCCGACCGATGAGCAGCTCACCCACGCCATCGCAAAGAACCCCGAAGCCGCCGCCGCGCGCGGCCTGTGGGGCGACCTCGACTTTCTCGAAAAGGTTGCCGAGTTGAACCCGCGCATGAAGCACACGCAGTTCGCCGACTACCACGGTCACGGCTGGGTCTTCCGCGCCGTCTTCAAGAAGGACAAGTCCGGCAACCTCCTCACGCTCGACGATCAAAAAATCCCGCACGATGACGCGCACAAGTTCGAGAAGGCCGTCCATCTCAAGGACATCCACCTCGCCAAGGGCATGCACTGCGCCGACTGCCATTTCCTCACTGACTCGCACGGCGACGGCAACCTCTACGGCGAGCCGCGAGCCGCGACCTCGGTCGAATGCATTGACTGCCACGGCACCGTCAACGCGCGCCCTTCCCTGGTCACGTCCGGCAACGGCGGACGCTTCAGTAATCCCAAGAAGGAGGGCGTGGACATCGCGAAGACCAGCACGCCGTGGGGCCCGCGCTTCGTCTGGGAGGGCAAGCGCCTCTTCCAGCGCAGCAACCTCTCCCCCGACGTCCGCTGGGAAATCCCGCAGACGCTCGACACCGTGAACCCCGATCACCCGCGCTACAACGCCAAGAGCCGCTACGCCAAGACCCTCCGCCGCGACGGCCAGACGTGGGGCGACGTGCCGGACGCAGCGAAGTGCCCGCAGGACCTCGCCCACGACAACTCGAACCTCACCTGCCAGGTCTGCCACAGCTCGTGGGCCACGAGCTGCTTCGGCTGCCACCTGCCCATGCGCGCGAACCAGCGCGTGCCGCTGAACAAGTTCGAGGGCATGACCACCCGCAACTTCACCGGCTACAACCCGCAGGTCGTCCGCGATGACGTGTTCCAGCTCGGTGTGGACGCGAGCTACAAGAGCAACCGCGTCGCCGTGCTGCGTTCCTCCAGTGCGGTGATCGTCGGCTCGCAAAATAGCAACCGCGAGTGGGTCTATTCACAGCAGCAGACCGTGAGCGCCGAGGGCTACAGCGGCCAGGCCTACAACCCGCACTTCCCCCACACCACCAGCGGCGTCGGCACCACCAAGGGCTGCACCGACTGCCACCTCGCCGCCGACAACAGCAACAACGCGTGGATCACTTCCCTGCTCGGCTTCGGCACGGGCACGGTCAACTTCTTCGGCCGCTACGCCTACGTCGGCGCGGGCAAGGACGGCCTCTATGGCGTCGTCTGGACCGAGCAGGAGGAGCCACAGGCCGCCATCGGCAGCCACCTCCACCGTCTGGCTTACTCGGACAACTACCAGCGCCACGTCGAGAAGAACAAGAGCGTCTTGCCCGACAAGCAGGACGGTAACGACCTCGTCCACCACCACCCGGCCAAGGAGATTCTCGATCTCACGCTGCGCGGCGAATACCTCTACACCGCGAACGGCGCGGACGGCTTCGAAGTCTTCGATGTCGCGAACATTGATCAGAAAGGTTTCAGCGAACGCATCGTCAGCGCCCCCGTCTCGCCGCTGGGCCAGCGCACCTACATCCGCACCAAGTATGCGACCAGCGTCACCCTGCCCAGCACGCTGGGCATTGACCCGCTGCGCCAGCGCCTGCCGGAAAACCAGGAGCAACCTATCAGCCTGATCTACGCGTGGGTCTTCATCACCGACCGCGAGGAGGGCCTCGTGATGACCACCGTCGGCACGCTCGTGGACGGCAACCCGGACAACAACTTCCTCGACCGCCCGCCCGAGAAGACCATCCGCTTCAACCCCGATGGCAAGCTCACTGGCGCGACGCATTCCTACATGGCCGGCACGAACCTCCTGGTCGTCGCGAAGAAGGGCCTCTTCGTCCTCGGCTTGCACAACGACAAGCTCGAAGCGCCGATGCTCGTCGCCGAACTGAGCAACGGCGAGTTCAAGAACCCGCGCGCCGTCAGCGTGCAGTTCCGTTACGCCTATGTGACCGACGACGACGGCTTCAAGGTCGTGGACATCACCGACCCGACGAAGCCCCGCCTCATCCCCGGCGCAACGGTGCCGCTCAA
>CAZOCL010000255.1:0-9665 GCA_964578245.1 uncultured Klebsiella sp. | reverse complement strand
CTGCGGGCGCAGGTGGAGCGTTTGCTGAAGGACGCCAAGGGCCGCCGCTTCACCCAGAACTTCGCCGGCCAGTGGCTTGACCTGCGCAAGATCAACGCCACCTCGCCCGACCCGCAGACCTATGGTGAGTTCGATGACTTCCTGTTCTGGTCCATGCCGCGCGAGACGGAGATGTTTTTCGACGAAGTGCTGAGTGCCGACCGCAGCGTGACGGACTTTGTCCACTCGGACTGGACCTTTCTGAACCAGCGGCTGGCCAGGCATTACGGTATCGCAGGGGTTGCGGGCGGTGAACTGCGCAAGGTGAGCTTGTCGCCTGGCAGCCATCGCGGCGGGGTGCTCACGCACGCCAGCATCTTGAAGGTCACCGCCGACGGCACGCGCACCTCGCCCGTGCTGCGCGGCACCTGGGTGCTCGACCACATGCTGGGCCAGCCACCGGCCCCGCCCCCGCCGGACGCCGGGAGCATCGAGCCGGACATCCGTGGCGCCACGACCATCCGGCAGCAGCTCGACAAGCACCGCAACACTGCGGCCTGCGCGGCCTGCCACCAGCATATCGACCCGCCGGGCTTCGCGCTCGAGTCCTTCGATGTCATCGGCGGCTGGCGGGATTTCTACCGGGGCACGCGCGCCACCAAGGCCGGGCTGGTCGAGCTGGCGAATTATCCCGGTCGCAAGGTCTATCGCGGGCCGGATGTGGAACAGGGCGGGCAGACGCATGATGGTCGTCCCTTCAAGGACATTGACGATTACAAGCAGCTCCTCCTCGCGGACAAGGACCAGCTCGCGCGCAACGTGGCAGAGAAGCTCCTCGTGTATGCCACCGGCGCGGACATCCAGTTCGCTGACCGCGAGGTGGTGGAACAGTTGGTGGCGAAAGCGCGGGAGAAGAACTATGGCTTCCGTTCGCTCCTGCATGAAGTGGTGCAGAGCCGGATATTTCTAAACAAGTGAGCAGATCATTTGAAACACACTGGAAAGCATGACGATGAAACCATTTTCACTCGTTTGGGTTGCAGCCCTCACCCTGTCGGCTGCTCTCGAATTGCAAGCGCAGACTCCTACACGCATCAACCTAGTGGAGGCACCGCCATTCATAGTCCTTCAGATCTACCGCGAGTTATCCGGCTTGGAATTGGTCACATCTTCACAGGTCAACGCGGTTACTGCACGGGTTACACTTCAACCGATTGAGGCCTTTGGGAAGGCAGAGATGCTCAAGCTGATCGAGAAAGCGTTGTTGGAGCAGGCAGGTATCGTCGTTACCAAGCTCGACGACAAACGAGCGTCAGTAACTTTCAACGGCGCGCTTCCAACCAGAGTCGTCAAGCCCTTGCCAAAACCCGTCGGTTCGGACGGCAAGCCGATTCAGTTGCCACCACCACCGCCGCCCCAACCAATGTGACCAAACTGTCCAGCTAGTCTTGGTTCCAGCACAAAGCATTTTCCCATGACCACCCCCATCCTGAACCGCCGCTCCTTCCTCCGCGCCGCTGGTGTCTGCATCGGCCTGCCGTTTCTCGACGCCATGATTCCGCTCGGTCGCGGGGCCGAGCAGAAGGCGGCTGCGCTGCGGTCCAAGCGCATGCTGCTCATTGGCCGTCCGCTCGGCATGCACGCGCCGTTCTTTTTCCCGGAGAAGCCCGGCCTGGACTACGAGCCGTCCCGCTACCTCAAGCCGCTGGCCGAGCTGCGCAATGACTTCACCGTCTTCTCCGGCATGTCCCACCGTGGCTACAACGCCGGCCACGGCACGGAGGCTGCCTTGCTGACGGGCGTGGCCCCCGAGGGCATGCGCCCCGGTGACTTGCGCAACACCATCTCGCTCGACCAGGAAGTCGCCGCCCGGCTCGGCGCCGGGACGCGCTATGCCTCGCTCGTGCTGGGCGGCGGCGATCTCTCGTGGAATCGCCGGGGCGTGAAGCTGCCCTCCGAGTCGCGGGCCACGCAGGTCTTCAAGTCGCTGTTCATTGACGGCACCCCCGCCGAAGTGGCCCGCGAAATCGAGAAGATCAAGACCGGCCAGAGCATCCTGGATGGCGTGCGCGAACAGGCCCGGACCCTGGCGAAATCGCTCAGCCCCTCCGACCGGGACCGGCTCGACCTGATGCTCAGCACCATCCGCGAAGCCGAGCAGCGCCTGCAACAGGATCAGGACTGGGTGCTCAAGCCCAAGCCCAAGGTGGCCACCAAGCCCTTCACCGAGGACCACGGCACCGACGGCAAGATGCTGGACCGCGAGCGCCAGTGGTTCGACCTCGTGCATCTCGCCCTGCAAACCGACTCGACCCGTGTCATCTCGCTGCACCTCTGGTCCCACGCCGAGCGGCTGGAACTGGAAGGCCTCGCGCTCACCCACCATGACGCCTCGCACCACGGCCAGGACGACGCGAAGATCAAGCAGCTCGCGCTGATCGAGGAGGCCGAAATGAAATTGTTCGCGGGTTTGCTGAGCAAGATGAAGAGCACCGATGAAGGTGGCCGTTCACTGCTGGACCAGACCGTGATCTTCCATGCCAGCAATCTGGGCAATGCCTCGGCCCACACCTGTGACAACCTCCCCATCATCCTGGCCGGTGGCGGCTTCAAGCACGCCGGCCATGTGGCCTACGACCGCAAGGACAACGCGCCGCTCTCGAATCTCTTCCTGCGCATGTTGCAGCAGATGGGCATCGAGGCCGAACGCTTCGGCAGCAGCACGAAGATGCTCACGGCAGTTTAAGCCGAGTTTCGCACCCGCTCATGCGTCCAAGGCCGAATCGCATGGCCATCATCGTCCCTCGCACCTCTGAACCATCCATGACCAAACACCTGTTCCGATCCCTCCTGCCCCTCGCTCTGGGCGCACTGCTCACCAGCACCGTGCTGGCCGCGGAGGCGCCCGTGATCTTCATCTCCTCCTTTGGAGCCGGCGAGAAAGGGGCCATCAACGCCTTCCAGTTGGACACCGCCACCGGCAGCTTGAAGCCGCTGCATCGCACCGCTGGCGTGGAAAACCCGTTCTTCTTTGCACTGTCGCGGGACCACCGGTTCCTCTACTCGATCCACGCGAAGGTGTTCAGCGGCAAGGAGCCGGAGCACGTCGCCGCCTACGCCCTCGAAGGCCGCACGGGCCGCATGAACCTGCTCAACCGCCAGTCCACGCGCGGCACCGCGAGCTGCTATGTGGATGTGGACGCCACCGGCAAGACGGTGGTCGTGGCCAACTACACCACCGGCAATGTCGCGTCCTTCCCCGTGAAGGCGGACGGTTCGCTCGAGGAATCCGTCTCGTTCTTTCAGCACACGGGCTCCAGCGTTGAGCTGCCGCGCCAGAAGGGGCCCAACGCGCACTCGTTCGTGGTCAGTCCGGACAACCGCTTTGCGTTCGCCGCGGATCTGGGCATCGACAAGATCATGAGCTACCGCCTCGACGCAGCCACGGCCAGGCTCACGCCGAACGAACCGCCCTTCGTCAAGGCTCCTCCCGGCGCGGGCCCCCGACACCTGACGTTCCACCCGGACGGCAAGCACGTTTACGTCATCAACGAGCTGAAGAATTCCGTCACGGTGTTCGACTATGCAACCGCCACCGGCACGCTGACCGAACGGCAGAACATCTCCACGCTCCCGGCGGACTTCAAAGGGCGCAGCTATTGCGCCGACCTGAAGATCACGCCCAACGGCCGGTTCCTCTACGGCACAAACCGGGGCCACGACAGCATCGCCGCGTATCGCATCGGCGCGGATGGCACCCTCACGCTCCTCGGCATCGAGCCCAGCCTCGGCAAGGGTCCGCAGAACCTGTTGATCACCGGCGGCGGTGAACTGCTCCTCTGCGCGAACATGCCGGGCAACAGCCTCGCGGTGTTCCGCATTGACGCCCAGACGGGCGGCTTGAAATCAGCGGGCGACCCGGTCGCCGTGCCCAGCCCCTCCTGCATCCGCCTGCTGCCCTGAACTCCGCGTGAGGGGGACACTCCTGTCCCCCAGTCCTCGTCGCGTGGCGCAGACCTGGTGCAAAGGCACCGCTCATCCGACACCAATTCCCAGTGACGATCGGTGGCATCGCTGATGAGGAGCGCGACGACCCTCTTCTCCCTCTCCCTTCCTCGGAGGAGGGGAGAGGGTTGGGGTGAGGGGTGGCGTCTGGCGGCAGGTTACCGACTTGCATTCGGATTTGGCACCCCGTTGGAATCGCTTCCGCTCATGGCGAGCGGAAGGGGGACAGGAGTGTCCCCTTCACGCCTCGCGGCGCTGGGTGAAGATGGCCACCACGATCCACAGTCCGAGGAAGGCACCGGCGGTCACCGCAATGGGTTTCAGCCAGCCGCCGGACTTCAGGTTGCGCGCGGTGAACTCGACGGTCATCGGCTTGTTCACCTCGGTCTGGAGGACCTGCGTGAAGGCGTGGCGCTGACCGCGCAGAGGCAGGTTCACGCGCAGCGGCTGCACGGTGGCGACCGTTACCTCCTGCGCCTTCTGGAGTTTCTCCAACTGCTGCTCGGCGGCCCGCTCGTCGTAGAGGAGGGCCTGCTGTCCGGCTTGCACCTGTGCGCCCTTGCCATCGCTGCCCGCCGCGAAGAAGTAATTGTCCACCTGCACTCCCAGCTTCGTCGCGTTGTCCAGAGTGTAGGCTTGCTGCGCCTGCACCAGGTTGCTTGCCTGTGAACGGCGAAGCTGCACTTCGACTTCCTTCAACTGCCGCAGCTCGTCGCCATCCGCATCCTTCCCGCCGGCGCGGCCGCCTTGCGGGTTCGCACCGCGGCGGTAGTTGCCCCACTCGTTGTTCGCCTCGTTCAGCTTGCCGGACGAGATGAGGCTCTTGAGATTGCTCAGCGCACTGATGCGGCCCGACTCGAACACGTCACGCGCCTTCGCCTCCTGCCGGGAATACTCGGCCGCCGAGTAGTTGACGGTCACCACGGGTGCGCCGCTGAGGTCGCGGCCCATCGTGCCGCCGAACTCGGTGTATTCGTAGTCGGGCGGCAGCAGCAGCTCCCACCGTGCGTTCTTCAGCGGCACGTCGAACTTCGGGGACGCCACCTGCACGTTGCCGTGCCGCTTCGGGAACTTTTCCGTCGCCACATACGTGAACTCCACCGGCAGCGCCCCGTCGCCGCCCGCCTGTTCCAACGGCAGCAGCAGGCGACCGCCCTGCTTCGTGGGCCGCACCGGCTGGCCGTTCACGAACGCGTTCCAGTTGGTCGCCCCCGGCGGGAGTTCCACTTCCAGGAACTGCCGCCCGTTGTTCCGCACTGTGAGCGCCACCTCGGTCATCATCTGGCCGTCATCGGCCACCACTGTGGTCAGGCGTGCGCTGTCCACGAGGGCTTGCAAGACGGCCGCCTCGGCGAAGCGCTGCGGGGTCACCGCCAGCTTCCAGCCGGGACGCAGGTAACGCCACGCCAGGGCCACCTGTTCGCCCTTGGCGCTGGCCATCTGGTCCGCCGCCCACTCGGGCAGCTCCCGCGCATCAATCCGCACCAGTTCCGTGCTCGCGGACTTCTCCGTCACCTGCAAGGGCGGCTTGGCGAGGATCGCCACCGCACCGGTCTCGCGCTCGACCCCCACGGCCTCCACAGTGGGGATCGTCACCGGCGCGTTGCTCTGCGCCACGCGCGGCTGCTCCCACGTCACTTGAAAGGTCTGCTGGCCGCGCAGCTTGTTCTGCAGTTCCACCCGCCACACTTCGCCGGTCTGGTCGCGCCGCCGGATGTTCGGGCCGGTGATGTCCACGTTGGTCACGCTCAGCGGGATCTTGAGGCGGAATTCCTTCACCGGGGCGTTGGCGATGTCCAGCCGCACCAGGGCGCGGCCGCTCACGAGGGTCTCGCTCACGCTGATGAAGTTCACGATCTCGGCGCGCACCCAGGACTCGAGCTGCTCGGTGACCACGCCCAGCTTCCACGCGGTGGTGCTTTCGGAAGTGGAAGGAATCAGTTTGAAAGCCAGCGTCGCCGAAGTGCCCGGCGGGGTGAAGAGCTGGTATTGCGGGGGGCCCTGTTGACCTCCTCCCCCCAGTGGGACGAACTTGCTCATGGCCCCGGCGGGAATCTCCGTCAAGCCTTCGAGGCTCTGGGTCTTGAGCAGGATGCCCGGTTCAGCAAAGGCGGTCACATAGCCTTCCATTTTCTGGACTCCGAGCGGACGCACTGCGGCGATGTCAATCAATCCAGGCTGATTCTTGACGAGTTGGTAAAGGTTCACAACGAGCGCCTGCCGTCCGATCGTCCGTTGCGGCAGGGTAATCTCCATCACGCGCTCGCCGGCAATGGAAAGCTCGCTCCTTTGCACTTCCTCGTGGCGCTCAGGGTAGGTGACGTTGTCAACGATCCAGCCGGAAGGCAGCGCGAGCCGCAGATTGAAGATGCCGGCATGCTTGATGGTGTATTCCAAGGCAACACTGAGCCGGTGCTGTTCGGCACCAACACGGTAGTGGTTGCGAAGCAGGACTTCGACCACCGGCCTTACCGTGTCAGCCTTCACGGTGAGTTCAAATGTGCTGCGGAGGTAGCGGAAGGCGCTGATGATGGTGGTCGAAGTCGCTTCGTTGCCAAGGTTGGCTCGTGCCCGGTCCATGGCTTCAGGTTTGAGATTCGTGAAGAACAATACCGCCTCGTTGAACTCCGCGAGGTCCACGCGCTGGACACCTTCTGCCGTTTCGACGGCCAGGCTGGTCTCCTCCGCGCCGCGCACGGCGACCAGACCGGACTCGCGTCGCACGTCCTGCACCACGGGGACTTCCACCTTTACCGTCGCGGGCAGGGCCAGCAGCGGTTTCTCCGTTTCGACAATCAAATGCCAGCCTCCGGTCGCGCTCTTGAGCAGGTCCACGACGAGCAGTTCGCTGCCGCCTTCGGTGAGCAGTTCCCAGGTGCGGATGCCTTCGCCCTCCACACGCAGGAGGCGCTGGCCGGCGGGCAGGCGGACCTTCGCCTGGCGCAGTTCGCCCTGCGCAATCTGGTAGTTCACCACCGCCCGGGTGTTGACCACGCCACCGCCCACGGTCACGAGCGTGGCGGTCTGCGCGAAGACCGTGGTCTCCATCTCGGCAAGGCGTTTCAGGCGCGGGGTCCACGCCAGCTCGACGCGGTCGGTGCTGCCAATGATGGCTTCGACGCGGGTCTGCTTGCCGGCGGGCGTGCGCTTGAAGGAGACGGCGCTGGGGAACTCGACGTCGGCGTCGGGCTCATCAATGAGGGCGGTGAACTGGCTGGCCAGCGCGGGTGGCAGGCCGAAGGCGAGGCGGCGCTTGGTGGCGTCGCCTTCGAGGCGCGCGAAGAGCTTGAGTTCGACCGTGGCGGTCCCGGCCTTGGGGAGCCAGACCCGGGCGAAGCCGCTCTCGCGCACGAGCCGCGCCTCGCCGGTCTTCGTGGTGAAGCTCTGGATGGCCACGTCCTCGCCGAACAGGGTGAAGGTCTGGTTCGTGCCGCTGGAACTCAGGGTGAGGGTGGCGGTGAACTCGGCGGCCTTCTCGCGCACTGTTCCCGTGTAACTGGCGGAGGTCAGCGTGACGATTGAAGGGTTGAAGGGTTGAAGGGTTGAAGCGGCGGGCTGGGCGAACGCGCTGGTGCTCAGGAAGGCGAAGAGCAGCAAGGCGGCTGTGGGAGGAACAGTGTTGTCTGGCGTTCCGGGGGCAGGGTTCGCAGCCGGGGCGGGCGAAGGCGACTCTTCATTCCGCGTTCCGCGTTCCGCATTCCGCGTTTGCCTCGGCCACAACCGCCACGCCAGCCACCCGAGCACCACCGCACCCAGCACCGGCACCGTGCCAATGAGCACCCAGTGCAGGGTGCGGGCGGAGAGGCCCAGCCAGACGACCCCGGCCAGGGCGAACGCGAGGCCCAGGGCGATGCCGAAGGCGCTGCGGTCCGCGCGCCGCCACTGGATCAGCATCCAGAGCAGGCCGCCGAGGAAGAGGGCGAGCTGGCCGGCGGACTGCGCGGCGCGGAACTTGCCCAGCGGCATCAAGGACATCTGGATGCCCAATGCATCGGAGTTGAGGTTCAGCACCTTCGTGAACGTGAACGCCTGCCCGCTCCGCGGGATGTCGATCCGGATTGAGCGCATTCCCACTGCCGTCTGCGCGGCTTCACCGGAGGCGTTCGCGTAACCACTGCCCGGTCCTGAGCCACCACCGGTCACAGCCCCGAGCATTCCAAGCTGAAAGGCTCCGGCGGGTGAACCTTGGGGTGCGGCAAAACCGTTGGTGAACTGGGCCGCTGTAGTTCCAGCCAAGCCACCTCTGCGCTGAACCGTTACCGTCCTTACCGAGTCGTCAGAAAGGACGACAACGCTGTTCGTGCTCATCTCACGGTCAGCACCGAACGCCAAATTTCCCGGGACGGGTTCGGAGGGAGGCGGGGTTGGCATCGCCGGCGATATGGCAGGGGCAGGGCCGGCGACCGGCCCGGAAGCGGCCTTGCGTTCGGAGAAAGCGTAGGTGGTGGCACGGCCGGCCGTGTCAACGGGAAGCCCGGTGCGAGCCTTTTCGTTCCACTTCTGAGCTACCTCAACTCTGCGGGCGCTTTCCTCGCGCACCAGTGGCTCAGATTTCTCCCGCTCGGACATCTTCTTATCCGCGGTGGCGAGGTGCTCCATCTCCACACGCAACTCCTGCTGCTGTTTGGGCTGGTCGGTTTGCCTGGCCAAATCCAGCCGCCGCGTCTCTGGGGCGAAGGTCGTGTCCAACGTGCCGTCCTTGTTCAACCGGGCGGCACGGTTTCGGGTGGCAACTCCGTTGATGCTGCTGAAATCTCCTCCAACTAAGACGTTGCCCTCCGGTTGCAAGGCAAGTGCATGCACGGCAGCATCCGGGGCGGGCCGGGAAATCGGAGTGACATTTTTGGGTGCCTTCGCCATGGCCAGGCCTTCCCGCTTCATCCCCACCCCCTGCGCTTGGCGCACGGCGGACTGGGCGACGATCTGCGCGTCCTTCTGCTGGGCCAGGCCAAAGTCGGCGCTGCTGAGCTGGCGCACGCTGCCGTCGGCGAAGGCCACGTTGCGGCCACCGTTGTCCACCGGGGAATAGGCGAGGATGGCGTCACCGTGGTCGGGCTTGCCCGCGCCCACCCAGACGTATGGCTCACCGCTGTCTGGGTCGGTGAGGATCTTGTCCGAGCCGAGCGCGTTCATCATCTCCTCGAAGTTGTCCGGAAAACGGTCGGCGTTGTCGTTGGCGAAGATTCTGGCCGCCAAGCCGATTTGCTTGAGATTATTCACTGACGACATGCGGGAGGACCTGGCTTTGACCTTGCCCCCTAAAGGCAACAGCATGGCTGCAAGCAGGGCGCAGACCGCAAGGACGGCGGCGGCGATGCCGAGGCCTTTCAAACCGTTCTGCTTCACGGAGCGCGCAATGAAATAGGCCACCAGCAGGAAGACCAGCCAGCCGAGCAACTGGCCCCAGACCTCGCTCCACCAGATCAGGAACCGCTCCAACGCTTCATGCAGCCCATAGGTCGTCCCGCGCGCGATGCTCATGGACCCGCCGAAGCTGGAAACGCGCTTGGTGGCTGGGACGAAGAGCTGCCACTCGGCGTAGGTGTTTGGCACGTCGGTGGCGGGGGCGGTGAGCGCCACGGATTGCGGCAGCCACTTGTCCAGCGCGGCGAGCTTCTGCGCATATACCAGGTCCACCGCGAACGCCTCGTCCCGGTTCTCCCCGCGCGGCAGCGGGATTT
>CAZOCL010000254.1:0-9691 GCA_964578245.1 uncultured Klebsiella sp. | reverse complement strand
CGATCTCGCCCGGCCGCAGATGCCGCACAAACCCCATCTGGCCGGTGGCGCAGAAAACGCACCCCATCGCGCAGCCGGCCTGCGTGCTCAAGCAGGCGGTATGGCGTCCCTTGAAGCCCATCACCACAGTCTCAATGGTCTGGCCATCCGCCAGGCGGAGCAGGAACTTGCGCGTCAACCCGTCGCTGCTCGCGTGGTCAGCCGTCTCGTCCAGAGCTTCGATGAAGAAGCGCCGTCCGTCACCCACCTGCCCGGCCAGCCAGCGCCGCAACGGAGGCAGGAAGTCCGGTGCGGCGGAAACGTCCTGCCGCAGCTCATGGTGCAATGCGCGCCACAGGGGCCGCGCATGCAGCGGGGACAGCCCGGACGCGACGAACTCCTGTTCCAGCTCCGCAAACGTGAGGTCGAGGAGCGAACGGGGCGCGGTGGCGACAGCGGCATCAGTCGTCATGTCGCCGTGGACCATGGCGTGTCCGACGTGAAATCAAAATCACAACCTGCGGTTGTGAGGGGCGCACCTTGACCCACGCACCACCAGAGATGAGCCCCCTCGCCCTGCGAGGCACGAGCGGGGAGAGGGATGGGGAGAGGGGTGTTCCGACAAAAGGTTGTGTGTCTTCGACGTGACGCCCCTCCTCTCCCCGGCCCTCTCCTCCATTCCATGGAGGAGAGGGAGAAGGAGCGCGGCCTAGTCGAGTGATGCGGGTGTCGAGATACGCCCGGCTGTGAGGAGGAATGCACCGCAGGCTTGAAATGAACCGCGTTTTCGCGGGAGTATCCAAGGAGCTTAAAGCCCCACCCTCATGACCCAGTATCGTGTCACCGCCATGTTGGAATCGGGCCGGCAGGTCGCGTTCCTGCTGGACGCCGGCACCTTCGTGATCGGGCGTGACCCTGCCTGCGAGATCTGTGTCCCGGCCGAGTCCGTGTCGCGGAACCATGCCCGGCTGACGCTGGCGGAGGAGGGCGTAACGGTCGCCGACCTCGACAGCACAGGCGGCACCTTTGTCGGTGGGAAGGCCATTGCCGATGCGGTGCCGCTGACGTGTCCCGCGACCTTCCAGGTCGGTCCTGTTTCTGTGGAAGTGGTGGCGCTTGCCACCACTTCGGACGTGGGGACCACCATGTCCCCGGACGCTACGAAGGCCCCCGCACCTGGCGGCACGCCGATGCCACCCAGCGGCGGGCATTATCAGGTGGGGCGTGAGATCGCCAAGGGCGGCATGGGCGCGATTTTGGAGGCGAAGGACCAGTCGCTCGACCGCGAGGTGGCGATGAAGGTCATGCTGTTGCAGGTCGGCTCCTCGCAGACGTCGCGGCAGCGGTTCGTGCGCGAGGCGCTCGTGCTGGCGCGCCTCGAGCATCCCAACATCGTCCCCATCCACGAGATGGGCCGCAACGCCGACGGGCAGCTCTTTTACACCATGAAGCTGGTGAAGGGCCGGACCTTGCAGGCCATCATCGGGGCCATTCGCAAGGGTGACGCGCCCACCATCAAGCACTACACGCTGGACCGCCTGCTCACCATTTATCGGAAGGTCTGCGATGCCGTCGCCTTCGCGCATCACCAGCGGATCATCCACCGCGATCTCAAGCCGGAGAACGTGATGGTGGGCGAGTTCGGCGAGGTGCTCGTGATGGACTGGGGCCTGGCCAAGCATCTGGACGACGAGCAGCACGCGAAGGCCGAGGCCGCCGAGGCGTCGGTGATCACTGGCTTCAACGAACTGACGGACGCGCAACTGGCGGGCGAGGCGGGCGGGCTGACGCTGGAAGGGACGGTGATGGGGTCGCCGCAATACATGCCGCCCGAACAGGCCGATGGCCGGCTGGCGGACATCGGCCCGCACTCGGACATCTACGCGCTCGGCGGCATCCTCTATGCGATCTTGACCCTGCGCCATCCGGTCGAGGGGCGGAAGGTCGAGGAGGTGCTGGAGCGCGTGCGCAGCGGCACCATCACGCCGCCCACCACTTACAACACGATGGCCACCGCGACAGCCAGACCTGCGGAGGGTGCGGTCGCGGATGCGCGCAAGGTCACGGGACTGCCGCATTGCCCTGAGGGCAAGGTGCCGGCCTCCCTCTCGGCAATGACCATGCGGGCCATGGCGTTCAAACCCGCAGACCGCTATGCGAGCGTCGCCAAACTGGTGGCGGACATCGAGGCGTATCAAGGCGGGTTTGCCACCAGCGCGGAGCAGGTGAGTGCGCTGGGACAGTTTGTGCTGCTGATGAAGCGGCACAAAGGCGTCACCCTCGCCGCCCTCGCCGCGTTCGCCGTGATCGCGGTGCTGACCGGGCTGTTCGTCCTGAGTTTGCAGTCCAAGGAACGCGAAGCCACGCGGGCGGCGGACCGGGCCATGGATGAAATGGAGAAGTCGCTCCGGGCGGAGAAGGAGGCGCGGGCGGCCACGGCCCAGGCGCAGATCGCCCTCGCTGAGGCGGCGTTCCGCAGCGGCGACTATCCCGGGATGGTGCAGGCGCTGGATGCGTGCCCGCCGGACAAGCGCGACCAGAGCTGGGCCTATCTCTCCGCCAAGCGCGAGGCCTCGCTGGGGAGCTTGCGCGTGCCCGGGTTTGAGAATCTCAGTCATCTTACGGCGATCCCCGGCCAGCCGGGCCAGTTCGCCCTCGTGACCCCAAGGGGCGAGCTTGGCTTCGTGGACGTGGTCTCCGGCAAGGTGCTGCGCACCATCAAGACGAGCCGCAACGGGCTGCGCGACGTGGTGTTTTCCAGGGACGGCCGGACTTTCGCCGTCCGCGCCGACGGCAAGGAAGTGGACCTCCATGACACGGCCACTGGCGCGCGGCGCACGACGCTGACCCTGCCCGCCGACGCGGTGCATCAGGTCACCCTCAGCCAGGATGGCAGCCTGCTCGCGGCCATCCTGGGGAAGCAGGGTGCCGAAGTGGACCTGCTCCTGATGGACACGCGCACCGGGGCCATCCGCTGGCAGCGCAAGGAAGCCGGGCTGGGCAGCGTGCTCATTCACCCCTCCGGCGACCGGCTCACGGCGGTCAGCGGCGGGCGCGCGCGGTTCTTCTGGCTGATCAACGCGGCGGACGGTCGCGATCTCGCGAAGTTTCCCGTCTATGCCTTTTGTCAGGCGCTGAGTCCCGATGGCAAGCTCCTCGCGATTGGCACCCAGCAAGGCGAGGCGCTGCTGGTCAGCACGGTGACCGGGGCGGTGCTTCAGCAGGGCAAGCTCCACTCCAGCATCCTGGCGTCGCTGGCGTGGACCGCCGACGGCCACCTGCTCACCATGGGAAGCGAGGGCAAGATCGGCGAGAACCGCTGGCTCTTCCGGCTGTGGGACCCCGAGTTTCTCGCGCCCCGTGCCACCTTTGCCGGACTCAGGCCCGGCCTCGCCCCTCGCTGGAGCCTGAACCCGGACAGCGGCCACCTGCTCACCCAGGAAAATCCGCCCCGCCTCTGGCTCATCCCAGCCGGACGTGAGCGGGCGCGCGTGAGCCATATCTCCGAGCAGGCCTGGGGCGGCGCGTTCCTCGCGGACACCGTGCTGGTTGCCCGCAAGGCCTACGAACTGGCCCGCTATGATCTCGCCACCCCCGGACGCATGACCGAGCTGCCCGGCCCCCGGCTGGTGGGGACGCTCTGCGCCACGCACCCCGCCACCGGGCTGTTCGCCATCGCTCCGAAGATCGGAAACTTCCCCTACGCCGTGAAAATCTACGCCACCGAGGGAGCCGCTGTGGTGGAGAAACTCAGCCTGCCCGTGCCCGCGCTCGTGAACGATCTGGCCCTGGATGCCAAGGCCGAGCGCGTCGCTGTCATCCTCCGCAACAACCGGCTGCAGGTCTTCTCGGCAACGAGCGGTGATGCGCAACTGAACCTGCCGGGCCGGTTCGAGCGCGCCGAGTTTGCCGGTCCGGCTGGTCAACTGGTCGCCCTGGCTTCGCACACCATCAAGGCCGACGCGGTGGAGTTTCACCTGCACCAGCTGGAGGGTGCAACCGGCAAGGTGCTCGCGACCGCCACGAACCGCTTTCACGTCCAGGCCTTCGCCGTCTCCCCGGATCGGAAACTGGTGGCCCTCGGCGGCAGCGACCGCTCGGTGCATTTGTTTGACGCCGACACCTTGCGCGAGCGCCCGGGCTTCCGCGCGCACGATGGCGAGATCGGTGCGCTGACCTTCCACCCCACGCAGCCCATCCTTGCCACTGCCTCCGCCGATGGTTCGGTGAAAGTGTGGAACCATCAGAACAGCCTGCTGCTGGACTATTTCCTGGGGCTCGCCGGCAATCCGGTCACGTTGTCCTTCAGCCCCAACGGCAAGCTGCTCATGGTGGATGGCCAGGAACGCATCACGCGCGTGTATGACGTGAGCCATGTCACCGACGGCACCCCGCGCCTCACGCCGCCTCCCGTGCTGCCGCCCGCGCCCGTTCAAGAATCAAAGCTCGTGAACCCGATCGCGCTCGCCCACGGCCACGCCCGCGCGAGCCGCTGGGCCGAGGCGCGTCCCCTGTTTGCCGAAGCCGTGCGTCAGCGTCCGGAGGACAGCATGCTGGCCATGCACCTCGCGGTGGTGCTGTGGCAGCTCGGAGATCGCGCTGCCTACCGGGCCCATGGTCATGCGATCCTCGAAAGCTTCGACAAATCCACCCGGCCCGAAGACCTGGAGCGCGTGGCGAAATCCAACGTCCTGTTCCCGCTCGACGACATGGACGCGGCGGACCGTGCCGCCACGCTGCGTCTGGCCAACGCCGGTGCCGCTCCCGGACCGGCCCACCAGTTCTTCGACTACTTCCAGTTTGCCCTGGCCTTTGCCCAATACCGCGCCGGCAACTTCGCCGACGTCCTCGCCACCCTGAAGCATCTCAACGAGCGCTCGGTGCCCGCTGTTGCCGTGCCTGACGCCGCCCTGATGGCCCTGGCCCAGCACCATCTCGGCAACGCGGCAGAAGCCCGCGCCGCGCTCAGCACGGCCGAAACCCGCGCCGCGTTTCTCACCAAGCTGGATGCACCCGATCTGGGCCCCTCCTGGAACGACATGCTCATCGCCCATCTGCTCCTGCGCGAGGCGCGCGCGGCCGTGGGCAAGCCGTGATGACAATTCGGAACCGGCCGGCGGAATGGCTCAGGATCGGAATGCATCCGGCTCCCATCCGCCGAGAAAAACCTTGCCAATGTTTCCGCAAGTGGAAGCCTCGCCCCATTGAGTATGAAGATAACCGTCACTCAACCCGGCGTTGAAAAGGTTTACATCTGCAACGCTCCTGACCTGGTTATCGGGCGGGCGGCCAAGGGGTCGGACGTGGAAGTGCAGATTGACATCGATCCCAGCATTTCGCGCCGCCATCTGCGTGCCTGGATTGATGAGGGGAAGCTGTGGGTCGAGGATCTGGGCAGCGCCTGGGGCACGCGCGTCAACGGGGTGACCATTGACAAGCCGACGTGCCTGGCGGCGGGCGACCGGCTTCACATCGGCGATTCGATTCTCACCATCAGTCTCGGCGTTCCGGCGGACAAGGGCGGTGCGGCGGAGGACGGCACCGCTCTTGATGAGACGGTGCTGCCCGGTTTCTTGCGGAAGGCGGAATAAGCCGGCTGGCGCAACCCTGCGGCCAGCTTGTCGGTGAAGGCGAAGCGGTTGGACGGCGAGCCGTGCACCCTTCATGAGCGCAGCCGGACAGCAGCCCCGTATGTCGCGGGACGAACCCCTCCTTGTGACCCGGCCCTGTAACGCCATCGCGTCAAACACTTGTCTCCCCCGGCCCGATTCGTTCAAACTTCCCCCGTTCGCACGCCATGACACACGCCCAAGCCAAGTCCCGCCACGCCCAGCTTGCCGATGAGATTCGCCGTCATGACCATGCCTACTACGTCGAGGCACGGCCCGCGGTTTCCGACCGCGAATACGACCTGCTCTATACCGAACTGCTCGAACTCGAAAAGCAGTTCGCCGATCTCGTCACGCCGGACTCGCCCAGCCAGCGCGTGGGCGGCGCGCCGACGGACAGCTTCAAGCGCGTCACCCACGAGCAGCAGATGCTTTCACTGGAGAAGATCCAGGCCTCCGATTCGCCCACCAAGGACGAGGAGCCGGACCGCGAGCGACGCAATCGCCTGCAGGACGAGCGCACCATCGAGGAGTTCCGCGCCTTCGACGCCACCATCCGCAAGCAGCTCGGCAAGGAGAAGGTCAGCTACCTCCTCGAGCCCAAAGTGGACGGCGTCTCCATCAGCGTTCACTACCGCGACGGCCAGCTCGTGCTCGGCGCAACGCGCGGCGACGGCCGGCAGGGCGACGACATCACGACAAATCTCCGCACGGTTCGCTCGATCCCGCTGCAACTCGACACGAAGCATCCGCCCGCACTGCTCGAAGTGCGCGGCGAGGCCTACATGGCCACCAAGGAATTCGAGGCGCTCAACGCGAAGCTCGCCGCCGCCGGAGAGGCCGCGCTGCCGAATGCGCGCAACGCCACGTCCGGCACGCTCAAGCAGCTTGACCCGCGCATTGTCGCCAAACGTCCGGTGCGCGCGGTGTTTTATGCGGTGGGCATTTTCGAGGGCATCGAGTTCCGCTCGCACTCCGAGATGCTCGCGAAGCTTCGCGAGTTCGGCCTGCCGGTGCAGTCCGCCTGGTGGGAGTGCGACGGCATCGAGGAAGTGCTGAGCAACTACCGCAAGCACGTGGTCTGCGACTACGACGAGGACCGCGACTTGCGCACGCGGCTGCCCTACGAGATTGACGGCGTGGTGCTCAAGGTGAACGACCTCGCGGATTGCGAGCGCATCCCCTTCAAGAGCCGCGCGCCTGGCTATGCCATCGTCCACAAGCCCGTGCCTTGGATCACACCCGCCGAGACGGTGCTCAAGGCCATCACCGTGCAGGTGGGCCGCACCGGCGTGCTCACGCCCGTGGCGGAGCTGGAGCCGGTGTTCGTGCAGGGCTCGACCATCGCGCGGGCCACGCTGCACAACGAGGACGAGATCCGCCGCAAGGACATCCGCATCGGCGACACCGTGGTCATCCGCAAGGCGGGCATGGTGATCCCCGAGGTCTTCGAGGTGATGAAGACGAAACGCCCGGCCGGGGCGGAGGAGTTTGACCTGTTCAAGCACATCGGCGGCAAGTGCCCGGCGTGCGGCGGGGCGATTGCGAAGGAACAGGTCTCTGCCGGCGAAAAAGAAGAAGTCGCGTGGCGCTGCCAGAACGTGGCGGGCTGTCCCGCGCAACGGACGCGGCGGCTGGAACACTTCGCGCAACGCAAGGCGCTCGACCTCGAAGGTCTGGGCGGCATCGTGGCTGAAAAGCTCGTCGAGCGCGGGCTCGTGGGCGAGCCACTGGACGTCTTCAACCTGAAGCTGCCCGAACTCGGCGCGTTGAACCTCGGCACCAACGACGAGCCGCGTGTCTTCGGTGAGAAGAACGCAGCCAAGCTGATCGAGGCGGTCACGCGCTCCCGCACCATGCCGCTCGCGCGCTGGCTGCATGCGCTGGCGATTCCCGAGATCGGTGAGGAAACCGCCCGTGACCTGGCGCGGTTTCATTCCGATCTCGCAGCGGTGCCCGAGTCTGCGCTGCTCCGCGACGTGGTGGAGTTGCACCGTCTTCGCGAGGCCGCTGAGACTGCCAGCCCGCGCGCGAAAGCTAACAAGGACAAGTCCGAGCTGGAGAAGCAGCAGCTCGCCACGCGGCAGACCGAACTGCTCGCGCAGGCGAACGCACTGGGCGCAAAGTTGATCGCCACCGGGTTTGCGGCTGCGGCGAAGAAGAAAGGCGCGACGGACATGGACGCGGTGGTGGTGGTAGGTCCGGTCGCGGCGCAGGCGTGCCTGGACTGGTTCGCGGGTGACGTGGGCCAGCGCGTGCTGCGCCGGCTGAAGGAACTGGGCATCAACCCGCGAGGCGAACAGGGCGCGACGACTGACGCGCCCTTCGCGGGGAAGACCTTCGTCATCACCGGCACGCTCATCAGCATGGGCCGCGACGAGGCGGCGGCGAAGATCCGCGCGTTGGGTGGCAATGTCTCCGGCTCAGTCAGCTCGAAAACTCACTATTTAGTCTGCGGTGCCGACGCCGGGAGCAAGCTGACGAAGGCGCAGGAACTGGGTGTGCCCGTGCTGGAGGAGGCGAAGTTTCTGGAACTGGTCGGCGGGCCGGCGGCCGCGTCGGCCCCGCCGGAAGGCTCGCTGCTGTGAACCTGTCCTGGGTGCAGGCATCCCCATTGCCGTGGGTGACCGCTCTCCCTCCCCAAGCACCGCGTTTGGAGTCCCGGCTTTAGCCGGTGGAATGCGGCTGCAATCCAGACGCTGCGCAGGATACTCATTGCCGGTCGGACGCCCCTCCGCCTGAAGGCGGGACACCATACCAGGGGCACGCGGTTCCAAACCGAATTCGCGCCCCCGCGTTCCGGGCGCAACTTTGCACCCGCACCATCCGACCGCGACGCGCTCCGGTCTCCCTCTCCTCCATGGAATGGAGGAGAGGGCCGGGGAGAGGAGGCGCGTTACGTCGGAACCCGTCGGAAGACTGTCCAAGCTCCCCTCTCCCCATCCCTCTCCCCGCTCGTGCCTCGCAGGGCGAGGGGGTTCATCTCCGGTGGTGCGTGTGTCAAGATGTGCACCCGCGTTCCCCTCGCCCGATTTCCCCGTTGACGCCTCCTCCCTTGCGCCGTCATCTTGACCACGCTTGGCGCGCACGAAAACCATCCTGTTTGTCTGCACCGGAAACATCTGCCGCAGCCCGATGGCTGAGGGCCTGTTTCGTCATGCCGTGAAGGGCCGCGGGGACTACCGCGTGATCTCCGCCGGCGTCGGCGCGATCAACGGCCAGTCCCCCAGCGCGCACGCGGCCACCGCGCTCCGGCAGCTCGGCATCGACATCACCGCGCAGCGCAGCCGGATGCTCACCGGCGCGATGGTGCAGGAGGCGGACTTCATTTTCGGCATGACCCGTGGCCACGTCGAGGCCGTCACGCTGCTCTACCCCCAGGCGGAGGAGAAGACCTTCGTCCTGCGCGAGTTCGACGACACGCTCGACTTCTGGGAGAAGGACATCGCCGATCCCATTGGCGGAAATCTTGAGGTCTACCTCAACTGCCGCGACCAGATCGAGCAGGGCATTGAGTCCATGCTGCGCTTCGTCGAGCAAAACGACGACAGCGATTGCAACGGGCGCGCGGTGACCTTCGCCGTGGGCGCGGACCACGGCGGCCTGCAGCTCAAGGAATCGCTCAAGCGGCATCTGGAGCAGCGGCACGTCCGCGTGCTGGACTTCGGCACGAATTCGCCGGAATCCACCGACTATCCCGACTACGCCAAGCTCGTCGGTGAGCAGGTGGCGGCGGGCAATGCGGATTTTGGCCTGCTGTGCTGCACCTCGGGGGTGGGCATGAGCATCACGGCCAACAAGATCCCCGGCGTGCGCGCCGCGCTGGTCTTCAACGAGGACATGGCCGGCCTCACCCGCCAGCACAACGACGCCAACGTCCTGTGCCTGGGCCAGCGGCAGACTTCGCCCGACGAGGGCAAAAAGATTGTGGACGCGTTTCTCGCCGCGGAGTTCGAGGGCGGGCGTCATGAACGAAGAGTCAAGAAAATGGAACAGAACACTGGATTGCGTTTGTCGGCGGTGGACCCCGCCATCGCCGAAACCATCACCAAGGAGCGCCAGCGCCAGCAGGAGAACATCGAGCTGATCGCCAGCGAGAACTT
>CAZOCL010000253.1:0-9697 GCA_964578245.1 uncultured Klebsiella sp. | reverse complement strand
GCTGCTTGGGCATGCCGGTGGTGCCGCCCGTTTCAAAGATGTTGAAGGGCTTGCCCTTGAACTGCGCAGGCACCCAGACCTCGGGCTGCAGGTCGCGCAGGAATTCGTCCTGGAAGTGCGGGAACTTCAGCATGTCCTCGATCTTCGTGATCTCCTTGCGCGGATCAAAATTCTTCGCGGCCCAGTCGAGCCAGAACGGGCAGCCAGTCTCCGGACTGAAATGCCACTGGATGGTTTCGAGAAGGTGCGCGTCGAGCTGCGCTTTGGCTTGGGCGACGAGTTCGGGCGATACGGTCGGAATGCTCATGTGCGATGATGCTAACAGGTTTGAGTTCTAACGTTCAAATTTGAAAGTCGGCTTGCCCATGCTGGAGGCATAGAAAATGTTCGCCTTGCTGTCCCAGGCAAAATTCGGACCTACGCGACCGGCCCCGAAGCCCGCCGGCAGCGGCGCGGCCAGTTGCCAGGTCTTGCCACCGTCCTTGCTTTCTTGGAAGCCAGCTTTGCCAACCACGACCAAATGGCTCGCGTCCTTGCCGATCATCGGGCCGAACATCGCATCCACCGGTGCGCCGAGGTCCGTCCAGGTCGCGCCCTTGTCCTTGCTGGTCAGGATGCCCTTGCCGGTCGGCCAGTAAGCGACGCCCTTAAACACGACCGGCGCACCGGCCGGCGGAGTGTTCGTGGAGACTTCAGCCCACGTTGTGCCTGTGTCGGTGCTGCGCCAGATGCCCTTCTCCTTCGCCTTGGTGGCGATGAAAGTGTTTCGGTCGAGCACACCGCAGTTGAGAAATCCCTTCTCCAGATCCTTCCACGTTAGCCCGCCGTCGTCGCTGGTTGTGAGCATCCCCCCGCTCTCATGGCGCAGGCCGAGCAGGCGCTTGCCGGTGTCCTCCCAGTCCACGCCGCCGTAGTCCAGATGGGTGACCTTCGACTTGGTCCAGGTCTTCCCGCCGTCTGTGGTCAGGGCGCTGCTGCCGTAGATCATGAAGCAGAAGAGCCGTTTGCCCGCCGGATCCGCCTGCAGGGCCCAGCCCGTCTCGCAGCGTCCGCCGATGGTCTTCTCGTCCACGCGGGCGAAGGTCTTGCCGTGGTCGGAGCTGCGCCACATGCCGTTGTCACTCACCACCATGAACACGTCACCATTCGCACGGTCCACCACGACACCGGCGGTCGGACCATAGGTGCCCTTCAGGTTTGCGGTGAACGGGTCAGAAATATTGACCCACTCGGCGGCGGGCGAAAGTTGCGCAGCAAGCGCGAGCGAAGCAGCGAACAGCAAGGTGGTTTTCATGGCAGACCGATACAATAGAGGTGCTTGTTCCCGCGAAGAAAGATTTTCCCGCCGCTGACTGCCGCCGAAGCGCGGCTTTCCTCCCCAATCTCGTTGGTCGCCAGCACTTCCAGCTTGTCCGCCGCCTGCACCACGTAGGTTTTCCCTGCGCTGGCGAAATACACTTTTCCGTCCGCTGTGGCGAAGGGGCTGGCCCAGGTGGAGACGCCCACCAGTCGCTCGTTGAAGACCGGGTCACCGGTCGCCAGCCGGATGCAGCGAAGTGTCTCCGGGTTGTGCGTGCGCAGAACGAAATCACCGACAATGATCGCGGACGAAAGGCCCTCGGGAATCTGGGGGAAGGTCCACTTCAAGTGTGACTTGGTGACATCCCCTTCCCCGGTCGGATCCACGCAGACAGCACGGCCACCACGGCCGCTGTCGGCAAAGACCAGACTGCCGTTAAAGGCTGGCGAAGAGGCATCGCCCGGTGCTGAACACCACCAGAGAATTTTCCCGTTTGCCGGGTCGAGGCCTTGGAGCGCATTGGAGGCGCTCACGAGCATCAGCGCCCTGCCCTTCACGGTCGTGATGACCGGCGTGCTATGTGCGAAACCGGCCTGGGGCCGCAATTCCTCCCACTTGATTGCGCCGGTCTGCTTGTCGAAGCCGATGATGCTGGACTTCTTTCCGGTCTGGTCGCAGTCGAGAATCACGGTATCCCCGTGCAGCACAGGACTGGCCCCGAGCGCCACGTCGAAAGAGAATTTTTCCAGTTCCTTGCGCCAGACTAGTTTGCCATCGAAGTCGAGCGCGGCCACGACGGCCGATCCGAACACCACGAACACACTCTTGCCGTCGGTCGCCGGTGTGGGTGCACCGTAACCGCCGCGCAGGTCTTTCAAGAGCCACGGGCCGGGCGGGACCGTCACGTCCCACAGTTGCTTGCCTTCACTGACCTGGAAGCACAGGACGTGATGCTCCAACGGATTGTTTACTGCGCAGGTGACGAACACTCGGTCGCCCCATACGACCGGAGAGGAATACGCGTTATCGGTCTTCGGCAACGGAGCCTTCCACCGCAAATTCTCACCAGTCTTGCCGTTCCAAGTGAGCGGGAGCTTCTTCTCGGAAGTGTAGCCCAGCCCGGTCGGTCCACGGAACTGCGGCCAGTTCTCGGCGGATAGCACGCCAACCAAGGTGGTGAAGACCACCAGCCAGGCTAGCGCGATGTTCGGATAACGGAGCATTTCCCTCGCGGGGAACGGACGGCCGCAGTGCTTCAGGGTTTCGGCGCCTTCGCCTTCGCCGAATCATGCAAAGCGAACAAGTGGGTGTTGCTGGCGATGTAAATCACCCCGTTGGCAATCACCGGGGTGGAGTATATCGGCGCGCCCAGGTTGCACTCGCTCAGGACTTCAGCCTTTGGTCCGCCCTTGGCCGCGAGCACGACGAAATCGCCGTCCTCGTCACCCACATAGACCTTGCCGTCGGCGACCATGGTGGAACTCCACATGTGCGCCTTCATGTCATACTTCCAGTGCAGCTTGCCCGTCTCGGAATCCAGGCAATACACGAAGCCGGAGAAATCACCGACGAACAGCAGGCCGGTGTCCGGGTCAATTGAAACGGTCGAGATGCTGCGGTTGATGCCCTTGAACTCCCAGATGACGCCGGTCTTGGTGATGTCGCCGGTCTTGGTCGCATCAAGACACACAAGATGGCCGATACCTTCACCGTGCTCGGGGTCCTGGCCGGTCGCTGTGTAAACGCGATTCTTCCAGAACACCGGCGTCGAGTTGATTTCGCTCGGGCCTTCGGCGGCGGGATACTTGATGGCCTTGCCGTCCTTCATCTTGTATTCGGGCGGGTTGGCGTCGTATTTCCAGACCGTCTTGAGGAACGCCCCGTCGCCTTCCTTCTTCGGAATCGCATCGAAGGCGTAGCAGAAGCCGTCGCCACCGCCGAAGAAGACCAGGTCCTTGCCGTTGACCTTGCCGGTCGAGGGCGAACTCCACTGGCCGTGGAACAGTCGGGAACCGATCTTCGCATCGTCCTCGCCGAGCAGTTCGCCGGTCTTCTTGTTGATCGCAATGAGGCTGGGCGAGAGCGGCGAGGGGATGTTGACGTGGGTCCAATCCTGGCCGTTCGAAGTGCAGACGTAGATGATGTCGCCGATGATGAGCACCGAGCAGTTCGAGGCGTTGTGCGGGAACACACCCAGTTCGTCCATCATGTCGTAGCGCCAGATGATGTCGGCGTCCTTGGCGCCGGGTTGAATGGGCGCAGCGGCCTTGCCATCTGGCCCGACGATATCGAGCACAGAGTATTTGGCCTCGTCCTTGTAAGGGCCATCGTTGCCATTGGCCATGCCTTCGACATCGAGGCAGAGCACCTCGCAACGGCTGGTGACGATATAAATACGATTGCCCTCAATGGTGGGCGACGCGAGCAGGCCCAGGCTTTCCCAGTCATTGACCTTGCCGGATTTGAGCTTCGGCACCACGAGCTGCCAGTTCATTTCGCCGGTCTTCTCATCCAGGCACAGCAGAATCGAGCGGTCACCCAGATGCTTCTTGTCACGCGGCGCGTCGTTGTTCGTGCCGACATAGACACGGCCATTGGCGATGGTGGGATTGCCGTAGCTCTGCGAGCCGAGCTTGGCGGTCCACTTCACATTCTTCTGAGTGGTGGGGTCGTAGTTCTCGGTGCCCTTGACCAGTTTGCCGGGCTCGAACTTGTCCGGCAGCCCTTTGGCTGGGTTATACATGTTGCGGTATTGCGAGCCGCCCCATTGGGTCCAGTCCTGGGCTTGCGTGATGAGTCCGCCGGCCAGCAGCGCAGCGGTGAGGAGGGGGAGGGTTTTCATGCTGATTTCAAGGAGGATTCTCGGCCAAAAAGGTTTCAGTTTGCGGTGACACTCACATTGTCAATGAACACCCGCATCTCCTGCGGCGCGAAGCCGTAGAGACCCGGGCAGCCGTTCTGGTGGGCGACCTTGTGGGGAACTTCAATCGTCCACTCAGCGGGTTCGGGCTCGCCGCGCTTCCACGCCTTGGCCCGCACCACCCCGGAGCCATCCGGCTTCACATCCACGCGGGACTTGAGCGTATACCATTCGTTCGCCTTCCATTTGAAAGGCGCGGTGACCTTGAGCCGCTCCTGGTTCGAGTTCACCTCGATCTCCTGCGAGTTGCCCTTGAGCACGATGAGGTAGCGCTGGTTGACCTGGCCAACTTCGGACATCTTCCGCGCCTTGCCCTCGCTCATCACATCGGTCTGCACGGTGTAATTCTTCAGGCTCGGCTCGCCCATGAAGACCGTCGCGCGCTGGAAGAACTTGTTGTCAATGGCCTTCACCAGCGCCTTGGTGTCCCCGGCCTGGCGCACTTCAAATTTGAAACGGGGGCCAATCCACGGCAGCGGCGGGTAGGCGAACTTCACGCCTTCTTCCGTCTCATGAACCACCGAGATGTCGAACTTCTCGAAGTCCTCCTTGATGGGCAGGCCCGGCAGCACCCGTCCGCGGATGTAACCGTGCAACTCGCCAAGGGTGGCTTCAAAGGCACCGGCGCTGGGCATGATCTCGGGTCCGGCGACCAACTGGCCGTTGGCATTGAACGCACCCTTCATGCTCGCTCGCACTTTGGCCGTCGGGGGAATGTAGCCAGCCCACTTTACGGTCTTGGGGTCGATGCCTTCCTGCACCACGAAGCCGTCCTTGTCGAGCGAGCGGATGCGGAATGAGGCGGTCTGGCCGGGCTTCAGCAGCACCTCGGAGGGAATCACCTGCAACTGCGTCGCCTTGCCGGGGGTCGGCCACTTCTCGGCCGCGGGCTCGGGCGGGAGGCCGGGGTTGTTGCCGGCCTTGCCGAAGCAATAAAGCTTGCGGGTGGTCTGCATGTAGATCTTGCCGTTGTAAACCGATGGCGTGCCGAAGCAGCGTCCATCCAAGGCAACATGGCTGAGAATCTTCCCTTCCTTGTCGCTCGGCTCGATAATGTAGAACGCGCCGGAGGTGCCGGTCTCGCTGTCCCCGCTGCCCTTGCTCGCAGGGTCATCCAGCATGGGGACATAAATCTTTCCATCGGCGTGCACCAGGCCGGCGTTGCGCTGCTCGATGCCCAGCTTCAAGCGCCAGAGAATCTTGCCGTTGTTCACGTCCACGCAGCAGAGGTCGCCCTTCTCCGCGACCACATACACTCGATCACCGACGAGGATCGGATGGCTCGTGGAGGTGGAAATCTCCGGGGTGTGCCATAGCTCGACTGCCTGACGCTCCACTACAACCGGTGCGTTGGTCGGGCTGGTTGGCTCCACCTGCGGAATCTTCATGCACACCATCTGGCCAGGCTCGTAGGGCGTGCCGAAGATGGCGATGACCTTGTCGTTGTTATGGACGACGGTGGTCGAGTTAATGCCCGCCTTGAAGAGCGGCACGCGCCAGATCGCTTCGCCAGTGCGAGCGTTGGCACAGAATACATTGCCGTCGCCGGTCGCCGTGATGAGGACGCGCTTGCCCTTGAACCACGTCAGCACTGGGTGCGAGAACGAGTTGTCCTTGGGGCGTTCACCGGACCAGCAGGACCAGACGAGTTCGCCAGTCTTCTTGTCGAACGCATACATGCGGTCGCCCGCTGCACCCTGGGCACCCCAGTTCGACGTGATGCCGCGCACAATGACGAGATCCTTGTCGATCACCGGCGACGCGGTGCGGGAGTTCGGGAACGTGAGGCGGCCGAACTGCTCCATCATCGAATAGCCCCAGAGTTCTTTGCCATCCGCCGTGAAGGCCTTGAGCATGCCCTGGGTGCCGAGCATGTAGACATTGCCCGTCTCCGGGTCTACCGCCGGGCTGCTGGTGGCGTAGCGCAGGTAAATCGTGTCGGAGAGGAAGTCAGTGTAGCGCCTCTCCCAGAGCAGCTTGCCGGACTCCGCATCGTAGCAACGGACGCCTTCCTGCAGTTCCGCGCCGTCCCCGAGGTAGCCCATGATGTAGAGCTTGCCGTTGGCGATGACCGGAGCGGACTGGCCGGGGAACTCGGCGGTCCAGAGCGGCTTCTTCGGGTCGATCGAGGTCGGCAGGTTCTTTTCGGAGGAAGTGCCGTTTTGGTTCGGTCCACGCCAGGCGAGCCAGCCGTTCACGGGCCCGGACGCAGCCGGAGCGGCGAGGGCGGGCTGGACCTGGGAACACGCGCACAGCAGGGCGAGGGTGAAGGGAGCAATCAGTTTCATGGCCTGGGCTGCTAAAGTTGTCTGGCTAAGAGGCGGTTAAATTGGCAAACGCACGCCGGGGCGCAACTAATTTTCTTCCCAGCGTTGGTTGGATTTTCCAGACTGCTGCCCGGAAAGCAACCAAATACTACGGACACGTATTATCCGCACACACAGCATCCGACCCATGCCCGACCGGAATCATTCAAAATCCGCCCCCGCGATTGACTCGCCGGAGCGTCGTCGGCTGCCGCCCCTGCTCCGCCGTGCGTGGTATGGCCTGAACCAGGCCTTCCGCCGCCGCATCGCCCACACCGGGGCGACGCCAGATCAGTTCACCGCGCTGCGCTGCCTCACCGAGGCCGATCCCAAGGGCATCACCCAGGGCGAATTGACCCAGATGATGAGCAGCGACCCCAACACCATTGCCTCGCTCGTCGAGCGCATGGAGGCGGCCGGATGGGTGGAGCGCCGTCCGCACGAGAAGGATCGCCGCGCCTACCGCATCCGCGTGAAACCCGCGGGCAAGCGCCTGTATCTGGAGCTACGCCAGCTTGCCATTGACCTGCAATCTGGTGTTCTCGCCGTGCTCCCGGAAACTGAGCGCGAAAGTTTTCTGGCGCATCTTGCCGCTGTCGCCGATGCCTGCCGAGAGTCTGCCGAGCAGGCTCCGAAGCGAGCCAAGTAGCCAGCCGTTCGAGGTTGGCAGTTCCGCGTGGTGAATGCCGGGGGCGGGCTCTGAGGGCGCGGAAAACTCCCGTTGCTTTCATCCAAGCGCTGGCGAAACTTGCCGCGACTCAGGTGACCATGCGACTTCGTCAACAACTGGTGGCGTTATGCGGGCTGCTTGGTTGTCTGGCGACTGTGGCCAGCGCGGCGGCGACCGCAGGGACCAACCACTGGGCTTTCCAGCCGCTGGCTTCCCCGCCGCCGCCCAAGGTCCGGGACATCGCCCGAGTCACGAATCCGGTCGATTTGTTCGTGCTGGCAAGGTTGGAAGCCGCCGGCCTACGGCTCTCTCCCCCGGCTCCGCCCCCTGCCCTGCTCCGCCGCCTCGCGTTTGACCTCACTGGGCTGCCACCTGTCCTCGGGAAACTCGGGCTCCCAGGCATGGATCGCCAATTGCCAATCGCCGATGCGATTGAACAATTGCTCGCTTCGCCACAGTTCGGCGAGCGCTGGGGCCGCTGGTGGCTGGATGCTGTCGGCTATGTGGACGTGATGGGCATTGATAACGACGCCACCATCATCAAGCTCGGCGAGGGCAAGTGGCGTTACCGCGACTACGTCGTCCAGTCTTTCAACGCGGACAAGCCCTTCGACCGCTTCCTGCCGGAACAACTCGCGGGCGACGAACTGGTGGACTGGCGAAGTGCGTCCGAGTTGACCGATGAAATGCGCACCCTCCTCGTCGCCACCGGCTTCCTGCGCGTGGCGGCGGATGACACAGATGAACCAGAGCTAAACACCCCCGCCATCCGCCACGCGCACCTCCAGCAAACCGCCGAAGTCATCGCCGGCAATCTGCTCGGGCTTACGCTCAATTGCGCCCGCTGCCACGACCACAAATACGAACCGATTTCCCAGGCAGACTACTATGGTTTCGTGAGCCACTTCGCCCCCGCGTTGAACCCTGCCGCTTGGGTGACCCCGAAGGACCGAGTGCTGGCCGATGTGCCCAAGCCGGTCAAGGCGGACTACGACCGGCAGAATGCTGAACTGGACAAGGAAGTGGAGGCTTTCAAGCAGCAACAGCAGACCATTCGCGACCGCTACCGCGATGCGATCCTAGAAACCCGGCTTCCACAAGTGCCGAGCGGAATCCGTGACGAAGCAAAGACCGCCGCGCGCACGCTCTTTGAGAAGCGCACCGAGGAACAGCGGCGGCTGGTGGGCCGCTTTGAGCGCCTGCTGCGTGTGACAACGGACGAGGTCAAAGCTGCGTTGACACCGCAAGACAAGACCGAGTGGGATCGGTTCGACCGCGAGATCGCCAGCGTCAACGCGCGTCGCCAGACCCCGCCTCAAATTCACGCGGTCTATGACACAGGCAAGCCTACGCCCGTCCACATCCTGCGCCGTGGGGAGGTGGACAAACCTGCGGAAGAGGTGATGCCCGCACTCCCGGCACTGCTCCGGTCCCACTTGAAGCCGGTAGGGCGAGACTCCGTCGAGCCCCATTCCGAGCGGAGCGAGGCGAGCGCTGCAAGTATCTCCCCCGGACGCCAAGCGTCTCGCCCTGACGGTCCGACCAGTGGTCGCCGCCTCGCCCTCGCACAGCAGCTCACCGCCCCCGGCAGCCCCGCCTCGGCCCTCGTCGCCCGAGTGTTCGTCAACCGCGTCTGGCAGCAACTTTTCGATCGCGGCCTGGTCGAGACCAGCGAGAACCTTGGCGTCTCCGGTGCCCGGCCCTCGCACCCAGAACTGCTCGACTGGCTTGCTGGCGAGTTCATCCGCAACGGCTGGCGCTTGAAACCCCTGCTGCGGCTGATCCTGTCCTCCTCCACCTACCAGCAAGCTTCGGCCACCGAGACTCAGCTTGTCACGCGTGCGCAATCCGCCGACCCCGGCAACTCCCTGCTCTGGCACCAACGGCTTCGCCGCCTGGATTCTGAAATGGTGCGCGACTCGCTGCTCCTCGTGAGCGGCCGGCTCAATCTCAAACCCGGTGGTCCGCCAATCCTCACCACCAACCTCCTGGACGGTGCGATTGTGATCAATGAATCCCTGCTTCAGCACCCCGAGGAAAAGTCCCGCCGCAGCCTCTATCTACTGCAACGCCGCAACTATCATCCCTCCCTGCTTGCCACTTTCGACCAGCCGTCACTGCCCGGGAACTGCCTCCGCCGACAGACCAGTGCCGTTGTCTCGCAGCCGCTCACCATGCTCAATGACGACTTCGTGCTGGAACAGGCCAGCCGGCTTGCCCAGCGGGTCTGCCGGGAGCAGCCCGACACGGAGAGCCGTATCGGGTCCGCCTTCCGCATCGCGCTGTCACGTCAACCCACGCCGATGGAATCCAAATGGTGCCGCGAGGCCGTGGAGTCCGAAGGCGTGCGCCGGCTACTTGCTGGCGACGCGATGGAAACCGCGCGCAGCGGAGCCCTTGCCCACCTTTGCCACACCTTGCTGAACACCAGCGAGTTCCTCTCGATTCCGTGAGCCATCCCTATAACCCAACCCCGGTAGGGCGAGACTCCGTCGAGCCCC
>CAZOCL010000252.1:0-9710 GCA_964578245.1 uncultured Klebsiella sp. | reverse complement strand
GTGAGTCGCGAGCTGGGCGTGCCGGCCATCGTCGGCACCGAGCACGGCACCGAGCTGCTCACCGACGGCCAGATGGCGACGGTGAGCTGCGCCGAGGGCGACACAGGCTTCGTGTATGACGGCAAGCTGCCGTTCGACGTGACGCGCACGAGCCTCAAGAACCTCGGCCACCCGCGCACGAAGGTGATGATGAACGTGGGCAACCCGGAGGAAGCCTTCTCGCTCTCGTTCATCCCGAACGACGGGGTCGGCCTAGCGCGCGAGGAGTTCATCATCACCACCTACATCAAGGCCCATCCGCTGGCGCTGCTGGACTACGAGAAGCAGGACCCCGCCACCCGCGCCCAGCTCGACGTGCTGACGGCTGGTTACTTGGACAAACCGCAGTTCTTCGTGGACAAGCTCGCCCAGGGCGTCGCGATGATCGCCGCCGCGTTCTATCCGAAGGACGTAATCCTCCGCCTCAGCGACTTCAAGACCAACGAGTATGCGAATCTGATCGGCGGCAGAGCCTATGAGCCCACCGAGGAGAACCCGATGATCGGATTCCGCGGGGCAAGCCGTTATTACCATCCGCGCTACCAGGCGGGCTTCGCACTGGAGTGCAAGGCGGTGAAGAAGGTGCGCGAGGAGATGGGCCTGACGAACCTCAAGCTGATGATCCCTTTCTGCCGCACCGTCGAGGAAGGCCGCCGCGTGCAGGCCGAGATGGCCAAGCACGGCCTGAAGCGTGGTGAGAACGGGCTGGAGCTGTATGTCATGTGCGAGATCCCCAGCAACGTCATCCTCGCGGATGAGTTCGCCGACATCTTCGACGGCTTCAGCATCGGCTCGAACGACCTCACGCAGCTCACCCTGGGCGTGGACCGCGATTCCGAGATCGTCGCGCCCATCTTCGACGAGCGGAACGCCGCCGTGAAGAAGCTCATCGCACAGGTCATCGCGGTGTGCCGCCGGCGCGGCCGCAAGATTGGCATCTGCGGCCAGGCCCCGAGCGATTATCCTGACTTCGCGCAGTTCCTGGTCGAGCAGGGCATCCACAGCATCTCGCTGAATCCGGACACGGTGCTCAAGACCACCCTGGCGATTCTGGAAAAGGAACGTGCACTGGGCTTAGCCGCCGGCACTCAGGACAGTGCGGGAAGCAAGCCCGGCAACTGAGCCGGCCAGCTTCATCCATGTCCTTAACTGTGACCCATCCATGACCCACCTCACCATCAACGGCTCGCCAGTGGAAGTGCGCCCCGGTGCAACCGTGCTGGACGCGTGCCGGCAAGCCGGGGTGGCGGTGCCTACGCTCTGCCATGATGACCGGTTGCATCCGGCGGGCGTGTGCCGGTTGTGTCTCGTGCAGCAGGGCGGTCGCGAGCACCCGGTGCCGGCGTGCAGCACCCCGGCCACCGAGGGCATGGCCATCGCGACACACACGCCTGAACTGGAGGCCACGCGGCACACGCTGCTGGAGATGCTGGCGCGGGACTACCCCCCGGAAGCCGTGCAGCAGCGGCCGGACAAGCCGTTCCATCGTCTCCTCCGGCAATATCACGTCTGCCCCGGGACCGATGGCAACAAGCTGCCCGGCGATGCGCACCACCCCTTCACCTGCGTGGCCACGTCGCACACCGAGGTCTTCCAGGACACCACCCACCCCTACCTCGCCGCCGACTTCAGCCGGTGCATCCACTGTCTGCGCTGCGTGCGGATTTGCGCCGACGTGCAGGGCCAGTTCGTCTGGCACGCTTTCGGCCGCGGGGCAAACACCCACATCCTGCCGGACGGACCGTCCTTGCTGGCCAGTCCTTGCGTAAGCTGTGGTGCGTGCGTGGACACCTGCCCCAGCGGCGCGCTGGAAGACCAGTCCATCCTCCGCCTGGGTGAACCAGAGCGCTGGACGCGCACCACCTGCCCTTACTGCGGCACGGGCTGCGAACTGCTCGTGGGCACGCAGGGCAGCCGCATCGTGCAGGTGAAGCCCGTCCTCGACGCACCGGTCAGCAAGGGCCACCTCTGCGTGAAGGGCCGCTACGCCTTTGACTTTACGCACGCCGTCGACCGGATCACCGAGCCGATGATCCGGCGCAACGGGGCGTGGCAGAAAGTCTCGTGGCCAGAGGTGGTGAACTATGTCGCTGGGCGATTGTCCGCGATCCTCGCCTGGGACGGGCCGGACAGCATCGGAGTGCTCGGCTCCGCGCGCGGGACCAACGAGGAGAACTACCTCGCGCAGAAGTTCGCCCGCGTCGTGCTAGGCACGAACAACGTGGACTGCTGCGCCCGGGTCTGCCACGCGCCGACCGCCGCCGGCATGAAGGCCACCTTGGGCACCGGTGCGGCGACGAACTGCTTCGATGACATTGAGCGGGCCAGCGCCTTCCTCGTTTGCGGCTGCAACCCCACGGAAGGCCACCCGGTCGTCGGGGCCCGCATCAAGCAGGCGGTGCTCCACGGCGCGAAGCTGATCGTGATTGATCCGCGGGCCACAGAGCTGGCCCGGCTCGCGGATGTCCACCTCGCGCTCCATCCCGGCACCAACGTGCCGCTGCTCAATGCGCTGGCGCACGTCATCGTCACCGAGCAGTTCGTGGACGCCGATGCGTTGCGCGACCGCGTGGCCGACGTGGCGGCGTTCCGGGAGTTCATCGCCGCCTGGACCCCGGAGCGGGCCGCGCGGCTCACCGGCGTTTCGGCCGACCAGATCCGCGCAGCCGCACGCCTCTACGCGACGGCCCGGCCAGCGATGTGCTTCCACGGCCTGGGGGTGACGGAGCACATCCAGGGCACGGAAGGTGTGATGTGCCTCGTGAATCTCGCGTTGCTCACGGGCAACTTCGGCAGGCCTGGCTCCGGCGTGAACCCGTTGCGCGGCCAGAACAACGTGCAAGGCTCCGCGCACATGGGCTGCGAGCCCGGCAACCTCACCGGCTATGTCGCCCCCGAGCAGGCGCGCGATCTCTTCGAGACCGTGTGGCAGGCTCCGCTGCCGCACACCAAGGGCCTGAACCTGATGGAGATGGTGGCTGCCGCCGGAGCCGGAAAGCTCAAGGCGCTCTGGGCCATTGGCTACGACGTCGCGCTCACGAACCCGAACACCGCCGCCACCCGCGCCGCGCTGGCCAGGCTCGACCTGGTCATCGTGCAGGACCTGTTCATGAACGAACTGGCGCGGGATTTCGGCCATGTCTTCCTGCCCGCCTGCTCGTCGTTCGAGAAGGACGGGACGTTCATGAACTCAGAGCGCCGCGTGCAGCGCGTGCGGCAGGCCTTTCCGCCGCTGGGCAACTCCAAGCCGGACTGGGAAATCATCTGCCGGGTGGCGAAGGCGATGCGCCCCACCAACACCGGTTTCGACTTCGCCTCCCCCGAGGAGATCTGGAATGAAGTCCGCTGCGTCTGGCCCGCGGGGGCCGGCATCAGCTACGAGCGCATCGAGCGCGGCGGCCTGCAATGGCCCTGCCCGACCGAAGCCCATCCGGGCACCGCCATCCTGCACACCGAGACCTTCCCGCACGGGCCGCGTGCCCCGCTCAAACGCGTGGACTACGAGGCCAGTGAGGAGGCACCGAGCGAGGCGTTCCCGTTCCTGCTCACCACGGGCCGCACGCTTTACCAGTTCAACGCCGGCACGATGACACGCCGCACCCCCAACAACTTGCTGCACCCGACTGACACCGTGGATCTCGCCCCGGCCGATGCCGAGCGCCTCGGCCTCCACGAAGGTGACCGGGTGCGGGTGCGCAGCCGCCATGGTGCCGCGCTGATGCCGGTCCACGTGGATGAGCGCGTGCAGGCGGGCGCGCTGTTCGCCACCTTCCACTCCATTGAGTCCTTCTTGAACCAGGTCACCGGCCCGCGCCGTGACCGCATCACGATGACGCCCGAATACAAAGTCGTGGCGGTGGTGGTCGAGAAAGTGGAAGCTCAAAGCGATGAGCAGCGCGCCCGCCAATCTCCCGCCCCGGGTGCCATCACTCCCTAGGCCCTCAACCCTTCAACCCGTCAATCATCATGCCTGAAGTCTTCGGCTTTGATTGCTACTCGCCGAAGGAAATCGCCGAGCGGGTGGAGAATGTTGGTGTGACCAAGGCGAACCTGCCGCTGCTCTCCATGACCGCGCTGGGCGTGCTGGCGGGCGGCTTCATCGGCCTGGGCGCCCTCTACTTCACCGTGGTGGTGAGCGATGCCACGCTCTCCTTCGCGCTCGCACGGGGGCTGGGCGGACTGGTGTTCTCGCTGGGGCTCATCCTGGTGGTGGTGGCGGGTGCGGAGCTGTTCACGGGCAACAACCTGCTCGTCATGGCGTGGGTCTCCCGCCGCATCTCCACCGCCAAGCTGGTTGAAAACCTCGGCGTGGTGTTCCTCGCCAACTGTGCCGGGGCCGCCGGGCTGGCGTTCCTCGTGTCGGTGTCCGGCCACGCCAGCATGAACGGCGGCGCGGTCGGCCGCACGGCCATCGCCCTTGCGACCGCGAAGTGCGCACTGCCCTTTGGCGAGGCGTTTTTCAAGGGCGTGCTGTGCAACCTGCTCGTCTGCCTCGCGGTCTGGCTCGCACTGGCGGGCCGCACGGTGACGGACAAGATTCTGGCCATCGTCTTCCCCGTCTCGGCGTTCGTCGCCGCGGGGTTTGAGCACAGCGTGGCCAACATGTATTTCATCCCGCTGGGCCTCTTCTTGAATGGGCCCGCCGCGGCCGGGCCGTTGAGCTGGTCCGGCTTTGCTCAGAACCTCATCCCTGTCACACTCGGCAACCTGGTCGGCGGGGCGGGGCTTGTGGGGCTGGTCTATTGGGTCATCTACCGGCGCGCGCCGGCCGGCGCTGCAACCAGGACCGCATCCTGACTTTTGCCATGGCACATCCTGCACAGCCTCCGGGCTTGGCCCACGACGTCCTCCGGCAAGCGCGCCACAACCCGCTGGACGCGCTCTTCAGCCCGCGATCCGTCGCGGTGATCGGCGCGACCGAGCGGGCCGGCAGCGTCGGCCGGGCCATCTGGGAGAATCTCCAGCTCTTCGATGGGCGCGTCTTCCCGGTCAATCCGAAGCACCCGACGGTCGGCGGCTGTCCGGCCTTCCCCACGGTGGGTGCGATTCCGGAGCCGGTGGATCTGGCGGTGATCGTGACACCCGCGCCGTCCGTCCCGGGCCTCATCCGCGAGTGTGCCGAGGCCGGGATCCCGGCGGCGGTCATCATCTCCGCTGGCTTCCGCGAAACCGGACCGGCCGGGGCGGAATTGGAGCAGCAGTGCCTCGCGGAGGCACGGCGGGGCAAGCTGCGGCTGCTTGGCCCGAACTGCCTCGGGCTCATGGTGCCGCACACGGGGTTCAACGCGACCTTCGCCACCGCCACCGCCAAGCCAGGCAGCGTGGCCTTTCTGAGCCAGAGCGGGGCGCTCTGCACGGCGGTGCTGGACTGGAGCTTCCGCGAAAACGTCGGCTTCAGCGCGTTCGTCTCGGTGGGCTCGATGCTCGACGTGTGCTGGGGCGATCTGATCACGCACTTCGGTGACGATCCCCGCACCCGCAGCATCATCTGCTACATGGAGTCCGTGGGCGATGCGCGCTCGTTCCTCTCGGCCGCGCGGGAGGTCGCGCTCACCAAGCCGGTCATCGTGTTGAAGGTCGGCCGCACGGATGCCGCCGCGAAGGCCGCCGCGTCCCACACTGGCGCCCTCACGGGCAGTGATGACGTGCTCGAGGCCGCGTTCCGTCGCGCGGGTGTCCTGCGCGTGAACACCATCGGCGAGCTGTTCAACATGGCCGAGCTGCTGGCGAAGCAGCCGAATCCGCGCGGTCCGCGCCTGTCCATCGTCACCAACGCGGGCGGCCCGGGCGCGCTCGCCACGGATGCGCTGGTCACCGGGGGCGGCCAGCTCGCGCCCCTCTCCGCCAGCATCTTGACGGAACTGGATCAACTGCTGCCAGCTCACTGGAGCCATGGCAACCCCATTGATGTGCTGGGCGATGCCGATCCGGCGCGTTACGCCCGGGCGGTCAGCCTGGCCGCGCAAGACCCGCAATCCGATGGCGTGCTGGTCATTCTCACGCCGCAGGCCATGACGGATGCACAGGGCACGGCGGAGGCGATCCGTTCGCTGGTGCAGCCGGCAGGCAAGCCGCTGCTCACGAGCTGGATGGGCGGGGGAGGCCTGGATGCGGGCCGGGCCGCACTCAATGCCGCCGGCATCCCGACCTTCGACTACCCCGACACGGCGGCCAAAGCCTTCGCGCTCATGTGGCGCTACAGCGACAATCTCCGCGCGATCTACGAGACACCCGCCCTGTCCACGGGCGCGGATGCCGACGCGCACCGCGCTGTGGCCGAGGCTATCATTGCCGACGGGCGCAAGTCGGGACGCACGCTGCTGACGGAGGTGGAGTCCAAGCGGTTGCTCGCCGCCTATGGCATCCCCACGGTGGAGACACTCGTGGCCCGCAGCCAGGACGAAGCCGTTGAGCACGCCGGGAAGCTGGGCTTCCCGGTCGCGGTCAAACTCTTCTCCGAGACGCTCACGCATAAGACCGACGTGGGCGGCGTGCAGCTCGACCTGCAAGACGTCACTGCCGTGCGCGGTGCGTGGGACCGGATCCGCACCACGGTCAGCGAGAAAGCCGGGAGCCAGCATTTCCTGGGTGTGACCGTCCAGCCCATGATCCCGCGTGAGGGCTACGAACTCATCCTGGGCAGCAGCATTGATCCGCAGTTCGGTCCGGTCATTCTGTTTGGCGCGGGCGGCCAGCTCGTGGAGATCTTTCACGATCGTGCGCTCGGCCTGCCGCCGCTGAACGCCACGCTGGCCCGCCGGCTGATGGAGCGGACGAAGATCTTCACCGCCCTGCAAGGCGTGCGCGGTCGTGCGCCGGTGGACTTGATGGCGCTGGAACATCTGCTTGTGCGGTTCAGCCAGCTCGTCGCCGAGCAGCCGTGGATCGCGGAGATCGATGTGAACCCGCTGCTCGTCTCGCCGGAGCGCATGCTCGCGCTGGACGCCCGGGTGGTGCTGCATCCCGCCACCACCACGGCGGCACAACTGCCCCGGCCGGCCATCAGCCCCTATCCCGTCCGCTACGTCCTGCCCTGGCACCTTCGCGACGGCACGCCGGTGATCATCCGGCCGATCCGCCCCGAAGACGAACCCTTGCTGGTGAAGTTCCATCACACCCTGTCCGAGCGCAGCGTTTACCTGCGCTACTTCACCCCGCTCAAGCTCGATCAGCGGGTGGCGCACGCCCGCTTGAGCCGCATCTGCTTCGTGGATTACGACCGTGAGATGGTGCTGGTGGTCGAGCGGCGCGACCCGGCGGGCACCGCCCGGGAGATTCTCGGCGTGGGGCGCCTGAGCCGGGTGCATGGCTTGAACGAGGCGGAATTTGCCATGACGATCAGCGACCAATGGCACCATCAGGGCCTGGGCACGCAACTGCTGAAGCTGCTCGTCCAGGCAGGCCGCGATGAAGGCCTGGAACGCATCACGGCCATCATGCTCGCAGACAACCTCGACATGCAGCGCGTGGCGCAACGGGTCGGCTTCACGTTAAGACGCGAGCCGAGCGGCACGGAATTCCAGGCTGAACTGATCCTGTGAAACGACGTGGCCTCATTCCGTCCCCAACCTAACTCTGCTCATGCGCTCGCCGCAGATGCTCATAGCCTGGCGGCGGCGGGCAAGCGGTGCCTGAGCACCGAACCAAAAGGGGCGGAAAACCGCTTCAACCGTCACTCAACGTGTGACGGTGCACACCTAAGTGATTGGAAATGAAGTGGAGCGGGTGAAGGGAATCGAACCCTCGTCTCAGGCTTGGGAAGCCCACATTCTACCATTGAACCACACCCGCACCGTGGCTGACGGCTGTGTTGCTACCAAACCCATCGCCGGGCGGCAATCCTCATTTTGACCGCACGCGCGGCTCTTGACCTGTCCCGCTCGCCCCCTATTCTCCCGCGCAATGGACATGAAACGTCTTGTTGTCATCCTGCTGCTGCTCGCGTGGTGCCCGCTGGCCGGGGCCGCCCCCGAGCTGGTCAACGGCATTGTTGCCATCGTCAATGAAACGGTGATCACCGAGAAGGAGGCGCGGCAGTTCATCGAGCCGGCCATCGTCGCCCTCGAACGCCAGCCCGGCATGACCCGGCCCGTTTACAATGAGAAGGCGATGGAGATCTACAAGGACGGCCTGACGCAGCTTATCGAGCGCCAGCTCACGCTCGATGACTTCAAGGCGGCCGGCTACAGCTTCCCCGAAAGCATCATCGAGGACTTCGTGCAGGACCGCATCCGTGAGCGTTACGGCGACCGCGTGAAGCTCATCAAAACGCTCGAAGCGCAGAACATGACCTACGAGCAGTTCCGCACCGACATCCGCGACCAGTTCATCGTCGAGCAGATGAACCTCAAGAACGTCGCCTCCGCCGTCATCATTTCGCCGTTCAAGATCGAGACCTATTACAAGGCGCATCAGGAGGAGTTCAAGCTGTCTGAGCAGGTGCATCTGCGCATGATCGAACTGCGCAAGAAGGACGGCGGCGATCCCGCGGCGGTCCGCCAGCTGGCGAAGGAGCTGGAGGCCAAGCTGGCCGCCGGGGCGGACTTCGGCGAGATGGCGTCGGTCTATTCCGACGGCTCGCAGAAGCGCGACAAGGGTGATCTGGGCTGGCGCGAGCGCTCCGTGCTCCGCAAGGATTTCGCCGATGCCATCGTCAACCTGAAGGCCGGGCAGCGCAGCGGGGTGATTGACCTGCCGGACGCGTGCTTCCTCCTGCTGGTCGAGGAACTCAAGCCCGCGCAGGTGCGCGCGCTGACCGAGGTGCGCGAGGAAATCGAGAAGACGCTGCTCAACCAGGAGCGTGCCCGCCTGCAGAAGAAATACGTCGAGCGCCTGAAGAAGAAGTCGTTCGTGCGGTATTTTTGAAGCGGGGAACTGGCCCGCCAAATACGCGAAAGCGGCGGGTGTTTGTCCTGCTGCTGCAGCTGGTGAGGATCCCATCAGCCAACACTGCAGCCGTGACCCTGCGTTGAAAGGGAAGGCACCGATTGCACGCTACTGGTTCGTGAACAGCTCCCAGTCGCCCACTTCGGCGAGCAGCCGTAGCGGCTTGCCGCGCGCGAGGAGCCGGGAACTGGTCAACGAACCCTTGAACCCCACCACCAGCACGCGTTGCTGGCCGGCCAGCAGGTTGCTGAAGATGTGATCGTCCTTCAGCACGCGGTCGCCGAAGCGCTCGCGGTTGCCGGGAAACTCGAAGGGCATCCGGTGTTCCGGCAGGCCGGACATCCAAGGCCGCCGGGTCGCGCTGATGACCGGATGCGCGTAGAAAGGCAGCCCCTGCGGGATGCGGTTGCGCACGATGACCAGGTCGTCCTCGCGGAATTCACGCTTCAAGGCCGCGCCCAGCGGCTGCAGGGTCTGGTTGCTGCGCAGTTCGGTCTCCACCAGAGGCGTCAGCGCGACCATGGTGAAAAGGCTGACCGCTGCGAGCCCGACGGTCCAGCGGGCACAGAGCGCGGGCGCCCACTTGCGGCTTTCCCACGCGACGACCACCAGGAGCATGCCGGCCGCGATCGGGGTGAATCTCACCCAGACCTGGTCCTGAACCTTGAAGCCAAACCAGCACGCGAGCGGGAAGGCAAGCAACGGCAGGGCGGCACTGGCTGGCAGGACGCGCCAGACCCACTGCGGAGCGCCGGTCTCCGACCCGGCAGGTGATGGAACCGATG